>JAPLOL010000078.1 GCA_026400735.1 Alphaproteobacteria bacterium | reverse complement strand
TCGCCACGGCGGAGGAAGAGCGAAACGTCCTTCACCACCTGGCGGCCGCGATACGCTTTAGCGATCCGAACCGCGCCAAGGCCTCCAGTGGAAGCCTCGGGCTGAGCTGAACGGCGTGCCGTGCCCTCGGGGCTCATTTCGACCCGCCGGCGCTAAGAATTAGTGAACCCTTGGGGGTGAAAGCGATCATCACTGCGGGCGATTTGCCGGTGTCTGGGCGCCTTCGCGCGGGACGAACACGCCGCGGACCCGTTGGCCGGCATTTGGACGGATCGTCGTCCGGCGTGAGCCGATCTGGAGAACCAGCGTGTTGCCGCGAATGACGTTCTCATCCGACATGACGATGACGTTGCCGGTGAAGGTCACGCTGTCTTGCGAGACGTTGTATTCGGCGCGGTCGCCGCGCGCGTCTTGCGAGGGGCGGATGTAGTAGACTTCGCCTTCGGCAATCATGCGTTCGATGTCGCCCGAGCCAAGACCTTGGCCACCACCGCCAGCTGCCGGCGCGCCGCTAGAACCGCTGAAAAACAGCGTGATACGATCGGCCCGCAGCCGCGCATCGTTTTGAACGATGTCGACGTCGCCCACGAGAACGAGGCGGTGTTCGCTATCGAAGTATTCGAGATTGTTAGCCGAGTACGAGACCGGGCCGCCACCTTCGCTCAGCTGAGCGTGCGCGGGAGCCGCTGCAAACGCCGCGAGGACGAAGGCGCCGGCGGCGATGAAAAAGCTCACGGGCCTCATTGCGGCTGCTCCCCATTCTGTTGATCGCGGTCCGGAATCTGTCCCCGAACCCCGCCGCCCAGCACCAAAGCACGGTCGCTGTCTCGTAATTCATAACTTCCGGCCTGGAGCACGCCAAGGGGCCCAGCGCCGGTGACGCCGCCTCGGCCGGTTAGTGTGCCTTTTTCGAGGTCCACGAGCATGTTTGGAGTCGTGAACCGGTTGCCGTTCCGGTCCGAGAACAGGACTTCGCCGTCAAAAACCACGGTTTGGGCCTGCTCGTCATAGACGCCGCGGGGGGCGAGCATGATCGTTCCGGCTTCGGTTCGATAAACT
The DNA here is from genome assembly GCA_026400735.1 of Alphaproteobacteria bacterium. Classification (GTDB taxonomy): domain Bacteria; phylum Pseudomonadota; class Alphaproteobacteria; order Caulobacterales; family Aquidulcibacteraceae; genus Vitreimonas. The sequence goes on along the minus strand of JAPLOL010000078.1, from coordinate 111,903 downwards.
GGGGCCACCAGCTCGATTGGCTGGTTGTCACCCTGCTGGCGTTCGGCGACCTCGGCCGAGAGCTGGTAGGGGCCGCCATTCTCGGTCCGGCCGATAAAGCGAGGATTGATCATCCGCAGGGGTTCCGAGGGCGCATACTGGCCAGCGTTGAACCCGCCCTCAATGGCGTGGAGCGCCATGAACACGAAGACGGCCGCAAAAGATGCTCCGGCGCCAGCCACGAAAAACCTGCGCAGGGCCGCGATAAGGCGCGACCGGCGGCGCGCAGACTTAAGGGTGAGCGCCCGTTTGGGCTCCCAACCAAAATCAAGGGCTGCGCCAGCTGCTGTCACGGTTCGGCTTTTCACCTGCCCGGGGGGCGGAAGCAAGGCGGCTCAACCGCTATGGCTGGGGAGTAGCGGTCGCTGTGGCAGGCGTGTCCACGACAACCGGCGGAGGAGGCGGTGGCGGCAGCGGCGGCAGCACGATGTCGAGCCGGTCGGCGGTGTACTCATCTCGCGCCGGGAGCGCCGTGCCCCGGAGCTGCGCCGACCATTGCGCGACTTGTTGTTCGCGCGCGAGATCGTGAAATCGCGCGACGATATCGGCGGCGGCGCGGCTTTGGCGTCCGTCGAAATAGGCGTAGCCGGACGGGCGCTGATCGCTTGTGGTCATGACATTGATGAGTGCGCGCACCTCATCGCTCTGCAGCGCGCGCGCGATCTTTTCTGCAGTCACAACATCAGCGTCGGCGCGTACGTGCAGCACGACGGTTCGCAACGGTGGCGCCGGACCAAAGAGGCTGGTGATAACACTGCTGATGTTTCTTGTATCCGCTCCTGCGTTCGCGGGCGTGTCGCTTGCGCCTTCAGCGCTCGGCGCGCGCGCATTGGCGATCGAGCCGGGGTAAGCCGCATCACTTTGTGTGGACGCGGCCACGACTGCGGTCGGCGCCGGCGGCACAACACCCCCCGCGGCCATCGCTTCTTCCAATTGGATCACGCGCTCTTGTAGCCGGTTGCGCTCACGCAGCACTTGGTTAGTGACGCCCAGCGTCCAACCCACGAGCGCGATTGCGCCAATGCAGGCAATCAGCTGCGCCACGAGCAACGCCCGGGTGCTTCCAACAAAATTGCTGAGGACTGATTTCGGCATGTGCGCTCAGCCTCCCGCGCGACGGATGGCGAATAGGCGCAAGGCAGATACGGCAGCGCAGAGCGTTGCCACCGCGAGCACGCCATAAAGTGCTAGCTGCAGCTCATCGGTGCGCATCACGCCGTTATAGGTCGCGGTGAGTGCGCCGAAGAAGGCCACCAGCGCGGCGGTGACCGCCGTCAGCAGCAAGCGCGGCGCGGCGACGATGTTTGGCTGGGCGGTTTGCGCGCCGCGATGATCGATCGCCTCCGGTGGCCGACCTTCGCGCACCAGCGCCGCCAAAGCGGCCTCCAGCATGCCCCATTCGCTCTTACCACTATGCATTTCCGCGATCTTCAGAGCATCGAACGGGGCGGGCAGCCGCATATCGTCGATCTGCATTTGCAGTAACTTGTCTTCATCGAGTGCTTGCGCTGATTGCGCCAGCACCCACGACGAGTTCCGCGCGCTCTCGCTCCACACAGTCACGATCGCGCGTGCTTCGGTGAATTGACGTTCAATCTCGTCGATGCTGGCTTGACCATCTCGCTCGTCCCACCACACGGAGTAGCCAAGCGAACTCAGCCGCTCAGCGGCAGGCTGCACACGATCGCGATCAAGTCGCGAACAGGAGATGAAGACGTCCGCCAAGTTCTTTGCCGTCCCCGCTGCCCCAGCGAGGCCTCATGTTAACGTCAGGAAAGGTGAGGTGGCGAGGGAAAAGGGCGCCGGCAAGGCAATCGGCGCGTTTGATTTGGCTTTCGCTCAGTAAGGGTAATGGGAACACACCATGCGTAGTTGGGTTTTCGCCGCCGCGTTGATTTTCGCCGCATGCACTGGCTCGCCGAGCAGCGGTCAGCAGTCACAGAACGGCGAAGTTGCGCAAGGTCCGCCAAATTCGAATTTTACCCCAGCGTTCGAAGGGCAAACGCGCGCGCCGGAAGCGCGCAGCGGCGTGACGATCAACACACAAGAGATCGCGACAGGTCTCGATCACCCGTGGGCAATCGTGTTCTTGCCGGACGGGCGCATGCTCATCACCGAACGTGCGGGCCGGCTGCGCATCGTTACGCGCGAGGGGCGCATCTCGGCGCCGATCGCCGGCTTGCCGCGCGTGCATGAGCAGGGCCAGGGTGGATTGCTCGACGTTGTGCTCAGCCCAAATTTCGCGACCGATCGCATGATCTATTGGAGCTACGCAGAGCCTCGCGAAGATGGCAGAGGCACGAGCGTCGCGCGTGGGCGCCTGAACGACAACGCGACGCGCGTTGATAACGTGCAAGTGATTTTCCGCCAGATGCCGTCGCGCGATAGCGGCGGCCATTATGGTTCGCGCTTGGTGTTCGATCGTGAAGAGCATCTGTTCATCACGCTCGGCGAACGCCAGCGGCCTGAATCTCGCGGCTTGGCGCAAGATCTCTCAACCACACTCGGCAAAATCGTGCGCATCAACGCCGATGGAAGCGTACCCACTGACAATCCGTTCGTTGGCCGCGCAGATGCACGGCCCGAAATCTGGTCCTACGGCCACCGCAATGTGCAAGGCGCCGATCTTAATCCGGACACGGGTGTGCTTTGGACAATCGAGCACGGCCCGCGCGGTGGCGACGAACTCAACATCCCCCGCGCCGGGTTGAACTATGGTTGGCCGATCATCGGCTACGGCATCGACTATGATGGCTCAGCGCAGCACGAGACCTCGCAACGCGAGGGCATGGAGCAACCGGTTTATTATTGGGATCCGGTGATCGCGCCGGGCGATATGGATTTCTATCGCGGCTCGCTGTTTCCGTGGCGCGGCGACATCTTGATCGCGGGATTGACGACGCAAGCATTGGTGCGTCTCGAGATCGAGGGTGAGCGCGTGACGGGTGAGGAGCGCTTCGCTCTCGGCGCTGGCCGCATTCGCGATATTGCCGAAAGCGAAGATGGCGCTCTTTGGATCATCACCGATGAGGACAATGGCCGAGTGCTGAGGCTAACGCCGCAGAGCTAAAGCGTCTTCGCAGTGTTGAGAAGGCGATCGAGGAGCGCGCCGAACTGCTCACGCTCGCGAGCATTCAACGCCGTCAACAGCCGCTGCTCGCTCTCCAGTGCGATCGGCGCAATGCGTGAATGCACGTCTTCGCCTTGCGCTGTGAGCGACAAGATTTGCCGCCGCGCATCGTCGCGATCGGCGCGCGCCGCGACACGCTTGGACTCAACGAGCTTTGCCACAGCGCGCGAGACGGCGACCTTATCCATCTCCGTCGCCTCGGCGACTTCCTTGGCAGTTAGCCCAGGGCGGCGCCCGAGAACGGCGATGATCCGCCATTCGGGGATCGTGAGACCAAACGTCTCCGCGTAGCGCGCCGCGATGGCGCGGCTTACGCGGTTTGACAGGATCGAGAGCCGGTAGGGGAGGAAATCCTCCAAAACCAGCAAGTCTGCCGGTGTCGGTTTTCGCTTTGCGCTTGCCATTGGTTACAGATGAAACTAAATCTGCGGCAAACGCAAGCTTCGAGGAAACGTCCATGGCCGACCTGTTCGAGAATCCGATTGGGACCGATGGTTTTGAGTTCGTCGAATTCACCTCGCCCGAACCAGAAAAGCTTGCCGCGTATTTCGAACAGATCGGCTTCACCGCGGTTTCCAAGCACCGCTCGAAGAACGTCGTTCGCTACAAGCAGAACGACATCAACTTCATCCTGAACATGGAGCCGAGCGGCCAAGCCGCCGATTTCCGCGACGCCCACGGCCCGTCCGCCAACGCCATGGCCTTCCGCGTCCGCGATGCGCAGCACGCGCTCCGCGAAGCCGTGAAGCGCGGCGCCGAGGCTGTCGAAGGCAAAGTCGGCCCGATGGAGCTCAACATCCCGGCGATCAAAGGTATCGGCGGCGCGTATATCTATCTCGTTGACCGGTACGGCGCGCAGTCGATCTACGATATCGACTTCAAGCCGATCGAAGGCGCCGATGAATCGAAGAATTCACTCGGCCTCACCTATCTCGATCACCTCACGCACAACGTTTTCCGTGGCAACATGAAAACCTGGGCGGACTATTACGAGAAGATATTCAATTTCCGCGAGATCCGTTATTTCGACATCGAAGGCAAAGTCAGCGGCCTGTTCTCAAAAGCGATGACGAGCCCCGACGGCAAAATTCGCATCCCGCTCAACGAGAGCAAAGGCGACCCGGAAAAGGTCGATCAAATCGAAGAATATCTTCAGCGCTACAAGGGCGAAGGCATCCAGCATTTGGCCTTCGGCACTGACAATCTCTACGAGGTCGTCGATCGCCTCCGCTCGCGTGACGTGCAGCTCCAAGACACGATCGAAACCTATTTCGATCTTATCGACAAACGCCTGCCAGGCCACGGCGAACCGGTCGAAGAACTCCGCAAGCGCCGTATCCTCATCGACGGCGCGCCGAGTGAAGGGCAAGGTCTGTTGCTTCAGATCTTCGGCAAAGACGCGATCGGGCCGATCTTCTTTGAGTTCATCCAGCGCAAAGGCAACGAAGGCTTCGGCGAGGGCAATTTCAAAGCTTTGTTTGAGAGTATCGAACTCGACCAAATTAAGCGCGGCGTGTTGAAGGCGGGCTGAGATGTTTATGGACCGATGGCGTCTCGTCGGCGTGCACTGGCGATGGCCGGCAAAAGGCCGGCGGTCCATATCGGTTCTCGCATCGCTTGTTCTCCTTGCAGCTTGCGCCACCGCGCCCGAATCTGCTCCCCGCTGGTCCATCGTTGTTCATGGCGGTGCTGGCGTGATTGAGCGGGCGAATCTAACGCCCGAAGTCGAAGCTCAGTATCGCGCCGCGATGCGGCGTGCGCTGGTGACGGGCGGCACTATTCTGGATCGCGGAGGCTCCTCGCTTGACGCCGTCGAGGCCGTCATTCGCGATATGGAAGACGATCCGCTCTTCAATGCAGGTCGCGGCGCCGTCTTCACTGCTGAGGGGCGCAATGAACTCGATTCCTCGATCATGGATGGCCGTAACCGTGCGGCGGGTGCCGTCGCTGGCCTGACGCGCACGCGCCATCCGATCAGCGCGGCACGCGCAGTAATGGAGCGCTCGCGCCACGTGATGCTCATCGGCGAAGGCGCCGAAGCATTTGCGCGCTCGCAAAATCTTGAAGAGGTTGATCCGTCTTACTTCTTTACGGAGCGCCGCTGGCAGCAGCTCGAAGCCAATCTGCGGAGCAACAACCTGCCAATCCCGCCTCGTCCGGCAAATGCGCCGCCAGCGCCGCGCGCAGCGCTAGTGTATCCGGACGATCACCAGTTTGGCACTGTCGGTGTCGTGGCGCTTGATACGCACGGCAACATCGCCGCCGGCACGTCGACGGGCGGAACGACCGGCAAACGCTGGGGGCGAGTCGGCGATGCGCCGATCCTCGGCGCCGGCACGTACGCGCAGAACGGGGTGTGCGGGGTCAGCGCGACCGGCACGGGCGAGTTCTTTATTCGCGTAGGCGTTGCGCGCGACATCTGCGCGCGCATGGAGTTTCGCCACGAGACCGCCCAACAGGCGGCTGATCACGTCATCGCTGAAGTTGGCGCGACGACGAACGCCAGCAATGAGGCTGGCGATGGCGGGGTTATCGTCCTCGATGGCAGGGGCCGCGTGGCCTGGGCGATGAACACGCCCGGCATGTATCGCGCTTCGCAATCTTCTGGCGGTGAACCCGTCATTCAGATCTTCGCGGACGAACAATGATCCATTGTTCCGTTCGCATGGCACTAAATCCCGTGTCGCCCGTTGATAGGCCGCAACATTTCGGTCTTACGGGAGCACCTCATGTCTACGTTCGTTATTTACGCGATTGGCTTTCTCATTCTTCTCGCAGGCCTGATCTACGGCGCGGTGCTGCTTGGCGTCGCGACGCAGTGGATTGTGGTAGGCGCGCTCGTTCTGCTGGGCCTTGGCATCGCCATGGGCGTAGGCAAGACGCGCACCAAAGACGTTCCTTCGGAATAACATGCAGCGCGCTCCCGGCGCTGCGCCGGGAGTAAGCGCAATGCCCATTACCAACGGCATCCATCACGTTGCCTATCGCTGCAAAGACGCGAAGGAGACGGTCGAGTTTTACAACGACGTCTTTGGCATGGAATACACGACCGCGTTTGCCGAGGACTACGTGCCCTCTACCGGCGAATACGATCCGTATATGCACGTTTTTCTGGACGCCGGAAACGGCAACGTGCTCGCGTTCTTCGAACTGCCAAACCAGAAAGATATGGGTCGCGACGAGAATACGCCGGCCTGGGTGCAGCACATCGCGTTCAAGGTCGAAAGCCTAGATGCGCTGACCGCCGCGAAGGCGCGCGCCGAAGCGAAAGGGCTAGCTGTCCTCGGGCCGACAGATCACGGCATCTTCAAGTCGATCTATTTCTTCGACCCGAATGGTCACCGCCTTGAGTTGACCGCCGATACGGGCACGGCCGACGAAATCGCCGAACTGAAACGCGTCGCCCCGATGATGCTGGATGAGTGGAGTCGCACCAAGAAGGCGCCGCAGCATGCGGCATGGCTTCACGAAAAAGCCCGCGCTTCACACGCGGCAAAATCTCGGATTGGCGAATGATCCGCGCTCTCACGCTCGCCGCAGCGCTGTGCGCGCTCGCATCTTGTGGCTCAATACTTGGCCCGTCTCAGGACGACTTGGACGCGGCGGTCCACGATTTTTACGCCCGAGGTGAAACTGCGAACGCACCCGATCTCTCGACCGCTCACATCGCCGCTTATGAGGGTTGCCAACCGCGCGGCGGCGTATTCACATGCCCAGTGGTCTTTTCCACTGAGCAAGGCAATGTATCGATCATGATCTGGGTGGTGCGAACCACGTCGGGTGGCTGGGAAGTGCGCAACTTGCGCCTAAACGAGAGACGCCGTTGATGCTGAAGCTCTACGATTATTGGCGTTCGTCCGCTGCTTATCGCGTTCGCATCGGTCTCGCGCTGAAGAATGTCGAATACGAGAGCGTCCCGATCAACATCGCGCCCGGAACTGACGAGCAAATGCGCGAGCCGTATCGATCAAAGAACCCGCAGATGCGCGTGCCGGCGCTGGAGACAGAGCAGGGCATCATCACTCAATCGCTCTCGATCCTGGTTTGGCTTGATCAGACCTACCCAAACCCGCGCCTCATGCCAGCCGATCCATGGCTTGGCGCGCAAGTGCGTTCGTTCGCCACCACAATCGCCACTGACATTCACCCGCTCAACAACACGAGCGTGCTGACGCGGATCAAGCTCGAGTTCGGCGCCAGTGAAGAGCACGTCGGTGAGTGGTATCGGCACTGGATCAAGCTCGGCTTCAATGCGCTTGAGCATCAAGTCTCCAAGCATGCGGATACGGCTTACGTATTCGGCGATGAACCGACGCTTGCCGACGTGATGCTGGTGCCGCAGATGGCGAATGCGCGCCGTTTCAAAACCGATCTTACGCCATTCCCGCGCCTCGTCGCGTGGGACGAACGCGCGCGTGCACATCCGGCTTTCATCAAAGCCGCTCCCGAAAATCAGAAGGACGCAGTGAAACAATGAAGCTTGCCTCCCTGCGCCATGGCCGCGACGGCCGCCTTGTTGTCGTGTCTGACGATCTCGCCTGGTATGCGCACTCCGGCCCGGAAGTGCCGACGATGCAAGCTGCACTCGATGACTGGGAGCGCGCTGAGCCGCGTCTGCGTTCAGTCGCGGAGGGCGTGAACAATGGCGCCATCCTGCGCGAGCGCTTTCACGAACGCGAAGCAGCTTCCCCGTTGCCGCGCGCCTATCAATGGGCGGATGGCTCGGCCTACGTGAATCACGTCGCGCTTGTGCGCCAAGCGCGTGGCGCGAAAATGCCGGAGACGTTCTGGACGGATCCGCTGATGTACCAAGGCGGCAGCGACGTGTTCCTCGGTCCGCGTGACGCCATTCCGTTGAAAGACGAAGCTTGGGGCTGTGATTTCGAAGCCGAGCTCGCCGTTATCGTCGATGATTGCGAAGCCGGCATCAGCGCCGCTGATGCGAGAAAGCGCATCCGCCTCGTAATGCTTGTCAATGATGTGAGCTTGCGCAATCTCATTCCGGCTGAGCTGGAAAAGGGCTTTGGCTTTTTCCAATCGAAGCCGTCGTCGGCGTTCTCACCCGTTGCGGTGACGCCCGACGCGCTCGGCGACGCTTGGAAAGATGGCAAGCTGCATCTGCCGATGCACGTCAGTTTGAATGGCAAATTCTTCGGCGCCGCAAACGCGGGCGAAGACATGACATTCGACTTCGGTCAGCTCATCGCGCACGCCGCGAAGACGCGGGAGCTTGCTGCGGGAACGATCATCGGCTCCGGCACGATCTCCAATCGCGGCGCTGACGGTGGTCCCGGCAAGCCGATCAATGAAGGCGGCTTGGGATATTCCTGCATCGCCGAGCAACGGATGATCGAGACGATCCAAGACGGTAAAGCGTCTACGCCATTCTTGAAGCACGGCGACCGCGTCGAGATCGAGATGTTCGACGCAAAGAAGCACTCAATCTTCGGGCGCATCGATCAGCAAGTGGTGAAAGCCTAAGCCTCGAACGTCACTGCGCGCTCAGCCGCGCTTTCACTTCGGGATGGTCCTTCCACGCTGGCATCGTCGCCATGTAGGCAATGGTTTCGCGTTCGGCCTGAGGCCGCGCGCTGCCGCGCCGTTCTTGCCAGGCCACCATGCGTTCGAAGCGCGTGGCGAAATCCTGCAGCGCGCCGCTCTCATCGACGCAGTACTGGCAATAGACGCCATTTTCGATTGCCATGCCGCAGCTTTCGCACTTGTGACTCATGATCCAAGTCCCTTCATCGCCATTACCAGTTTCTGAAGTGAGTTGAAGAATTGCGCGCGTTCGTCCGGCGTTAGAGCCGCCGCTGCGCGCGCTACGATTGCTGTGTCGAGAACTTGGCGCGCTTCCGCGAGCGCGGTTTGGCCGAGGTCGCTCAGCCAGATCAGACTCTTACGACCGTCGTTCGGATCGCGGTCGCGTTCGAGCAAGTGCTGCTCGAACAAATGATCCAACATCTCTGTCAGCGTCGATGGCGCGCGGTTGAGGTGCTTGGCCAGTTCGCCTGGCGTCAGTGGGCCGCTCATCGCCAGATGATCGAGCAGGGCGACGGTCTCCGGCGTCAGCCGCTCGCGTTTATCGCTGACGCGCCGCACAGCACGCAGGTACGTCTCGCGAAACATCGCTTCGAAGCGCTGTGCAAATTCGGCGTCATCCATACGCCGAGGCTAGGCAGGGCAAACTCTTTCGTAAATCCCGAACGATCGGCTCAGAGTGTTTCCAAGAACGTCGTGGCGTCTTGCGAGATTTCCGCCCGGCGCTCGTCGCTCATGCCGTCAAGCGTGCGATACATCGGTGCGACACGAGGATTGTTCGATAGTTTCGCGCGGTTGCGAACGAGAAAATCCCAATATAGATAGTTGAACGGGCAAGCCCTCGCGCCTTGCTTTGCTTTCACATCGTAGATGCAGCCCTTGCAATGATCGGACATGCGATTGATGTAAGCGCCGCTGGCGGCGTATGGCTTCGATGCGAGCAGGCCGTCATCGGCGAATTGGCTCATTCCGATTGTGTTGGGTGCTTCGACCCATTCGTATGCGTCCGCATACACTGCCAAATACCATTCATGCACCTGGTACGGATCGATCCCTGCAAGCAGAGCGAAATTGCCGGTCACCATGAGGCGCTGAATGTGGTGCGTATAGGCTTCGGACTTGGTCTGCTGCAGAGCGGCCTTCATGCACGCCATGTCGGTTTCGGCTGACCAATAGAACCACGGCAAGGCGCGCTTTGCTTGGAGGGCGTTGCTCTCGACATAGTGTGGACCACGCAGCCAATAGATGCCTCGAACGTACTCACGCCAACCCAGAATTTGCCGGATGAAGCCCTCCACGGCGTTCAGCGGCGCGCGTCCCTGGCGGTATTCTTCCTCAGCGCGTCGGCAGATGTCGCGTGCGTCGAGGAGGCCGACGTTCAAATACATGGAAATGACGGAGTGATAGAGAAACGGCTCATCCGTCAGCATTGCGTCTTGGTAGTCGCCGAAGCGGGGAAGCGCGGCGCTCAGGAAGTGCTGGAGAGCGATTTCGGCGTGATCATGGGTCACGCCGAACCAGAAGGGCGTCAGATCGCCGAAGTGTTCGGAGAAGCGATCAGCCACAAGTGTGAGAACGGCTTCGGTCTCGTTGTCGGGCTCGAACCGAGGCGGCCGCGGCATGAACAAATCGGGTTTCGCGGGTTTTCGATTTTCCGCGTCGAAATTCCAGCGTCCGCCGGCAGGTTCGCGTTCATCCATCAAGAGGCTGGTTGCTTGACGCATCTCGCGATAGAAAAATTCCATGCGCAATTGCTTGCGTCCCTGCGCCCAGCTGCGGAACGCAGCGTGAGAGCAGATGAAGCGGCTGTCTTCGCGGATCTCAAGAGGCACACCAAATGCGGCTTCCCACTCCGCCATATCAATGGCTAGGCGATGCTCGCCTGGCTCCGTGATGACGATTTCATCGAAATCGCCCTCGCGCAGCGCCCGCTCAACTTCACCGCGCAATGAGCCAGAGTTTTGGGGGTCGTCGAGTTTGACGTAGCGAACGCGAAAACCATCTGTCTCAAGCCGCGCCGCAAAGGCGCGCATAGCAGCGAACACGAACGCAATCTTCTTTTTGTGATGGCGAACGTACGTGGCTTCAGCATTGACCTCCGCGAGGAGGATCGTGTCGCTGGACCGATCTACGTCGCGCAGGGCGGCGATGCGTGGGGAGAGTTGATCTCCAAGGATAAGACGCAGCGCTTGGCTCACCGAGCCGTTACGCGGCCGCTGAGATATTGGATCACATGTAGCGCCCTGCTAAAAACCCTGATGCCCCGGAACGCAAACGGCATTCGCAAAGATAAATCGAACCTGCCGCAAAAGCCCTGTGCAACTTGCGGCAAGCCGTTCACGTGGCGCAAGAAGTGGGCGCGCGATTGGGAAAGCGTGCGTTATTGCTCGGACCGCTGCCGCGCGAAGGCAAAGAACTAGGCGCGCGGCGCGTAAGCGTCGCGTAGCTCACGCTTCAATATCTTGCCGATGTGGCTGCGCGGGAGTTCGTCAATCAGCCGCACATCGCTGATGCGCTGCGTCTTGCCGACGCGTTCGTTTGCAAATGCGCGCAGCGTTTCGGCGTCGGCGCCGCGCGACACTATGAACGCGACCGGCGTCTCGCCCCAGTCGACGCTCGGCACGCCAACGACGGCGACATCCGCCACGTCTGGATGTTGGCGGAGCACCGCTTCGAGGTCGCTCGGATAGATGTTGAACCCGCCGGAGATGATCATGTCCTTCTTGCGGTCCATGAGTTCGACGAACCCATCCGCATCGAAGCGCCCGACGTCGCCAGTGCGAATGAACGCCAAGCCATCTGGCGAAACCCACGTCGCGGCGTCCGTCTGTTCTTTGCGATTATGATAGCCGCTCATCACGAGTTCAGACCGGCCGACAAGTTCGCCGACCTCGCCGCGCGGCAGTTCGCGGCCGTCTTCATCGATGACGCGGATATCGTGACCTGGCGCTGGTTGGCCGACGGTGTGCAGTTTCTCCGGATAGACATGCGCGATCAGCACGCAGGTGCCGCCGCCCTCAGTCATGCCGAAATATTCGACCAGCCCACCGGGCCAGCGTTTCAGCACATCCGCTTTGAGTGCCGCCGAGAAGGGCGCGGAGGTACAGAATTTCATCACGAAGCTTGAGAGATCGTACGAGTTGAAATCCTCGCGCGCCATTAGCCTCGAATACTGCACCGGCACCAGCATCGTGTGGGTTGCGCGGTGCTTTTGCGCCAGGTCGAGATATTGCGCGGCGTCGAACTTCTTCATCAGCACGGCTGTGCCGCCGAGCCCAATCGTCGGAAAGAAGCTCACCAGGGTTGTGTTCGAATAGAGCGGCGTCGACAGCAAGGTCACCGCGCCCGGTCCGTATCCCATAGCGACCGCGCGCGCGACATGGCCGAAGCGCATGCCGAAACTTTGCACGATGCCTTTCGGTGTGCCGGTCGTGCCCGAAGAGTAGATGATGTTGAACGGCATATCCTCGGTGATCGTCACCGGCGCCGGCTTCGCGCCCGCCGGTGCGACGAACTGATCATGCCGCAAGCCCGGCGCGCCATCATCGAGTCCAATGAGCTTGGCTTTGATCGCACTAAGCCGCTCGCCCAGCGCATCGCCAACACTCTTGTCGAGAAAGAATACCTTCGCGCCGCAATCGGCGACCATTTCGACGATGCTATCTGCCGTGGAAGAGGGCGCAATCGGCGCCACCGCCACGCCCGCGCGCAATGCGCCCAGGAATGCGCACGCATACTCGATGGATGTTCCAGCGCAGATCGCGACGCTATCCGCGGGCTTTGCGCCTTCGCGCTGCAAAGCCGCCGCGACGCGATCCATAACCTTGTCGAGATCGCCGTAAGAGAGCTGCCGATCATCCTGAATCAGCGCGATCTTCTCCGGCGCCGCTTCGGCGAGCGAGCGGATCATATCGGGCAGCGGCGTGAACGCTTCGGTGCTCAAGCTCAAATCTCCCGGCGTGGCGCGGCTGTCGCGGGATCGCCTGTGTTCGGCGTACCCTTCGGCTCGATCAGCATCACATGCGTTTCTTCTTCGGCGAACGGCGCGTGCTCGACGCCTTGCGCCACCACAAACACTTCACCTGGCCCAACGCGCACATCGCCATCGCGCAAGCGCATGATCATCTCGCCCTTGAGGACGAGGAAAAAGTCATCAGTGTCAGCGTGCGAGTGCCAGGGGAATTGTCCCTGGAACTTTACGACCATCAAATCGTGCCCGTTGAATGCGCCAACGACGCGCGGCTGCCAATGGCCTTCGAACATCGCGAGTTTTTCGGCGAGGTTGATCTTAGCGGTCATAGGATTTGGTCCACGATCATCCACGCAGCGTAGGCGCCAAGGATCAATGCGGCAATCATTTGTGCGCCCACGGCGCGCGACGCAGCACCAAGAACAAGGCTGGTGAGAACACCACCATCGCCAACATTGGGATCGTAATTACGGCGCCGACGAACGAGGCGACCATGCCCACGAGAACGGCAAATACCCAGACGAGCCAGATCCCGATCTTGGCTGCCATCATGCGTGCGCGAAAATGTCTGTCTCTTCCCAACCGGCGAGATCAAGCGCCGCGCGTGTCGGCAGGAAGTCGAAGCACGATTGCGCAATCTCGGTGCGGCCTTCGCGGGCGAGCATAGCGTCGAGGCGTTCTTTCAGTGCATGCAAGTGCAGAACGTCCGACGCCGCATACGCGAGCTGCGCATCCGAAAGCTCCGGCGCGCCCCAATCGCTCGATTGCTGATCCTTGGAAATGTCGCGGCCGAGCACTTCCTTGGTGAGATCCTTCAGGCCGTGACGATCCGTGTAGGTGCGCACCAACTTCGATGCGATCTTGGTGCAATAGAGCGGCGTCGTGATGATCGAGAGATCGCGCATGAACATGGCGATGTCGAAACGCGCGAAGTGGAAGAGCTTGAGACGTTGCGGATCGGTCAGCACGCGCTTCAGATTCGGCGCGTCGTAGGTGGCTCGATCGAGCTGCACCAAGTGCGCTTCCGGGCCGCCATCAGAGATTTGCACCAGGCAAAGCGGATCGCGGATCAGCGACAGACCCATCGTCTCGCTGTCGACCGCAACCGGGCCGTTGAAGTTGACGCTATCGGGCAGATCGCCCTTGTGCAGATAGACCGCGATGTTCTTGCTATCGACAGTCAGTGAGAGTTTCCGTGTCATGGGGCGCGGGATTAGTCCAATTCCGTGCGATGCGCCAGCCGTCTCAAGGGTGGCCGGCGCTACCGCCGCAGCACCAGACCCACGCGAAACCCGCGCGGCGGCCCAAAGCTCTCGATCCCATCGCCGGTTTCAGCCGTCTCGACGTCAGCGTCCAGCGCATTGTCCAAAGCCGCGTAGACTGAAACGCCTGCGCGCAATCGCTGCTCGGCGCGCAGATCCAACGTCGCCGCCGCATCAAGCTCACGCGAGTTCAGGTCATCCTCGAACCGCGCAGTTTCATAGATGAGCGCTGCCGACAGCGTCGTCGCGTCGAGCGGTCGCCACTCCACGCCAGCGCTCGCGCTCCATTCCGGCGATTGCGCCGGCCGCAAGCCCGCCAGTGGTCCGCTGCCAAATTCTGCGTCGGTGTAGTTTAGCGCCACGCGCCAGCCGACGCGCTCGTTCCACTCACCATGCGCTTCGGCTTCAACCCCTGCGGCATTGATCGCGCCAGCGTTCTGTCGCTCCCGGTAGGCGCCGCCCGTGGGCACGAACACGCCTGGCGGAAACGTGCCAGGTCCAGCGCCGAGCGTCACATTGACGATCGCATCATCGAGCCGCGTCGCGAACACGCCAGCGTCCCAGGACCAGTTCGCGTAGTCACCGCCAACACCAAAATCAAAGCCGACGATCCGCTCAGGCTCCAATGCAGCGTTTGCCTCAGTGACGTCATTGCCGACGCGGAAGGGGCGATGGAGCTCGTTCAACGTCGGCGACCGGAATCCGGCGTATGCGGCGCTGCGTAGGTAGAACTCGCCAAACTCACGCCGCAGACCAAGCCGCGCCGTTGGTGCAACCGTTGTTGTGTCTTCTGGCGTAAACTCCAATAGCGGCGCGTTCGTCGCAATCAACCGCTCAACGCGTTGCCCATTCCAAGCGCGATATTGGTCGACGCGCGCGCCGCCGGTGAAAAGCCAATCACCAACCTCGCGCCAGCCTTCAATATAAGCGCCGGCCGTCAGCGTTCGTCCTCCCGCGATGCGGTTGCGCGTGAATTGGCCGCCACTGAACGAGAAGCGCTCGCGCGTCTCGCCATCCGCCGTGCGTAGATCGGCGCCGACTTCGACGCCGTAATCATCGCGCGTCCAACGCAAAGCGGCGTTGCCGCCCCAGCCAGACGCCGGCGTTGCGTATTGCTCGTTTGCCGGCGTCGTCGTGCCGCGGTTCGGCGCCGTCGCCACGGACGTGTTGTAGAGATCCGACGTCATCGCCCAAGCCTGCACGCGCCACGCCACGTCGCCCGCAGGTGCTGCGAGTGTCACGCTTAGGCTGGCGCCATCGGAAATGGATTCCGCGCCGACCAAGCCTGCGCCACGGCTCTCGGAATATCCGCTCAACCGAGCCGCGAACACGCGCTCACCATCGCGCCACTCAAGCCGCGCGACGCCCGCAGCAGAGTCGGACCATACCTCCGTATCCGCCGCGCCGCGGCCGGCGCGCACCGGTATCCAGCCATCATCTTGCTGCGCACTCGCCGCCAGCATGAACGACCACGCATCGCCCCGCGCTTCGCCAACACCCGCCGCACGAAACTGTCCGCGTTCGCCGCCTTCAAGCGAAAGCACCGTGCCTTGCCCGCGCCGTTCATCCAACTGCACCGTGCCAGTCAGCGCGCCCGCGCCATACGGCCCTGCGCCAGCGCCGCGCAACACTGTTGCGTTCGCCACAGTCTCGGGCGGCACAGCGCCCCAAATCACCCAGCCGCCAAACGGATCGTTCAGTGGCTGACCATCCAGCGTCACCAACGCACGCCCCGCACCCGATGGCGCCGACGCGCGGATGGATAGTCCCTGGATTGTCGGATTGGCCGCGGCGCTATCGTTGCGACGAAAGGTCGAAACACCTGGCGCCGTGCGCAACGCTTCATCGAGCCGCGTCGCCGTTTCGATCACGATCGGATCGATCTCATACGCGGAGTAGGCGGCTTCGCCCGGTGCCTCAGGCAAGCGCGGCGCGACGATGACGATGTCTTCGTTCGCGATCGCTTGCTCTGTCACACGATCCCCCTAACGCTGCGGCCCATCGAGCGCTGCGTACGTCACGATTGTAAAGCGCGTGCGTTCGCTCTCGCGCATACGCTGCGCAATGACTTCATGGAGCTCCGGCCGCCAATTCGTCCAGCGTGTCACGAACGCGTTCGCCGCGTCGCGATCACCGGCACGTTGGATAGCCAGCACTTCGCGCAACAAGCTCGAAACGGCTTCCGGATAACGTCGGTAATCGATCCGCAGGCGTCCATTCTCAAACCGCAGCGCCCCATGTTCCAAATACCAGTTCCATTGGATGAGCTGCATCGTCTGATACGGCTGCTCACGGCGCGGCCGGTTCTTCTGCAAGACGCGCCGAATGCCCGACGCATAAATCCCGCGCAGCTGCGCTTCCGTGAGCCGCCCACGCTGCTGCAAAATCCGGGCTGAGGTCAGCGACACCAAATCCGCCTCCATCTCTTCCAAGAGATCAGCCGTATCTTCCAACGCTGCATCGAGATCGCGGCCATCGGCGGTCTGATCGACGCCGAGATAGTGCCCGATCTCGTGCCAAAGCGTGCGATAGAACCCGCCTTCAGCCGTCAGGTCATTCGCCTGGCTCGGGATCACTGCCGCCGCGAATGCGCGTTGCGTCTCGGCGAAAATCTCATCGTTCAGCAGAATATTGCCGCGCATCAAAATCGTGCGCCCGTACTGCCGAGCCAGATACGCCTCGTTCGGCAGAATCGTCGCCGTGTTCGTCCCGCGTGCCTGACCGAAATCGGCGATGATGTTGTAAACGCCGACGGGAATGTCCGTGCGCACCTCGCGATGATGCTCATACGGCAACGCATTCTCGACGCGCTGAATATCGCCCAGAGCTTCCTGCAGCTCTTCGCTGCGCGCTCGATCGCGAACCAGCAGCGAAAGCGAGAAGAACGACTTCACGCCATAAAGCGCATCGTCGTACGTTTCATACGAGCCGATTTGCGCGTTGAGATTGCCGGTGAAATCCCCCGTCACCCACGCCGCGTCGCCGCCTTCATAGTCGTCAGCGAGCAGATCTCGCGCACGCAGCCGCAGGTACCGCGCAAATGCCGCGTCACCGCTCTCGACGGCATCCGCCGCCGCATTCAGTCGATCCACGATGAAGAAGAAGTCGTGCGCGTAAGCGATCGAGTAGGGCACCGCTAGATATGTCTCTTCGCTTTGCAGTCGTGCCCGCAATCCCGGATGCAGCGTGTCCAATACCGGATGGTGGTCGAGCACCATCAAAGCATGCGCCCGGTTCTCTGCCGTAGCTTCAACCACGACGGTGCGATCATCGAGCAACGTCGCGCGGCGAGCCGGATGCAGCGCCAAGAACGCATCCATGGTCTCACGCGTCGTGCCCACGGGGTACATGTTCCGCGCCGGCGTTTCAGGCGACACCGTCAAGAACGGCTCGCGCGTATTGTCCAACGTCGAAGCAATCGGCCCCGCATTCATGCGGAAGAGGTCGTTCTCGCGCGTCAGCTCCGGATGCTCAGCCAGATACGCTGCCGCGTTCAGAGCCTGCGGATGCCGCTGCGCCATGTAGAGCTGATGCATGCGCTCGCCCGCCGCCAGCAGCTCGCGCACTGCCACGCGCTCGCCTTCGCTCAAGCCTGAAAGATCGGGCGCCAAGTGCAAACGCTGCGTCCGCTGCAAGATCGCATCGGCCCGAGCCGCATCCCAGCTCGGCGCAATGCCGACGGTCGAGGGTGGAGCGTGGTTCTCCATCGCCGGCGTGCTCGCGCACGCAACAAGACCAAAAGCCAGGACAAAACCGAGATTGCGCATGCGCCCGCGTAGCACGCACCCAGCGCCCGCCAAAGCGCACGACGACGGATAAGCGATTTTTCGGCGACTATCGCGCGCGCCGCCGATAGGATCGCTGCGACCTGGAGCGCGCGCCATCTCGATCTCGACCGAAGTTGCTGCCTTCATCGAGGCAAACCTGCCGCTCACGCCGGTTCCCTCGGTCGCTGAAATCCGAACGCACAAGGCCGGCCCGCGCAGCGGCCTTTGGCGCCTGGCGCAAGCCGATGAGAGTTTCGAAGCGCCGTACTGGGCGCAGTATTGGGGCGGTGGCCTCGCGCTCGCGCGTCACGTGCTCGACCATCCCAACATCGTCGCGGATCGCACCGTGATCGATCTCGGTTGCGGCTCCGGACTAGTCGCCATCGCTGCCGCCAAAGCCGGCGCACGTTGCGTCACCGCGATCGACGTCGATCCATACGCAATCACCGCAACCCAACTCAACGCCGCCGCGAACAATGTGACTATCGCTGCGATCTGCGCGGACGTTCTCGCCAGTGATCCACCAGACACCGATATCATCCTCGCCGGCGATCTCTTCTACGATGCCGAGCTCGCCGAACGTGTGACTGCATTCTTTGACCGCTGCCTCGCCGCCAACATCGAAATCCTCGTGGGCGATCCGTGGCGCACGCCGCTGCCGCGCGCGCGTCTCGAACTGCTCGCCGAATACCCTGGCCCCGATTTTGGAGACCTAGCGAACGCCACCCGCATGAACGCGGCCTTTCGCTTCATCGCCTCTCCGTAAAGTGACCCTAACGAGCCTAAATCGGCCGGCTAGCAGCGGCCAAAACCTGAAGTTGACGGCCCGTCGCGGCTCCCTTAAACCCCGCGCTCTTCTACCCCGTGCCCGGATGGCGGAATTGGTAGACGCACCAGCTTCAGGTGCTGGCGCTCGTAAGGGCGTGGAGGTTCGAGTCCTCTTCCGGGCACCATTTCCATGAACGACAGCACCACACCGCCATACCGCGCAGAAGCGCTCGCGCTAGAGAAGGCGCCGGCCTTCGAGGCGGCCGTCATTCAACTCGCTTCTGACCTGGCGGCCTTCTACCAAGCGCACTCCGAAGCTGCCGCGATGTTCGCGGACGTTGGCCAACTCGCGATCGTCTCGGGCTTACTCGCACTTCCCGCGCCGATCACCGAAGCGGACCTCTGCCGCCTCGTCGGCGCGGGCGCGCTCGCGAGCCGCCGCCGTGTCCGCAACCACATCGCGCGTTTGGAGCGAGCAGGGCTGACTCATATCGCCGCCGGCGGTGATCGACGCACACGGCCAATCGTCGCGACATCGAAGCTTGAAGGTCTATTGAACGCATGGGTGCGTGCGCTCGCGAGCGCGGCCGCAAATCTCTGCGACGTAGACCGAACCAAGCTCGCGCGCTCAGATCTTGCGCGCTTCTATCTCCACCAAGTTATGGCTTCGCACCAAGTTGGCTTCAGCGCCTTCGCGGCAACGCCAACCGTTGCGCGTCTCGTGAACCTCTCACGCGGCCACGCGCTCGTGCTCGAATTGCTCGCGGCATCGCTCCGCACAAACACAAGCGAAGTGCTGTTCTCACGTCGTGCTTTCGCAAGCGCCTACGGCGTCTCGCGCACGCACGTGATCGATCTCCTCAGCGAATGCGAGGCGACTGGAATCATCACACCTGCGTCGGCGCACACGCTCGCGCTCTCTCCGACATTCCTTGCCGAAGCCCGGCATTGGGCGGCCATCAACTTCGCGCTTGCGGCAGCCACGCTCGAGGGCCGCCTCATGGTCGTCCTCTGATACCGAGCAGGGCAGACTCGTCCCTTTTTCGACAGTGCCGCCGACCGCTCACCACACATACGCTTGCCGCAGGGACAGACGGCAAGGAACGGCAGGATGAGAGTTTTTCTGAAGGCGGCGGTTGCGGCGCTGGCGATGTCAGCGGCAACGGCGGGCGCGGCGCACGCGCAAAACAATTGTCCGATTACTGAAACGCGCTCCACCGGCGCCAACGGCGAAACCATCATCCGCCGCGAAGCCTGCGGTGCGGTTGAGATCACCACGGTTGCCGGTACGTCGTCGACGACGTCATCAACCACATCGTCAACGCGCAACCGCACGACCACCAGCGCGCCGCCAGCCAGTCAGCCGAACCCACCGCCAGCAACGAACAGTGGCGCAACGAATTCGACATCGAGTGTGATGACTGTCCCCGGTCGTAACGTCGGCTCGAGCGGTTCTCCTCCGCCAATGCCGCAAGGCAATATGAGCGGCGGCTGGACCCCCGCCACTGCGCCTGATCCAATGGCGATGAACCGCCCGATGGCGCGCATCGTGCTCTTTGACGCGAATAATTTCCGCGGCCGTAACATCGGCATCACCCAAAATACGCCAGACCTCGCGCGCCGCCGCTTCGCCGACATGGCTTCTACCGCGCGTTCGCAAGGGGGCGTGTGGGAGCTGTGCACAGAACCGAACTACGGCGGCGCGTGCGTCACCACCGATACCGACCTCAATCTGAGCACCGCAGGCGTAGACAACACGATCGCCTCGGTCCGCCTCATTCGCCCCTGACGGCAGGCGTCCGCATCGCTAGATAAGGGCAGTTGTCGAAAGGCGGCTGCCCTTATGCTTATCAAGATTACCGGGCCGGGGACGTTTGCCGTTGAGGTCGTCGGCGTCTCGCGGCGTCAAGACGCGCTTGTGGCCATCGTTGAAGCGCACGGCCGAAGTGGGCGCGCCGTAACGCTCGATGCGCTGCTTATCCTTGAGAGTTCGAACCCGCATGACGCCAACGCAGTGCGTGTCGAAATCGACGGCGCGCTCATCGGCTATCTCAGTCGCGAAAACGCTGCTTTCTATCGCGCTGATCTCGCTGCGGCCAACACGCCTGATGCAACGATTCAATGTAAAGCCCGTATTGTTGGCGGCTTTGAAACTGCGACCGGCGAGCGCGCGAGCTTCGGCGTGCGCCTTGATCTGCCGCCGATGGAATCTGGCGCATGACGAGCGCGACGTACCAGCTCTTCGCGCAAGCGCTACGCAAACGAAAGCAGATCGCGTGCATGTATGGCGGCCACCACCGCGAACTTTGCCCGATCGTCCTTGGCCACAGTGACGGCGAAGAGAAGGCGCTCACCTTCCAAGTCGCCGGCGCCAGCAGTTCGGGTTTGCCGCCAGGCGGTGAATGGCGGTGTCTGGTCTTGTCGAAGGTAAGCTTTGCGCGCTTGCATGAAGGTGAGTGGAAAAGCGGTGATAGTCACGCGCAGCCGCAGGGCTGCGTGCAAGAAGTCGATCTCGACGCCAACCCCGATAGCCCCTACAGCCCGAAGCGCAAATGAACATGTTTCGCAAACACGCACTCGATATCGCCGCCTCAATCTGGGGCGTGGCTGAGGCGACGTTGTTCTTTTTCGTACCTGACGTGTTGCTGAGCTATGTCGGCCTCAAGCAAGGCGCGAAAGCTGCGGTGCGTGCGTCAATCATCGCCGCCGTTGGCGCGAGTGCCGGTGGCGTCATCATGTATCTGTGGAGCACAACTGATCCGGCGACTGCACGCGATGCTGTGCTCGCCGTGCCTGCCATTAGCGAAGCAATGGTTGGGCGCGCGGAGCAGGGCATGGCCGAGAATTGGTTCCTTGCCACGTTCCTCGGCCCGCTCACCTCAACGCCGTTCAAAGTCTTCGCTATGCTCGCACCGCACGCTGGCGCGTCGCTGCCCGCGTTCGCGCTCGCCGCCATCGCCGCGCGCTTGCCACGCTTTCTGATCGTCTCGATCGGCGTCTCGCTGGTTGGCCGCGCCTTGAGCCGCTGGCTCAGCCAGCGGCAGCTGCTTTGGGTCCTCATCGGCGCATGGCTCTTATTCTACGCGGTATTTTTCACCCTAATGCCGAACTGACGCAGCCCTGAGCCTTGGCGCCCCGCGCGAGCGCCTATACCTACCGGCGTTGAAATGACTGCCCGCGACCGCATCCGTAACTTCTCAATCGTGGCCCACATCGACCACGGCAAGAGCACTTTGTCTGATCGTCTTATTCAGACGACTGGGGGGCTCACTGCGCGTGAGATGACGGAGCAGGTTCTTGATAATATGGATATCGAAAAAGAACGCGGCATCACCATCAAAGCGCAGACTGTTCGGCTCGACTACAAGGCCAAGGATGGGAACGATTACGTTCTCAATCTGATGGACACGCCGGGGCACGTGGACTTTGCTTATGAGGTTTCGCGGAGCCTTGCGGCTTGTGAGGGGGCGTTGCTGATTGTGGATGCGTCTCAGGGGGTTGAGGCGCAGACGCTGGCAAACGTTTATCAGGCGCTGGATCTCGATCTTGAGATCGTGCCGGTGATCAACAAGATCGACTTGCCCGCCGCTGAGCCCGAGCGCGTGAAGCAGCAGATCGAGGACGTCATCGGCCTCGACGCGAGCCAAGCCATCCTCGCCTCCGGCAAGACCGGCGAGGGCATCACTGATTTGCTCGAAGCCATCGTCACGCGCCTGCCGCCGCCGAAGGCCGGCGATCGCGACGCGCCGCTGAAGGCGATGCTCGTCGATGCTTGGTACGATGCCTATCTCGGCGTCGTCGTGCTCTTCCGAGTCATTGATGGCGTGGTGAAGAAGGGCATGCGCATCAAGCTGATGCAGACTGGCGCCGATTATAACATTGATACGCTGGGCGTGCTCAGGCCGAAGCGCGAAGAGGTGGCCGAGCTTGGGCCGGGCGAGATCGGCATCTTTACCGGCTCGATCAAGGAGGTTGCCGACGCGCGCGTTGGCGACACGATTACGGATTATCGGCGCGAGACTGCCCAGGCGCTGCCGGGCTTTAAGCCGGCGCAGCCTGTCGTGTTCTGCGGTCTCTTCCCGACGGATGCGGCGGACTTTGAAGATCTGCGCGCCGCGATGTCGAAGCTTCGCCTCAACGACGCGAGCTTCAGCTATGAAATGGAAACCTCAGCCGCGCTCGGCTTCGGCTTCCGCTGCGGCTTCCTTGGGCTCTTGCACTTGGAAATCATCCAAGAGCGCCTCAGCCGCGAGTTCGATCTCGATCTCATCGCGACGGCGCCCAGCGTCGTCTACAAAGTTCACATGAACGACGGCGAGATCAAAGAACTGCACAATCCAGCCGATCTGCCGGACGTCGTTTACATCAAAGAGATCGAAGAGCCGTGGATCAAAGCCACGCTGCTGACGCCGGATGAATATCTGGGCTCCATCATCAAGCTTTGCCAAGATCGGCGCGGCATCCAGAAAGAGCTGAACTATGTCGGCTCGCGCGCGATGCTGGTTTATGAGCTGCCGCTCAACGAAGTCGTGTTCGATTTCTACGATCGCTTGAAGAGCGTATCGAAGGGCTATGCCAGCTTTGACTACGCCATCATCGATCACCGCGTCGGCGATCTGGTGAAGATGTCGATCCTGGTGAACGACGATCCGGTCGACGCGCTCTCGATGCTCGTGCATGCCGGGCGCGCCGAAAGCCGTGGCCGCTCGATGGTGGAAAAGCTCAAAGAGCTGATCCCGCAGCACATGTTCAAGATCCCGATCCAAGCCGCAATCGGCGGCCGCATCATCGCCCGCGAAACGCTCTCAGCCTTGCGCAAAGACGTGACGGCGAAATGCTACGGCGGCGACGCCTCCCGGAAACGCAAGCTGCTCGACAAGCAAAAAGCCGGCAAGAAAAAGATGCGCCAGTTCGGCAAGGTGGATATTCCGCAGGAAGCGTTCATTGCGGCGCTGAAGATGGATAGCGATTAGGACTGCTCTCGGTCAGTGGTTTCGGACGACTTCTGACGCCCGACACAGTGTGTGCGTTGTCAGTCACGGAGCGGGATACAAGTCTCTTACTCTGTAGGAAATTTGGGTCCGCGAACGTAACCGGCTCTATTGAGTGGGCGATTGGGAACGCGCTCCAAAACTCCCGCTTTCACCAGCTTTGCGAAGATGCGTTTCACGGTGTTTTCTGAGCCGATAGAGCAGAGTTTTCTTGCGATCGAATTATTGATCTCATCGTTATCGCGAAGATACTCGACGATGATTTGGTCAGAGCTGCCCAGCTTCTCGTGCCTGAGCGTCACCACGACCCCGTTCTCTTTCTGCTCGATCAGCGGCTGCTTGAGGCGCAGCTTTTTCATCGCCTCGAACGCAGTGTTGAGGCCTTCACCGACGTCCTTATTCGGCGGGTTGCGAAACTTGTTTAGAAGCCGCACGATTTTCGGGTTTCGTGCTGCACGCTCATCAAGGATGTTCTTAATTGTGATATGGGCAGGCAGCGTACCCGGGCTTTGCACTTCGATGCGGTTGTCAAAAATAC
Source organism: Alphaproteobacteria bacterium (assembly GCA_026400735.1). Classification (GTDB taxonomy): domain Bacteria; phylum Pseudomonadota; class Alphaproteobacteria; order Caulobacterales; family Aquidulcibacteraceae; genus Vitreimonas. The sequence goes on along the minus strand of JAPLOL010000078.1, from coordinate 87,897 downwards.
GTACGTGGATATCGTCGCTGCGGCTGTAGTCGCGATGGATCACCGCGTTTGTGATGACTTCGTGAATCGCTTCTGTCGGGTATTCAATTTTCTCCAGCCCGTCTTTGCCCAAGATCGGGATTTCTTCGGTGAGCTCCTTGATGCGTGCGACAGCGTCATACACTTGGTTGTATGCATTGCCTTCAATGGCAATTGGATCGAAGGCAAGAGTGTCCCGAGTGCCTGTGGGCTGCGTTGTACGGTAGCGGTAGATTTTGATGCTCGCCTTCGGCAACGTCGCTTGAGGCTCGTCGTCAAATAATAGAACGCCCGCAGCAGTCGGCAACTCGCCGACGATCAACTTCTGTTTGCGCAACCAAACCTCGGGCTCGGCAGTCGGTACTGTCTCGATCATAAATTCAATGATGGCACTGGAATTCGCAACGTCGCTGATGGCTGCTTTGACCGTCTGGTCCTCAAACGTAGTCAGACCTTTGTTGAGCTTGGGTCGCGTAAGTTTTTCCTCAGTGTCTTGTTTCAAGTTTTGCGCGCCACGTCGAAGATACGCTTCGCCATCGGAGGCGAGCCGGATGTCACCTGTCTTCTCGACCTCACAGTGCAGAATGTATGTCGTCTCATCCGGCGCTGCCAAGAAGGTGCATCGCGTGACCTGGCCGATCGGAAAGAGATCGTCGATCACCTTGATGTGTGCATTTGCATCTTCGACGTCGGCGAAGCCGGCCCAAACAAACGTCTTGTCGTTACGCTGAGCGACGCCCAGATAGATTTCCCCCGCATCCTATCACATGGTGCACAATCCGAAGGGCGCGCCGGCGATCTTTGTGGATGCAATCGCGTCGGTGCGGCGCGAGGCGTTTGGCGAAGGCGATGAAGAGTCGCTGGCGGCCGCGCGGCAGAGCGCGGAGGAGTCGCGGCGGTATTTTGGTTTGAATGAGGCGGCTTGGGAGGCGGCGTTTGAGGCGACGTCGGATGGTGGTGAGAGTGTTGGCGCCAGATCGCCTTCTCCCGCATGGGCGGGCGAAGGGAAGGAGTGAGTTACGCGGCTTTGTCTTGCTCGAAGGCGACGGCGCGGCGCGGGGCCATGTCGGCGGACTTGATGTCGAGCGCTTTCATCAGAGCGTCATGAACGAGGAGGTTCACGGCGTTGCGGTCGACGGTTTCGGCGGCAAAGGTTTCGCGGAGTTGCTCGGCGAGCGCGAGGACGTGATTGGCGGACGGGGGCATGGCGTTGTCTCCGTTGCGGGGGATAGGTGATTCTGGTGACGTGGGTGTGACGTTGCGGTGCGTGTCGTCGTGCTTCGACAGGCTCAGCATGACGCCAATTCAAACGCTGACGCCGAAGTCGCGTCACCCTGAGCTTGTCGAAGGGTGGCGCGTCGCTGCGCATGAATTGGGTTTCACCCCACCCCCGACCCTTTCCCATTGCGGGGAGGTGAGGCTAGGGAGTTTTGATGGCTTTTAATTCGATCACGCGTTTGCGATTGCGTTCGGTGTTTACGTTGCCGGCCTTCTTTCGCGATGCGCAGGCATCGTCGCTGCAGGCGGGGCGGTCGGCGGGGTTTATCTCCGGCGCGCTTTTGCTTGAGGGGCGGATGGTGTTTTGGACGCGCACGGCTTGGGTGAGCGAGGACGCGATGAAAGCGTATCGCGATAGCGCCGTGCATCGGGGGGTGATGCCGAAGCTGATGGATTGGTGCGATGAAGCTTCGGTCGCGCACTGGGAGGGTGAACCGGTCAGCGATTGGGACGCGATCTATGCGCGGATGGCTTCTGAGGGGCGGTCGTCGCGCGTGCGGCGGCCAACGGCGGCGCATACGGCAAAGCAGTTCTCCCCACTGAAACGCTGGGTTCCCGAGCAGCCGATCATGCCTTCCCCGTCACGTGGATCGTGACTTGCGGCACAGCCCCCTGTTTGGGGGTGCGGCACACGTGGACAGTGGCGTCCGCCAGGGTTAGGCGGTTTCGCGAACGGAGGAGGGAATTTCCATGCGTCAGTTTCTGATCGCCGCTGCGGCGGCTTGTATGCTCGCGGCTTGCGGAGCGGGTGCGGATGGTCCGGCGCTGCCGCAGGTGCAGGCGGGCGCAACGCCGCCGTCGACGCAGTCACCGGGCTCGCCGACTGAGCAGACCACTGTCACGGACGAAGTACGTCAGCAGCTGATCACGCAGATCGGTCAGTTTTTGACGGCGACGCAGAACCAGTTCGCGTCGGGCTCGAATACGGTCGGCAACGACACGATCATTCCGATGCAGCCGGGGCACGATCATCGCGTGGTCGTGGATCTGGTCGCGGGTCAGCAATATGGCTTCATCGGCGCGTGCGATGGCGATTGCACGAACGTTGATATCGAGCTGATCAGCATGACCACGGGCGGTGTTGTCGCCAACGATATGCTGCCGGATGACTTCCCGATCGCGACGTACCGCCCGGAGACGAACGGCCAATACATGGTGCGCCTGCTGATGCAGGCGTGCACGCGTTCGCCTTGCTATGCGGGCTTCCGCGTGATCAGCGACACGCCGCAAGCGGCCACGAACACGCCAGCGCCGCAGGCGCCAGCGGGAACGAACGCACCGGCGGGCGCCGGCGGTACGCCGGGCAAGCCCTAAGCGGTTAGTTTAGGCATACGGGAAGCAAGTCTCGCGCGGCAGTTCTAAGTTGAAGTGCTGCGCGAGCGCCTCAATCGCCGGTTCGTACGCCTCGTACGGATCGGCGTTTTCGGCTCCGACGATGACGATCCGGAAGTTGACTTGGTTGCGCCCACCGGGCGGCAACATCGCGGTGGCCAGGCCTTCGCCGTCGGCCGCGCGCAGGGTCAAGAACAGCGGCATCGCTTTGGCGATGTGATCCTTCAGACCGATGGCTTGTTCAAAAGATGCGGCGGTTTTGGGCGCGCGATAGCTTTCGCGGGCCGCACCTTCGTGGCGGCGATAGTACTTATCGACCGCGTGGCGCATGAGCGCTGCTTCGGCTTCCGCCTCCGCTTCCGTCTCAAATCTGAACCAGGTCGCGCCGTCCGGCGCATCGCACACGTACTGCATGAGCGGCAATGTAGTGCACGAAGCGGAACAAATTATGGAATGAACTGCATTCAAATGCGCGAAGGCGCGCCCTGTGGTCCACAAGGCACGCCTCCGTTTAGCAGTCAGCGATCAATTTAGCAGGGGACGTCGACCATAACGTAGCGGTTGGCGTAGCGATCCCACTGGCGTTCGCGGCGCGTGCATTGCTCGCGTTGCGGCGCATAGCGATCGTTGTCGTAGCGGCGGTCATCGCGACGGTCGTCGTAGCGATCATCGCCGCGGTCGTTGCCGTTGGCGATGGCGGTGGCGACCACGGCGCCGAGGACGAGGCCGATCACGCCGGCGGCGACGGCATCGTTGTCGTCATCGTCGTGGCGGTCGTAGCAATGGTTGCGGCCTTGGCGGTCGTAGCATTCGCCGCGGTTGTAATAGTCGTCGCCATAGCCGTAGCCGCGGTCATAGCCGCCGTAGCCGTAGCCACCGCCGTTGCGGGCGAGGCGGCGGTCGCGATCGCGCTCACAGCCGTAATTGTTGTCGTTACGGCAGCCATAGGCGTCGGCGCCGCGGTCGTGGTGGCGGTAGCGTTGGGCCGAGGCTTCGACCGGCGCCAAGGTGGCGAGGGCGAAGGCCGTAGCGGCCACCATGGTCATAAACTTGCGCATCATTTCAGTGCTCCCGCGCGGACACTCGCGCGGGGCGGCTGAATGGGGGCTGAATCGTGGTTACCGCGCCTCTATGTAAGGGCGCGAAGCCAAGGAGCGCGGGATGTCTGACAAGAAAATCATAGCTGTAGCCGGTGCGACGGGTGCGCAGGGCGGTGGGCTGGTGCGCGCCATCCAGGCGGACAAGGATGGTCCGTTCAGGGCGCGGGCGATCACGCGCAACCCGGACTCGGATGCGGCGAAGGCGCTGGCGGCGATTGGCGCTGAGGTGGTGCAGGGCGATCTCAGCGATCAAGCGAGCATCGATCGCGCTTTTGAAGGCGTGCACGGCGCTTACTGCGTCACGTTCTTTTGGGCGCACATGTCTCCCGAGCGCGAGATGGAAGAGGCGCGCACGTTGGCGGTTGCTGCGCAGCGGGGCGGCGTGCAGCACGTCGTTTGGTCGACACTTGAGGACACGCGCAAATGGGTGCCGCTCGAGAGCGATCAGATGCCGACGCTGCTCAAGCGCTACAAGGTTCCGCACTTCGACGTGAAAGGCGAGGCTGACAAGTTCTTCGTCACGTTGCCGACGACGTATCTGCTGACGTCATTCTATTGGGACAATCTCGTCAGTTTCGGCATGAACCCGAAGCCGGATGGGCAGGGCGGGTACACATTCACACTACCGATGGATGAGGCGAAGTTGCCGGGCATTGCGGCCGAGGACATCGGCAAGTGCGCGTATGGTGTCTTCAAGGAAGGCGCGAGCGCGATCGGCAAGCATATCGGCATTTCGGGCGAACATGTTTCTGGCGCGGAGATGGCGGCGATCTTGAGCGATGTGCTCGGCATCAGTGTGCGCCACCATGCAGCGTCGCCTGAGGAGTTTCGCAACTACGGATTTCCGGGCGCCGATGATCTCGGCAACATGTTTCAGTTCAAGCGCGACTTTGAAGCAGCGTTCCGGGGCGCGCGCGATGTGGAGACGGCGCGCAAGCTCAATCCGGAATTGTTGAACTTCCGGCAGTTTGTGGACTTGCACAAAGCTGAGATTCCGCTGACCTGAGTTTCGCTAACGCCAAACAAAAAGGGCGCGGACATTGCTGTCCGCGCCCTTCGTTTGTTTGCGCGATCGCTTTAGTTGCGGCCGCTCGTTGCGGGCGCTGCCGGCGGCGCGTCGGTTGGGAAGCCGCGCGTGCGGAGCAGTGCGTTCACGTCCGGATCGCGGCCGCGGAATTGGCGGTACGCTTCGGCGCGATCGGTCATGTTGCCTGGCGCGAGGATGATGTTGCGCATGCCGGCGGCGACGGTCGGGTCGAACACGTTGCCGGTGGCTTCGAACATTTCCCAAGTGTCGGCGTCCATCGTCTCGGACCAGAGGTACGAGTAGTAGCCGGCCGAGTACGCATCGCTTGAGAACAAGTGACCGAACTGCGGGAGGCGGTGACGCATGGCGATTTCATGCGGCATGCCGAGTGAGTTCAGCGTTTCGCGCTCGAATGCGTCGACGTCGGTGACCGGCGTTGCGCGGTTGTGCAAGGCCATGTCGACGAGCGCCGACGAGAGATACTCAACAGTAGCGTAGCCTTGGTTGAACGTCGCTGCGTTGTGAACGCGATCGACGAGCGCTTGCGGCATCGGCTGGTTGGTTTGGTAGTGACGCGCGAACTGATCGAGGATCGGACGTGACAGCACCCAGTGCTCGTGCACTTGGCTTGGGTATTCGACGTAGTCACGCGGGACGTTGCCGAGGCCCGGATAATCCACTTCAGACACCAGATAGTGAATGGCGTGGCCGAATTCGTGGAAGAGCGTTTCCGCATCATCGAGCGAGATGAGCACTGGCTCGCCCGGCGCGCCGCGCACGAAGTTGTTGTTGTTCGAGGCGATCGGCGTGATCTCGGTGCCGGTGAACGTTTCGTGTGAACGATAGGTGTTCATCCAAGCGCCTGAGCGCTTGCCGGCGCGGGCAAAGTAATCGCCGTAGAACAAGCCTTGGTATGAGCCGTCGCGATCGGTGACTTCCCAGACGCGCACGCTCGGCTCGAACACTGGCACGGTGCCAGTGATTTCGCGGAACGACAGACCATAAAGCTCATGCGCCATGTACTGCGACGCTTCGATCATGTGATTGAGCTCGAAGTACGGACGAAGTTCATTCTGATCGAGGTTATATCGATCGCGGCGAACTTGTTCGGCGTAGTAATTGTAGTCCCAAGGCTCGATCGTGATGTTGGCGTGCTGGCGATCGGCAATCGCTTACATGTCGCGCACTTCTTCGTGCACGCGCGCAACGGCGGCCGGCCACACGCGCATCATGAGATCCTGCGCACGCTCCGGCGTCAGGGCCATCGTATCGGCCATGCGAAGGTAGGCGTGGTTTTGGAAGCCAAGGATTTGCGCGCGTTCAGCGCGGAGAGCCAAGATGTTGGCAATCACTGCGTTGGTGTCGTTCGCGTCGCCGTTGTCGCCGCGGTTCTTGAACGTTGTCCAGACGCGTTCGCGCAGCGGACGGTTCGAAGAGAATTGCAGGAAAGGATCGACGCTCGACCGCGTATTGACGATCGCCCATTGGCCCTGATGTCCGCGCTCAGTTGCGGCGGCGGCAAGCTGCTGAACGATGTTCGGCGGCAGGCCGGCGAGTTCGCGGCGGTTGGTGATGAAGATCGCGGTGTTTTCATCTGCGAGCAAACGACGGCCGAAATCGGCGTAGTCTGTCGAGAGCTCTTCGTTGATGGCGCCGAGACGGGCTTGTTGCTCCGGCGTGGCGGCAGCGCCCGCGCGCACGAATTGATCGTGTGTACGCTCAAGCAGACGCAGTTGGTGCGGGTTGAGGCCGAGTGTGGTGCGCCGCTGGAAGAGATCGTCGATGCGTGCGTAGAGCGCGCGGTTGAAGGTGATGGCGTTGTAGGCCGCGGTGAGACGCGGTGACCATTCAGCTTCGACGCCTTGGATCTGCTCGTTGCTAATGTTGTCCGTCATCACGCCGAAGATCGTGGTGGCGCGATCGAGGTGACGGCCAGCGTTTTGCATCGCACCGATGGTGTTGTCGAAGGTCGGGCGTTCCGGGTTGTTTGCGATGGCTTGGGTTTCGGCTTCTTGCAAAGCGACGCCAAGTTCGAGCGCGGGGCCCACGAGTTCGGGACGCGCTTGATCCCACGGCGGCACACCGCCGTGCGGGCCCGTCCATGGCTTCAGCAGCGGATCTTGGTTTGCTTGGGCAGTGAGGCGAGTCACGTCGGCTTGAGCCTGTTGATAAGCTGCGGCGTCACCGAAATTGGACGCTGCGGTTTCGGCGCCGGTCGTGGCGCAGGCGGCGAGCATAGGCACGCTCGCGGCAAGGCAAACGGCAAGAAGCTGCTTTTTCATGGATCCCCCGAAATGAGAACGGCCCGAACAAGCGGGCGTCGTTGGGTTGATTTTGGCCGTTGGGGGCATGCGGTAGCAAGGGGAACGGGCGCCCCAGGGGCCTCAGGAGCCGGTTTTGCGACGAATGCGGGGGCTGTTGAGACAAGCTCAACGGGGTTTCGACGCTGGGTCGGTGCTGGTATCAAGGCGGCTTGATTTTGAAGAGGTGGCTTATGCGCCGTTTGGTTTTGGCACTGGTTTCCGTCGGCGCCTTGGCGGCCTGCAATCCCTCTACTCCGGCCGCCGAAACAGCCGCGAACAATAGCGGCGCCGCATTTCCTGATACGTCGGCCACCTCTTATCGGGCGGAAGCCACAGTCACCGACGGTGGAAGCAACAGCCAGGTCGTGATGATCCGCTCAGGCCGTAATGTGCGCGTGGAATTCACAACCGGGGAAGGCCCCGCGACTCTGATCACCAATGGCGATTCCGGCGACAGCTACGTGATCACGGCTGTCGGCGGTCAAACCATCGCCGTGCGCGCCACCGGCGATCAGTTCAACAATCCGCTCGACGAGTGGCAGGGCGATCTCGCGGAAAATGCAACGCGCACGGGCGAGTGTTCGGTCGCCGGCGAGACTGGCGCGGAGTGGACAAAAACCACGGCTCAGGACGGCACCGATACCGTCTGCGTAACCGATGACGGCATTTTCCTGCGCGCGACCGATGACGGCCGAGTCGTGTGGGAAACCACCAAAGTCGAGCGCGGTGTTCAGAGCGCCGAATTGTTCACGCTGCCAGAGGGGGTCCAGGTGGTGGATTTGGGCAACATGGGGGCGCTCGTGAATCAAGCTATTGAGGGCGCTAAGCAACGGGGCCACTAGGCCTTTTCTTGTCTGCGGTGAGAGCACACTTGTGGCGCCGTAAGGCGCCGCAAGCCGTTGTGTGCGGCGCAACGGCAGGCTATGGCTCATCTCTTCGCGCGGGGACTGACGGACGCTAAATGGTTAATTTTGCAGCATCTGCAGCGGTCGCGCCCGAGTTGGCGTCACGCGTGATGCGCTTGCTTCCGCGCGAATTCCAAGACGCGTTCGTGCATCAGCCCGACGTGTTCATGTTCTTCTCGTCGATCTTCCTGGCTGCGGTGCTTGTCGCTGCCTTCTGGATGCTGACGGGGATGGGCAAGGCCAGCACGATGGCGCGCATGGCGCTGCGTGGCCAAGCGCTGAAGCGCACCAAGGATCACCGCGCGCTCGTTCTCATCGCCGAGATCGAAGGCGGCGGGGGTTTGCTCCGCCAGGAGATGAAGGAAGCGATCGAAGACAATTTCGGCATGTTCTCATTCGAGCAGGACGTGCAGGTCGATCTCTTCCCGATCAAACTGAAAGCCGTTTCGCCGCGCGCGCATCCAGAAACGCGCCGCCGCATCGCTGTCGAAGCTGGCGAAGCGCTTGAGCGTTCAGCCGCTGACGTGATCGTCTGGGGCAAGCGCAACATGCTCGGCAAGATCGAGCTCCGCATCACGACTCTGCCGGGTTACGGCCGCACGCACGACGTGCAGGATTTCTCGCTCGGCTGGAAAGTCGGACGCCCCGATGAAGCTGTGCAGCGCGCGCTTGCGTTTGCGCTCGCGCGCAAGGCGCGTCCGGTTTTGCATCGCCCGCAGGACTATAAGCCCGAGCGTTTGCAGCCGATCGTTGAAGGCTTGGACAAGCTCGTCGATCTGCGCCCGGTCGAGATCAGCGAAAATCTCTATCTCGATATTCTCTCGGACTTCGCGTCCGGCGCGCTCAGCCTCGGCGAGCGTGGCGGTCACATCAAGTGGCTGTCGAAGGCGCTTGATGCGCGTCAGCGCTATCTCGATGCGGTGGATCGCACGACCGATCCGATCGCGTGGGGCGCGGCGCAACAAGAGATTGGCCGTGCGCTGACGGCGCTCGGTGAGCGCGAAGGCGCGCGCGACAAGCTGGAAGAAGGCGCATCGCGTCTGCGTCTGGCGATGGATGCGTTGCGCTCAACAGATTCGCTGCAGCAAGCGGAAGTGGCGCTGCGCGCGCTGCAACGCGCTGAGCAGACGTTGCAACAACGCCGCCGTGTCGGCCTGCGCTGGCCGGGCTAATAATTAGCCGACGCTTTTACGTTTAGCTTTGTGCTTTGCGCGCGCTGATCACGCGATCGATCAAGGCTGCGAGTTCGCGCGCTCGAAATGGCTTGATGAGCGTCGCGTCGGCGCCAAGTTCGCGCGCGACGTCGGCGGTGTTGCGTCCATCGATTACGGCCGCGCCGGAGATGGCGACGATCGGAATTGCGGGCCAACGCGCGCGCGCTTCTGGAATGAATTGCGCGCCGCCCGTGCCGGGCATGTTCATGTCGGTGACAATCGCGTCCACGGTTTCGCGGCTCGCAATGTCGAAGCCGGCCGCTGCACCGGGCGCAGTGATGACATCGAAGCCCGCATCGCCGAGCCCGAGTGCCATCGCGTCGCGAACGAAGATGTCATCGTCGATCAAACAAATTCGTGTGCGTGAATTCATCGGCCGCTGTGGTTCGAATTGCAGACTTTGTGAATCTGCTACCACAGAGCCGATGATTGCGTCTTCACTTTATTTCCTTTGAGGAAAGGCAGGTATTGCCCTTAGGAGACGCCAACTCCGATAGGACAAGTGACGCCAGTTCCACCGATGCCGCAGTACCCGTTGGGGTTCTTGGCCAAGTATTGCTGGTGATAGTCTTCTGCGTAGAAATATTCCGGCGCCTCACCGAGTTCCGTGGTGATTGCGCCGTAGCCGGCGGCGCGTAGCTTTTCGCCGTAGGCTTTTAGCGCTGCTTCCGCTGCGCGCTTTTGAGCGTCAGACGTCGTGTAGATTGCCGACCGATATTGCGTGCCGACGTCACCGCCCTGGCGCATGCCTTGGGTCGGATCGTGGCTTTCGAAGAAGACCTTCAGCAATTGTTCGTAGCTGACGATTTTCGGATCGAAGACGACGCGCACGACTTCAGTGTGCCCGGTGCGGCCGGAGCACACTTCTTCGTATGTCGGGTTCGGCGTTGTGCCGCCGGCGTAGCCCGCTGACGTGCTCCACACGCCCGGCGTCTGCCAGAATTTGCGCTCCGCGCCCCAAAAACAGCCAAGGCCAAAAACCGCGTCTTCGAGGCCGGCTGGGAAAGGTGGCTTCAGTGCGTTGCCGTTGACGAAATGCGTGGCGGAGGTGGGGACGGGAGAGGACCGGCCGGGGAGGATTTGGTCGGCATTGGGCATGGTTGTGGATCGGGCCATGAAAACCTCGTTTGCGTTGGGATGAATGTAGGTCGCCGCCGCGCCGCGCGCACCCCTTGAAGTGGGGCGCAGCGCGGGTCTCGGGGAGGAGATGGTGCGGGCGGCTTAGTGCAAAGGAATACGCTGGCGCCTGGCGCGCGGTTACAGCGGTTGCGCCAGAGGGCGGCGGCGGTCATAAACCGCGCGCCGGACAGGTGGCCGAGTGGCTGAAGGCGCACGCTTGGAAAGCGTGTTTAGGTGCAAGCCTAACGAGGGTTCGAATCCCTCTCTGTCCGCCAGCTACCTTCATTTCCACGCACGACAGCGCAGATCGGTGCACGGCTCAATGCCATGTACATCGCTCTGAATTGCTGGCCCGTTGTGCAAAAACCTGCCCGTGGCGGAGTGCGCGATCACGCGTTGAGGTGCTCCCAGAAGCGGCGCTGTTTTTGTGCAAACAAGCGAGCGGGCGGCGAGGCGGCTCAACGGGACTAGCTGAATTTGCACTGGGATGTGACTGATTTCATCTGAAGGCAAGCAGGGCGCCCGAGTTAGAGAGGAACGGATGCCGGTCTAGCGTTCCGCTTGGCTATCGCGGGCCATCAACCTATCGGCGCGCGCAAAATCAAACACCAAGGCCTCATCATCGATTTGATTCAAACGCGCCCATCAGGGCTCAAGTGCGCGGGTTGGCGCTCGCGAAGATACCAACGCGCCTAGGATCGAGCCAAGAGCGGCTTCGCGCCTCGATTGGCACAATGCGCGATCGCAGTTTCTAGCCGCATTGAACGAACGCTTGGATGGCGCGGCAAGCGATGCAGATCGCGAGGCCATCTTGGCTGCGTTGGCGAAGAAAGTGCAGGAGCAAAGCTAGTGCTGATACCTCATGGAACGGTCATCGCCGTGGTAGACGGCGAAAAGTTCGAGCTTCACCGCAACGCAGGTAACGAGGCAGCGCCGGACATCGTGCCGATGGACGCGCCGAATCAAGGCGCTCGATTGAGCGCCTATTCTTGAGGCGGCGGCGGCAGCTCGTTCTGAATCGATTGAAGATAGGCGATGACTGAGCGGACGTCGTCGGGCGCAAAGGCGAACTGTGGCATGGCCGGATGGCCGACGCTGATACCCTCAGCCAAGGCCTCCTCTAGCGCGTCGACCCTATAGTTGTGGGACAAGGTCCGAAACGGCGGCGCTTCGGGCGCCGGGCTGTCTCCCGAACGACCGGTCGCGTGACAGCTACTGCAGTTTTGTTCGACGATTGTCTGGCCTCGCGCTTCGCGACTCTGCTGCGCCATGGAAGCATGCGAGGCGCAGGCTGAGGTGAGGGCTAGCGCAGCGATTGCAATGAGATGTCTCATGACGCAACTCCTTTACGCGGCTTCGAGCAGCTCCAAGGCACAACGGTCGCGCACGACAACGTGGCGTGAGCTTGGCAGAGCGATCGTGTGATCGCGTTCCATCTGCGTGAATGCGCGAGACACGGTTTCGATTGTCAACGCCAGATAATCGGCAATGTCTGCGCGCGACATTGGCAGGTCAATTTCGCATTGGGCGGTGACGCGGTCGGCGAGTTGCAACAGAAACGCGGCAACACGCTCGCCCGCGCCTTTGCGGCCGAGCACAAGCGCGTGCTCTTGGGCGTTCTGAAGCTGGCGCTGAACCATCGCGATAAGCGCACGCGCCGCAGCGGCGTCCTGGGTAGCGGCGGTGTCGATCAGCGACCGGCGGACCAGTGAGAGATCGGCATCGGCTACGGCTTCTGCTGACAGCGTGTGCTGCTTTCCACATTCCAAGCCGAACACATCGCCTGGGAGATAGAAGTTCAGGATCTGGCGGCGGCCGTCGCTGGAGAAACGAATCGTTCGTACCGCGCCGGAGACCACGCGATAGACGTAGTCGGCAGCTTCGCCTTGACCGAACACTTCTTCGTTGCGTCGAAAGTGCATCCGGGTGCCTTGCAGCACCAAGCCAGGGCCGAAGGCGATAGAGTCAGAAACCTGCCGGGTTAGGCCGCCGCCTGACGTTTCGATGCCAAGATCGCGCATGGAAGCTCTCCTATGCGTCCGGGATACGCAGAGCAGCGGTTCGGGGAAATTCGGGTCGAACGCTTAAGGACAAACCCCTAGCCCGAACGTCATAGCGGGTGTCGCTTATGGTCGCCTTTGGCGCGGCGTTGCGACCGGGTAAGGTGATGCGACGATGCGTTCTTCTCATCTTTCAGCGCGGCTAGCTGCAGCGCTACGCTCACGGCCGCATCTCGCGGCTGATGTTCGAAAAGGGAGCTTTTGGAATTACATAGATCCGGAAGATGTCGACACGATCAAATCGGCGTTCTCGCGTCTCGCACGCGACGCGAGCGTTGAGTGTCGCCTGCAAACAACAAGCGGTTCGCGTTGGATTCTGTGGAAGGCCTACGCGCTGACGTTCGATGAGGAGGGGCGTTGGCTTGAAGCCGAGGCGACAGGTATCGACATCAGTGAGCGGCTGAAGATCGAAGAGGATTTGCGCCTCTCCAACGCAAAGTTGCGCGAGGCGGAGGCAACGCTGCAGCAGCAGGCCGCGCTGCTTGATAAAGCCCACGAAGGCATGATCGTTCGGGATCTAGATCATCGAATCCAATTCTGGAATAAGGGCGCCGAACGAATTTTTGGCTGGACTCGCGAGGAAGCAATCGGTCGCCCTAAGCACGAACTCCTCTACGACGACCCCGCCATATTTCATCACGCCAATCAGCACGCTTTCGAATTGGGCGAGTGGAACGGGATCGTCGAACAAACACGCAAGGATGGCCGGCGCATCAAAGTGCAAGCCAATTGGACTTTGATCTGCGACAGCAACGGTGCGCCGCAGTCGGTGTTTTGCATCGTGTCTGACGTGACGGATCGCTTGTCGCTGGAAGAACAGCTTAAACAATCGCAGCGTTTGGAGGCGATCGGACAGCTCACGGGCGGCGTCGCCCACGACTTCAATAATCTACTTACTGTAGTGCTAGGCAACTCAGAGGCGCTGGTTGAACGCCTGTCAGATCAACCCAAGCTTCGCCACCTCGCCCAGATTACGCTCTCGGTTGCTGAGCGCGGCGCCGAACTCACGCATCGTTTATTGGCATTTTCGCGCAGACAAGCGCTTGAGCCTAAGAGCGTGGACGCAAACGACTTACTTGCCGGCATGGCGCCGCTGCTGAAGCGCACGCTGCCGGAGGACATCGATATTTCATTTGTCGCCGGCCCTGACCTTTGGCCGGCCGTCATCGATCCATCGCAGCTGGAGGCGGCCGTTCTGAATTTATGCATCAATGCGCGGGATGCCATGCCCGGCGGGGGGCGAGTTGTCGTCGAAACTGACAATGTTCATCTGGATGGCGATTACGCCGGTCAGAACGCGGAGGTCACCGCAGGTGAGTATGTAATGGTTGCGGTGTCCGACACCGGCACTGGAATTTCGCCCGAGAATTTGTCGCGGGTTTTCGATCCATTTTTTACAACTAAGGAAATCGGCAAGGGCACAGGTCTTGGCTTGTCGATGGTGTACGGCTTCGTGAAGCAATCGCGCGGACACGTGAAAGTCTATTCAGAAGTGGATTTCGGGACGGTCGTGAAGCTCTACTTGCCGCGCTCCAGCAGTGCGCCCGCTATCATCGAAAAGCACCAAGCAGCCCTAGCTGATCTCGCGGGTACGGACAAAATCCTTTTGGTGGAGGATGATGATCTTGTTCGCGCTCACGCAGAAAGCGTCCTCTCGGCTCTCGGATACCGCGTCACCGTGGCGAGCAATGGTCCCGCGGCGCTGGAGGTACTGCAGCGCGACAACACCTTTGATCTTCTTTTTACAGACGTGGTGATGCCCGGCGGCATGACCGGTAGAATGCTCGCTGATCGCGCAATTGTCCTGAAGCCCGGACTGCGTGTGCTCTACACGTCGGGCTATACGCAAAACTCTGTCGTTCACGACGGACGGCTAGATGAAGGTGTTCTTTTGCTGAGCAAGCCATACTCGCGGCTCGATCTTGCGCAGAAAGTTCGTGCGGCTTTGGATTCGCCGATCAAGTAAGCGCCGCCGCCGCACGTTAGGTACTGAGTCCAACACCTGCATCGCGCCCGCCATCGGCTTCGTCCCCACGGCCCTCGCTTACGGCACCGGTGGCGTGGTTAGAAGCGCCGCCGTACTTGAGCGCCGATCGTCAGCGGTCTGAGTTGCGTGATTGAAGGCGCCGAGATGTAAGGGTTTCCGGGCGAGAACGTGGCGCCGTCTTGATCGAACAGATTGGACACGTAGAGCTGGGTGTCGACATCGCCGAATTGCAGACGGAATGAGAGATCGGTCTGTGTGTAGGAATCGCGCGTCGCGCCGGTTGCGAATGCGGCGCTCGAGCTGCCGACGAACGCAACGCTTAGATCGGCGTTGGCGACAATTCCCGTTGAGATTTCGCGCTCGTACGACAGCGAGCTTGAGAGCAGTAGCTCGGCTGCGCCAGGCAAGTGCCCGGTGAATGCAGGGAAGCGGGGGTCGGGTCGCGAGAGGCGCGGCTCGTTTGTGAGCAGATGCGTTTCGAGGGTAAGTTCGTCGGTGAGATCGTACGCGGCGTCGAGTTCGAATCCTGTGGCGACGGATAAGCCGGCGTTGCCAGTGAACGGCAAGCCGTTGCTCATCAAATCGTCCGTTTGCAGGCGACTCCACTCGTTGTGAAACACCGCGGCGCTGACGCGCAGGCGGCTTTCGAAGAGTGAGAAGCGCGTGCCCAGTTCGTACGTCCACAATTCGTCGCCGGCGAACCGGCGCAGAGGTTGCTGCGGGCCGAGGGATACGCCGACTGGTTCGCCGGTGTTGAAGCCGCTGCTGCGATATCCCTCGGCGCCAGAGAGATAGAAGAGAAGGTTGTGGCTTGGCTGGTAGGCAAGCCGAACATCGGGCGCAATGCCGTGATCCTTCAGAGCGCCTGCAGTGGAGCTGGTGAGGTTGAGCAGCGGTTCTTCAATATCTGAGCGCGTGCGTACTTCGTACTGGAAGGCGCGCGCGCCTGTTGAGAGAGTGATATCGTCGGTGATGCGCCACGAGACTTCGCCGAAGAGCGCGATCTCGTCGATCTTGTCCGTGCGCTGTTCTCTATAGGCTGTGATCGGCCATGAGCCGAATGCGCCGTCGCGCAAGATGCGATCGGCGCGATTGTCGCCGTCGGCGTAGAAGACGCCGAAGAACCAAGGCATCGAAGCGCCAGTGGGTGCGGTCAGGCGTGTCTCGTGCACGATCATGTGCAGTGTGTTGCGGTCTTCGAGTGGGCGCGGGAGCGCCGGATTCACGCCAAAGATGCTGAAGGCGCCGGTAGCGTCGAAGCGGCTGTTTATCTCGTGATCGACCAGTGCGGTGGTGGTGTCGATGTCGCCGAATGCGGTTTCGCCGTGGAGCGAAGCGCGCACCATGGCGAAATCGTTGTCATGCGGCTCGGCAAATGGCGCGGCGCGCGCGGCCCCCGCTGGCGCCGATAAGAGATATTGAGAATCTTCGCTATCGATCGATTGGTTGACGATTGCGACACTGAACCGCCAGTCCGGTGAAATATCGTAAGCCGCGCTCAAGCGCACGCCTCGGCGGCGGGTAGAGTTGGTGTCGCTCGCGCCGGTGACTGCATTGTCGAGCCAACCGGCGCTCTGTTGATCGTACGTGACAGCTCGGAGCGCGAGGCGATCGCGCAAGATTGGCGCGTTCAACACAAGTTCGACGTTGCTGCCTGTGCCGCCGCTGTTCGTCGTTTCCGCGCCGCCGAGGATGCTGCCGGAGAATGCGGACGCGTCGGGCGTGTTGGATTCAATGCTGAGAATGCCGCCGATGGAGCCTGCGCCGTAGAGTGCGCCTTGTGGGCCGCGTAATACGTCGATGCGGTTGACATCGACAAGTTGGAGTTGTGGGTCGGGCGCGGCGTAAGTGAGGCGTACGCCGTCAAGGTAAATGCCAACCGTTGATTGCGCGCGACCAGTGAGCGAGCCGTCGGATACGCCGCGAATGTAGAGCTTGTTCCGGCCTAACCCAAGATCAGTGTATTGTAGCCCGCTGACTTGAGTGGCGAGCGTGTGGCTATCCGGTGCGGCCGATATGCGTTCGAGATCTTCACCCGTTGTATCTGTCAGCGACCGCGGGAGTTCTTGAAGCGGTGTGCCCCGTCGCGCCGTGACGATGAGCGTTTCCTCTTCGATAGGAGGCGCAGCTTCAGCACGATGTGGCGCGGCGATGATGCGGAAAGCGCGATCGCCGGCGCGTTCAAATCTGTAACCCGTGCCGGTGAGCAATCTGCCTAACGCTTGTTCGGCGGTGAAGTTACCGTTGAGGCCTGCGCTACGGGCGCCGTCGAGGCCTTCCGTAGGAAGCGAGATTGAGACATCGCTTTGCTGCGCGAAGTCGACCAGCGCGCCTTCGAGTGATTGCGGGGCGATGTGGAAGGTGGTGGCGTGCTCTTGAGCGCAGGCTATCGAGGGCGCGCCGAGCACGGCTGCGCCAACGATCGATGCCGCAGCAATTGGCCAGCGCGTCACGCCTAACTTCGTCTCCGCACGACGATTCGATCACCGTCGTGTTCGGAACGAATAGGCAGGAAAGCTTCCAGGCGCGCAAGCATCGTCTGGGGCTGATCGATCACGAGAACACCTGAAAATTGCAAGGCGCTCGCATCTTCGCTGTCCAGTATAATGGGCGTGTCGCTGTAACGGTTGAGATCTTCGATGACGGTCGCGAGTTCTGCGTTGTGATAAACCAGTCGGCCTGACTGCCAGGCGAACGCATCGTCGGCGCGCGCGGGGCTGACGTTGACTTCGCCATTGGCGATGCGCGCCCGCAGGCCGGCGATGACGCGTTCCTCCGCAGCACGAGCGGTGGAGACTGCGATCTCGCCTGCGCGCACAGTGACAACTGTGCTCGCCGCGTTCACCGCAACGTTGAATTCGGTGCCGACATCGCGGATCGACGCATCGCCAGCGGCGACAACGAATGGGCGCGACGGATCGTGGACAACGGAGAAAGACGCCTCGCCTTGTGTGAGATCAACGTGTCTTTCGCGTCCGTAAGTGACGAAGATTGCGGCGCCGCGATTTAGGTGAACGACGGAGCCATCGGGCAAATCGACAAATTGTCCCATCGTTGCCGGCGCAGCGTATGCGAAATGCTGTTCTGGCGGCGGAGCGGTGACAACGAACAACAGCGCGGACGCGGCTAGCGCAGTGGCGGCGGTGATCCATACCGCTGGCCGGGCCAACAGGCGGCGCGTGAACGGCACGACCGTTTCTGGCGCCGGGGCGGCGCGCAGGGCGTCGTGATGCGCTTCCAGCTTGAGCAGAGCAGAATCTATTGCGTCAGCGGCAGCACGGTTCAGTGGCGATGCGGTAAGCCATTGCTCATAGGCAAGCCAATGAGTTTCGGTGGCGTCATCGCCATCGAGTTTGGCGCGCCACCACGCCGCTGCTTCGGCAGCTTCTGTTGGAGGAGCAGTAGCGTCGTTCATGTCTCGATGTTTGATCCAGGCTTATCGTAAAGACGACGCGGCGCGACGCCCACCTCAGTCGAATGCGGCAACTTTTTGTCGGTCATGATCCACCAAACCCGGCAAGCTGCTTGAGCGCCGCCATCATGTGCTTCTCCACCGCGCTCTTGGAGATGCTTAAGGCCTGCGCCACCTCCGAATAAGACTGGCCGTCGATCTTGTGCATGGTGAAGACGCGGCGGCGTTGGGGAGGAAAGCTATCAAGCACGCGCATGACTTCTTCTAGTCTGCGTTTCGAGTGCCACGCGTCCTCGGGTGAGGGTGTCGAGGCCGAGGGATCGGTGCGTGATCCGTCTCCGACTTCGGCATCGAAATAGGCGCCATCACGCGCCTCAGAGCGGCGCTTGGAGCGCACGCGATCGAGCATGACGTTCGTGCCGAGCTTGTAGAGAAAGGTGGCGTGGTTCTCGATCGTGGCGCTGTCTAGGTTTGAGATCTTCATGAAGATCTCCTGGACGATGTCCTCCGCCTCGGCGCTCGATGACGTGCGCACCGTGAAGAAACGCACAAGCTGAGCGCGCTTCGACAGGTACGTCGAAGTCAGAGGACTGACTGTTTCGCTGTCCGCCAAATGCCGCTCGCCGGGACCGAGTAAGTGCCCGGAAACAGCCAAACAATGCGGCCCTTCTGTGACAAGGGGCGTGGGCAGAGAATTTGTGCAGAACGGAGGTGAGGCGGCGCCGGTTGCGCGGCGTCCAAGCTCTGAGGGTGCGCTCCGCGCGCCGGCGGAGCAACGCATGACGGCAGTCTCAGTGTGCACAATGACCAGCGCGTCTCGTGGCCGTTCGCTTGGAATCGCGCTGGTCCATCCGGGACACGAATTGCGAGCGGAAGCGGAGCGTCTGATCGAGGGCGTCTATGCCGCGACGTTCGCCGTTCGCCTGGCCAGCCACTTTCCAGTTTTGATTGCCGTCGTTGATGAAGACAATCGCGTTGTCGCCGCTGCCGGGTGTCGCCGCGCCGATGATGAGCCGCTCTTTCTTGAGCAATATCTCGATGAACCAATTGAGCGTGCTCTTTGCCGCCAAGCAGGCGAGCCTGTGGCGCGCTCCGAAGTCATGGAAATTGGCAGCCTGGCCGCGACTGGCGTTGGGCCGGCGGCGCAAATGTTGTTCGCGGCATTGGCAGCCTATCTCCATGAGAAAGGCGCGATCTATGCGGTGGCGACCGCCACGCGCAGGTTGCGCAGCGCGTTTCGTGCTTTCGGCTTTGGCGCCGATGAAATCGCGCCGGCGAGATTGAGTAAGTTGCCAGACGGCGGCGCCGACTGGCGAGGTTATTTCCAGTACGATCCAGTCGTCGTGTGGGGACATGTGGCGAGCGGCGTAGGCGGCGTGCGCGCGGGAGCGCGCGTATGAGCCGCGTCCTGCAAGCCGTCACACAACGTTCTGTGGCGCGGCCCGACAAGATCGCGCTCGCGGAAGGCGCGCGGCGCCTGACCTATTCTGAATTGGCTGAGGAGATTGAACGCGTATCGCAGGCGTTGTCGCAGGTTCTCCCGAACGGACCTGGATGCGTCGGCGTAGCACTAGGCAACGGCATCGCCTGGGTGATCACCGACTTGGCGCTTATCCAGTTGCGCCGAGCGGCTTTGCCGTTGCCTGTTTTTTTTACCGAGGCGCAAACCGAGAGCGCGCTACGCGATGCGGGCGCCGATTGGGTGATTTCATCTGAAGAGGGCGGTGTCGCGATTGCGATCGTGGGAGAAACGGTGTGGCTCCATCGCCGGGATGGCGACGCGACGCGTCTGCATCCGAACACTGCGAAGGTCACCTACACGTCGGGATCAACCGGTGCGCCAAAAGGCGTGTGCCTGTCGCAAGCGCAGATGGAGCGTGTGGCAGCGTCAATCGTCCAACGCTTTGGCGTCGGCTTTGCGGGCGTGCACGTGCCGATCTTGCCGCTCGGCGTCTTGCTGGAGAATGTCGCTGGACTTTATTCGGTGCTGCTCGCGGGCGGCCGCTATTGTGTGGAGTCTGCCGCAGAACTCGGGTGCGATAATCCGTTTAAGCCGGACTTCGAGCGCATGGGCGCGAAATTGCGCCGTTTGAATGCAACGAGCCTTATCCTCGTGCCGGAATTGCTGCGCGGCGTGATGGCCGCTTCGGCATTCGGCCGCATGCAATTGCCGGAGCTCAATCTAGTGGCTGTCGGCGGCGCGAAGGTTGCGCCGGATCTTGTTTCGCTCGCTCGGTCGCTGAAGCTGCCGGTGTTTGAAGGCTATGGCCTCACAGAATGCGCGTCTGTCGTCGCCGTGAACTCACCGCAGTATGATCGACCCGGCACGGTTGGCAAACCACTCGATCATATCGAGCTGTCGCTCGCTGCGGATGGCGAGATTATCATCGAAAGCGATACGTATCTCGGCTGCGCGGGTCAGGCGCCGCGTGCAGGTGCAACGCCGACAGGCGATCTTGGCCGCATCGATGATGACGGCTTTCTCGAAGTCACCGGCCGCAAGAGCAATCTCATCATAACCTCGTTCGGCCGCAACGTGTCGCCGGAATGGGTCGAGAGCGAATTGCTATCGGAGCCGGTTATTCGCCACGCGCTCGTGTTCGGAGAAGGCCGCTCTGAACTGCGCGCGCTGATCGCACCGGTGTTTCCGAACGTCGAGCGCGACGCGGTGGCGGCCTGTGTGGAGCGCGTTAATGCGCGTCTGCCCGCTTATGCGCGCGTTGGCGACTTCGAACTTCTTGCGCCGCTTACGGCTGAGTCCGGTCAGCTGACCGGCAATGGCCGTCCCAAGCGGCACACCATTCTCGCCGCGCACGCGGCCTTTGTGAACGGGTAGGGCATGTCCTTCTACGCAACGCTCAGACAATCAACGCTGCCGGATGCGCAGCAGCTGCTGACTATTCCGCAATTGGTCGATGGCCTTTCGGGGCGCATCAGCAAGGATACGTACGTCGCCTATCTCACGGAGGCGTACCATCATGTGAAGCACACGGCGTCTCTGATGGCGGCGGCGAAGGCGCGTCTTGGCGCGGATCACGAAGACTTCCGCACGGCTCTGGACGAATACATCGCCGAAGAGACGGGTCACGAGCAGTGGATTCTGGATGACATCCGTGCTTGCGGGGCCGATGCGAACGCCGCCCGAGATGCTGGTCCGCGGCTCGCTACGGAAGTGATGGTGGCGTTCGCGTACGACTACATCAATCGCATCAATCCGATGGGCTTCTTCGGCATGGTCTATGTGCTCGAGTCGACCAGCGTGCTGCTAGCGTCGCGCGGAGCGGGCGCGGTGCAGCAGAGCCTCGGCTTGCCGCCGGCTGCGTTTCGCTATCTCACCTCGCACGGCTCGCTCGACCAAGAACACATGCGGTTCTTCGAGAACCTCATGGAGAAGGTGACGCGCGAGGAGGATCGCACCGCCATCCTTCACGTCGCAAAGGCGATGTTCGCGCTGTTCGGCAACGTCTTCCGCTCCATCCCTCATCAAACGGAGACAGCAAATGCGGCTTAAGGGCGAACGCGTCCTGATGACGGGCGGCGCAGGCGGCATCGGCTCGCTCATCGCAGCGAGCCTGATCAAGGCTGGGGCAATTCTTACGGTGGTCGATCGTGCAGAGTCGCTGCCGTTTGACGCGCGGCTGATACGCGGTGATCTGTCGACGCCTGAAGGCCTCGAAGCGGTTGCGGCCACGGTGGCCGCCGAACCGTGGGACATCATTGTCAACCTCGCCGGGATTCAGCATTTCGGGCCGTTCGGAAGCCAAAGCGCGCCAAACATGCTGGCGACCTACATGGTCAATCTCATCGCGCCGGCGCGTCTTATCCAGGCTGTGTTGCCCGGCATGAAGGACCGCGGGCATGGCCGCATCGTAAATGTCGGCTCGGTGTTCGGATCAATCAACTTCGCGCACTTCGTCACGTACTCCAGCTCTAAGTCCGGCCTGCATGGGTTAAGCCAAGGGTTGCGGCGCGAACTTGCGGGATCTGGTGTGCGCGTCATCTACGTGGCGCCGCGCGCGGTAGATACGCCGCTCAACTCGCAGCTGGTGCGTGACTTCGCTGAACAAACTAAGATGCACATGGACGAGCCCAAGCACGTTGCGCGCCGCATTGTGCAGGCAATCACGCGGTGCGAACGCGAAGTTTTCCTCGGTTTCCCGGAATCGTTCTTTGTGCGGGTTAACGCGCTTGCACCTTCCATCGTGGATGGCGCGCTCGCGGCCAACGACAAGCGGGCCGCAAAGCTCTTCCCAGTTTAAGGAGTACATGGATGTTGAAGCGTTCCCTCGCGGCGGCGGTTTTCGCGGTCGCCCTCAATGGCGCCGCGTTCGCGGACGAGCATATGGATCAACAGGTCGCTGGACTCGCGCAGGCGTGGGATCATGCGCAGTTCGTGACCACAGCGCGCGATGGGCGGCTGGCGGAGTTCACGCGACTGGACGCACAGGCAGACGCATTGGTGCGAGCGTATCCAGCGGCAGCGGAGCCGTTGGTGTGGCAAGCGATCATTCTGAGTTCGGAAGCTGGCGTTGAAGGCGGCCTCGGCGCTCTGGGAAAGGTGACGCGCGCACGCGACATCTTGGTGCGCGCCGAACGCCTAAATCCGAACGCGCTTGGCGATGGCTCGATCTACACGAGCCTCGGCTCGCTTTATGCGCAGGTCCCTGGTTTCCCAATCGGGTTCGGCAATCGCGATCGCGCGCGCGACTATTTGCAACGCGCGCTTCGCGCCAATCCCAACGGCATCGAGCCAAACTACTTCATGGCGGACTTCATGGTGCGTCAAAACGATTTCGCCGGCGCTCGATCATACCTCGAACGCGCTGAGCGCGCGCCGGCGCGCCCCGGCCGTGAGGCGGCGGATGCTGGCCGCAGACGCGACGTGGCGGCGTTGCTGTCGCAAGTGAACGCTCACGGTGCGCGCTAGCTGAACGCTGCGACAGCGCGCGGGCGCTGTCGCACGCCTTGCCCTGCGGGGCATTGTGGGGAGGCGGGCCGCTATGAGAGAGCCAAACGGCGCGGAGCCGAAGCCAGCGTTGCCTGTCCTGGAGCTGGGCCTATTGCTTGTCGCGATTGCCGCCTGCGTGTGGACCTGGGACCGAGGTGGGATACTCGGCCTGATCGGTTGCTTTTGCGGCGCTGCACTGAGTTTCAACGGGCGTTCCGTCCTCCACGGCGCCTTCGCCGGTCTTTGGGTGGGGGTTATTCTTGGAGGCTTGTTCGGCAGCGCGGTCGAACGATTGCTTGGTTAGTCCGACCAGTACGCGCGCGGCGCTCCGGACCACGGCCGCTGACGCCTGTCCTTCTAGAAACTAGATTCACCCAATTGGGTGAAGTGGCTGATGCCGGCGGCGCGCGCATCGGGCGGGAACCTGCTGCCTGAGCTGTACAGCTTTCGGGCAGCAGCGATACAAGACAGCCTGGGGAGAGCGATGGGCAGTTCATTAGGGCGTGCGCGGTTTGGTTGGGATTCGACTGAGGACGATGGCGGCGTCAGTCTAGAGCGTGTACGCGGCGGGCCGCTGGCGCTGGACACAATCCCTGGCGGAATTTCGTCCACCGAAACTCTGAGTGCGCCCGGATCTCGTACGAGTGAGATCGACACTGTCGGCGATCAGGATTGGTTCCGGATCACCTTTCAGCCGAACGTTTCGTACCAAGTTTTGGTCACTGGCATCGGCGGTACTCCGCTCACGAGTCCGTTCCTTTCGCTCTACTCGACGTCCGGTTCGCTGATCACAACTGACGCCGATGGAAACTGGAACGTCACGACGGGCGGCGGCAGCTTCTTTATTGGCGTGAGCGGTGCTGGCTCGGCTGTTGGCGGCTACACCATTAGCGTCAATACGTTGGGCTCTGATGTCATCGACGACGGTACGACGACGAACCGTACCTTGGTGGTCGATGGGCCGTCGCAATCGAGCGCAATCGAGAGCTCAGGTGATGCCGATTGGTTTCGTGTCGAGTTGGTGGCAGGGCAGTGTTACGAATTTAGCTTGTTTGGCTCCGGCGATTTTCGGCCGCTGACCGATCCATATCTTGAAGTGCGTGACGCAAGCGGCACTCTGATCTCGATCGATGATGATGGCGGCGACGGGACCAACGCGCTGATGCATTTCACCGCGCCGCAGACAGGCGTCTATTACCTTTCGGCGCGCGCGTACGCGCTTGGCGAGATCGGCGCTTACACGATTTCGGCCGCAACGGGCGCGCCTCAAGATCCTTTGGATACACTCGATTTAGGCTTCACCTTCAGTACCTCGAACATCTTTGTGTACTTCGCGACCACTGGGCAAAATTTGGGCCCAGAAGGGCCGGCGCTACGAAGCTTCACGGCCGCAGAGCAGAATGCAGTGATGACGGCGCTGCAGACAATTGCGGACGTCACGAATCTCACGTTTACGACCACGAGCACGCTATCTCAGGCTGACTTCATTTTGTCGCTCGACACTTTGGATGTCGGCGTTCTCGGCGTGACCTATACGGCGGTGGACAGCGCTTACATCGTGTTCAGTCAAGGCGCCCCAGGTTGGACGGCAACTGGGCTCGCACCGGGCGGGCTTGGCTTTTCGGTCGTCATCCACGAAGCGCTGCACGGGCTGGGTTTGGATCACCCGCACTATGATGGCGGCGACAACCAAGTCATGCAGGGCGTGCTCAGTCCGTTCGGTTCGTATGGCCTCTACGGTCTGAACCAGCAGATTTTCACAATCATGTCCTACAACGATGGTTGGGTTGGACCGAATGGTCTGTGGCCAGCGACGCCGAGCAATAATTACGGATTCAGCGCAACGCCGATGGCGCTCGACATCGCGTTCTTACAGCGCCTCTACGGCGCCGATGCGAACCGCAATAGCGGTGACACCACCTACGCGCTGAGCGGATCAAACCCTGTTAATCCGTATTATCTTTCGATCTGGGACACAGGCGGCGTTGATACGATCGCGGCGGATCCGAACGGTGCTGCCTACATCGATCTGCGCGCCGCAACGCTGCAGGGCAACGGCGCCGGTGGATTTCCGTCCTACGGGTACGCTCAGAACATCTATGGCGGCGTAACGATCGCCAATGGCGTCGTGATCGAGAATGCGACAGGCGGCGTGGGGAACGACACGCTTATCGGCAATGCCGCGGCCAATGTGCTTACCGGCAACGACGGCAATGACACAATCAGCGGCGCGGAAGGCATCGACACGTTGCTTGGCGGCGCGGGCGACGACGTTTTGGACGGCGGCGCGGGCGCAGACGCGCTCAACGGCGGCGGTGGCGCCGATCGTCTTGACGGTGGTGCTGGCGCAGACGCGATGACCGGCGGACTGGGCAACGATCGCTACTTCGTTGACGATGCTGGCGACACGATCGTCGAGGCCGTTGGCGAAGGGATTGACACAGTAGACTCGTCGTTGGCGTCGTTCACCCTTTCAGACGGGCTCGACAATCTGAACATTGTCGGCGCGGGTTTAAACGGCATCGGCAATGCGTTCGCCAACACGATTATCGGCAATGCGTTGGCCAACGTCATTTCCGCCGGCGGCGGTGACGACATCATCAACGGTCAAGGTGGCGACGATCAAATTGATGCCGGCGATGGAGATGATCGCGTTCTGGCCCGCCGGCAAACGCTCGCCGGCGCAGAATCTAACATTTACGCGGGCGGCAATGGGTTTGACACGATCGATTTCACATCATCGACCGGGGCCATAAGCATCAACTTGGCGCTTGGTGTCGCGACGGGCGGCGGCGTTGCAGGCGTTGATACAATTAGCGGTTTCGAACGTGTCGTTGGAACGACTTTTGCCGATGTGATTGTTGGCGATGGCGCGGACAATTGGTTTGTTGCGACCCAGGGCGATGACAACATCAATGGCGGCGCTGGCGTCGACACGATTGAATTCACCGACAGCGGGTCGGTGAATCTCACCGCTGGCGTCGGCACGTATGTTGGTTCGAACTTTACGCTCAGCAACATTGAGAATGCGATCAATGTAGGCAGTGCGATTGGCAATGCAGCGAACAATTTCTTCTCAGGTCGCGACGCTGCGGATCGCCTGGAAGGCATGGCAGGCGATGACACGCTGGTTGGCTTTGCTGGCCAGGACGAACTTTTAGGCGGCGACGGCAACGATCTTTTAGTTGGCGGTCTGAACAGCGACATCTT
The DNA here is from genome assembly GCA_026400735.1 of Alphaproteobacteria bacterium. Lineage (GTDB taxonomy): Bacteria > Pseudomonadota > Alphaproteobacteria > Caulobacterales > Aquidulcibacteraceae > Vitreimonas. The sequence continues at coordinate 61,984 of JAPLOL010000078.1, read as the reverse complement.
GAACGGTGGCCTCGGCCGCGATGTTGCGCAGTTCGATGTCGCGTCGACCGGTGCGTCTTGGAGCCGTCGTCCGGATGGAACTTGGTCAGTGACGATTGCTGGCCAGGGTATTGACACGCTGACCAGCGTCGAACTGTTGCAGTTCGCCGATCGCAACGTGGCGCTGGACAATGCGTTTCGTACGTTCACAGGTGACGGCACGTCAGACTTGCTGTGGCGGAATGCCAATACTGGCGCCGTAGCCGTATGGCAGCTGTCGGGCGCGACGCAGACAAATGCTTACATCGCCGGTGGTGCGCCGGGTGAGTGGAGCATTCTCGGCACGGGTGATTTCTCCGGCGATGGCCGTGATGATATTATTTGGCGCAACACCACCACCACAGCGGTCGCAGTGTGGGCTGATGGTGCAGGTACGGCCGCTTCAATCATCACCGGCGTGCCGAGCAATTGGCAATTCCAAGGTGTCGGCGATTTTAACTTCGATGGCAGGGACGATTTCGTCTGGCGCGACAGTAACGATGGCGCCGTGGCTGTCTGGTTGATGAACGGCAACACGATTGCAAACCAAGCGATTGTCTCAGCCGCGCCTGCTGCGTGGAATATCGCGGGCATCGCCGATTTCGATGGCGATGGACGTGACGATATCTTGTTGCGAAACACCGACGGAACAGTCGCGCGCTGGACGACCGATGGAGCCACGCAGACGAGCGCGGCGATCATTGGGTCGGCGCCGACCAATTGGCAGATCCAGGGCGTGGGTGATTTCGACGGTGACGGGCGCGCTGACATTCTTTTCCGAAACACAAGCGACGGCGGTCTCGCCATGTGGCGGATGAACGGCAACGCGACGCTCGGTGTGCAGATGGTCGGCGGAGCGCCGCTCTCGTGGAGCATCGCGAACGTTGGCGACTACAACGGCGACGGGCGTGATGACATCCTTTGGCACAACACCGATGGCACGGTGGCGCTTTGGACCATGAACGGCTTTGTCCTGGAGAGCCAAGCCGTGGTCGCAGTCGTGCCCGTTGAGTGGGGTCTGATCTAACGGATACGAGGAGGCGCGGGGCGTCTTCATTTGCCAGCGTTGAGAAAATCGTTGTCCCAAAAGGGGTGCGGGCTGCTGGGGCAGCCCGCAGGGAGGAGACGTTTCTCTTGGGAAGTTACGGTTCGCCGGCGGCCGTTGCTGGCGGTGGCGTGGCGAGCGGACTCAGCGAGTCTGTGTCCCGCAGCGCGCGCGTTGGTTGATCAGAACGCATGGCGGGTTGGCCGCGACGGGACGCCAGACGTTGCACGGTGTTGTTCAGACGGCCATTTTCTCCCCGGAGCGAACGGATTTCTTGATCGCGCACGCGGATTTCACTCGCGTGCCGCTCGGCTACGAATTGCCGATCTTGGTAGAGATTGCCGATCTGCTCGGTGAGGGGGCCGACGACGACCCCAATCAAGATCGCGACGCCAATCGCGAGCAAAGCGCCGAACAACCCGGCGAGTGCGTTTGACCCTTGGCGCACCACTGTGCGTGAGCGTTGGCGATGATCGTCATCATCGCCACCACCACCGCCGCCGCCACTGCCTGCGGTTGGCACGGTGACGATCACCGGAGCGATGGCGTTGCTGCCGCCACCTGGTTGCCAGACATTGATGTCGTCGGCGTGGCCAGTGCGTGGTTGGGCGCGGCGTCCGCGCCGGACGTCTTGAGCGGGGTTCGGATCGATTTGAACTGACACGGCTGCTTGCTCCCATCCAAAGAGAGATTGAAGATTGGCTTCGAGTGCGCGTTCCAACGCGCCGAGATCGCGCTCGACGATATCGTCGAGATTCTCCGATTCACGCGCGGTGATGACCATGTGAACGGCCATACCGTGGTGATTGAAGTTGCTGTGGCGCACGTGCTCGACGCGCCCGCTGATTTCCTCGGCGAACATCGCACCGCAACGCTCGACGATGACGCGAATGGCGTCGTCTCGTTTGGGGCCGCGGACCAGATCGACGTGACCGGGTGCGGCGATGATAGAGACATCGACGTCCAGAACCGGAACGGCAACGAACACCCAGTTCTTTTCTGTTGCAGGATCGGCGTGTTTAGATGGCCTTGCCATAACGTCCTCCAATTAGGCCTGGCAGTGGCGAATGCGGTGCGCGAGGAAACGCGCTTCGACAGAGCGATCGGCTTGCAGCGCTTGCTGCATCAACCGACCACCTTCGATCTGGCGACCTAGGCACTGCAGCGCGACAGCTTCGCCGTAGCGATACAGTGCAGCGCCTGAGGTATTTTGCTCAGCAGCGTCTCCGAAGGCATCGACCGCGTATTGCAGATGGGTCGCTTCGATTGCGCCGTTTGGCGCGCCGGCGAGAGCCCAGCGGAGCTGCAGCATGCCCATGGCGCCGTAGGCGTCGCTGAGTTCGTTCGTGTCATTGCTCTCGCGAGCAAGACGAATCGCTTCGCGACAAGCTGTTTCGGCCACGCCCCATTCGCCCCCGGCGACGAGACGCGTGAGACAGCGTCCAGCTTCATAGCGAGCTTGGTGCGGGCGATAGGCGGCCGCCTCGTCGGCAAGGTTGCGGGCGTTTTGCGCCACATCCTGTGCAATCAAGCCGGGGCTATCGATGAGATTCCATTGCGCACGGCTGCGCATGAAAAGCGCTTCGGCCAGAGCGGTGTTAGAATCCAAGTCCGCGGGCAGTGGGCCGTGGCGGGCGAGCGCCGCGGCTTGCGCGAAACTTTGATCTGCGCGGACGAAGTCGTTGGCGTTGATGTAGATGACGCCGCGCTGGAAGTAGGTGCGGTATGATTGATCACCGCCGCGCTGTAGTGCGTCGTCATAATCGCGCATGGCGCGCTCCTGATCACCGATCAGCGCATAAAGGTCGCCGCGCGCGCGATAGATCTCGCCGTTGTCTGGCGCGATGCGAATAGCGCGATCCAGATCCGCCACCGCACGCATGCGTGTCGCAGCATTCTGCTCATAGACCTTTGCGCGGCCGACTAACGCATCGACGTTCTGAACATCAGCCTCGACGGCGTCCTGAAAGTCGCTCCGTGCGGCTTCGAAATCCGCCGCGCGGTTTGGATCATCGGTGCGTGTGCGCAGATAGCGCTGAATGTAGAGGCCACCGCGGCCAGAAAGTGCGCGTGCGAGCAGGCGCCGCTGGGTGGCATCAGTCGCTTCTGGCCCGATCTTCGAAATCGCCTCGCTGTAGTAGGCGTCGGCGTCCTGGAATGCGCGGCGATTGGTCGTGACAAGAGAGCTTTGCACATCGCCAAGCGCCAGTAACGCATCAATGGAGTTTGGGTTCAATTGAACGGCGTCTTCGTAGTTGCCGATTGCTTGGCTCGTATCGCCTGCGCCAAGGTAGGCGTGGCCAAGCCCTACGAGCGCGCGAGCCTTACGACCATCACTTGATGTGACGGCGAATGCGCGAGAATAACTGGCAATCGCCTGAGCCCACTGACGCCGTTCCAGTTCGATGGCTCCGGTGGCCATTTGAGCTTCGAAGTTGGCAACTACGTCTTGGCCGGTGGCGTTCGCAGAGGCGTTTTGGAATGCGTCGAGAGCGCCGTCAGGGTCGTTGAGGCGCGCGCGTACGCGACCGAGCGCTACCAAAGTCGTGGGATCATCGGCGCCCATGCGTTGGGCTTGCTCGAGATCGCCGGCGGCGCCGTTCAAATCGTTGCGGCTGATCAGCATGTTGGCGCGCGAGATCAGCGCGCCTTGAACCTGCGCAACCGTGGCGCGATCATTTTCGACAACAGCGCCGCACGCATCGATCGCGCGTTGAAGGTGGCGAGCGTCCTGGCGCTGGCAGGTTCGGAAATCGCCTCCCGCGCCGCGCGCATCGGCAGGCATAGCCGCGGCCAACATTAAGGCCGGCGCTACACTGAGCAGCAGTTTCGAAAGCCGGGAACGGCGGGATTGAGAACGGGGCGTCATTTCCACTCTCCTGTGCGGCGTCGTTTGCGACGCCCGGGAAATGTCGCTCATTTGGTCGCGGGCGCATGACCCGTTCGGGTTATTCACAGCGGTGCGTTTTCGCACCTGCGGGGAAAGTTGGAGCTGCGGGAGTAGGAGGGGGACGCCAGTGTGGGGACGCTGGCGGATAATGTGCGGCGACGCCGAAAACTTGCGCCGCCGCACTTCCCGCAGCCCCAACCGACCTAGTCACAAGTTTCGAGGCGCCGCTTCCCGCATTTGGGTGACGCCCTTTTGCTAGAGCCGCCAGTCCGTCGCTTCTGACGTTGTGGCACCGGCTCGCCGGTGAAGCTGGTCGCGCAGGCGCTCACTATCCAGGATCAAAAGCTCACGTTTCTCCTGGCGAAGAACGCCTTCGCTGGCCAAAAATCGCATCTCGCGCGTGACCGCCTCCCGTTGTGTGCCGGTCGTCGCGGCGATCACATCATGCGTCGGCGCATTTCGAACCAGAATGCCTTCGGCGGTTTGCTCGCCATGAGCGGCAAGCCGCAGCAACTCAGCGTAGATTCTGAAACGCACCTCAAGCGCCGCCAATTCAAAGACGCGATCGGTCAGAGAAACGACCGTTAGCGCCAGATGCGTAGCTATCGCCACGGCGAATGAACCGTTCGAATGTATCAACTCGATCAGGGCGTCCGCCGGGCATTCGGCCAACAGCCCATCAGTCTCTGCCGTGATGGCGAGTGAGCGGGGGGTGCTGCTGAGCGCGGCGATCTCACCAAAGTGGCTGCCGGCCTGCAACTGGCGGATCGCCACTTTGCGCCCGACCGCGGATTCCAGTTTGGCGCTGAATGTGCCTTCAATGGCGAAGTAGACAACACCGCCCGTGTCGAGGTGCGTCACGACTTCTTCTCGCGCTTGGACGGGTCGCCACGTCAGACGAGGCGCCAAGCGGTCGAGGTCGGTGTCGGTCAATGTCGCAAGGATGCGCACAGTGCGCAGCCGCTCGCGCGCGTTTTCCATGGGCCTTCTCCATCAGCACGCCGAGTTTCGTCGTTTTTTGCCGCGGCGCCACATCAAAGCGCGCCGTCTCGGTGCAATATTTCACATGGCAGATGGCCGGCGCATTTGCAGAAGTGGGAGGCAGGAGCGGTCTCATGCATCTCGAACTCGTCTCGCCAACCGAAGTCTGGCTACAAGCGGCAATCGCCAGTGGAAGCTGGCGCAGCGCACTCGACGCGACCGCATGTTCGTTGAATGCGGGTGCGGTGTTGCTGGCGTGGTCTCGCCAGGGTGGTGGGATCGACGTTGAGGCCTCGGTCGGCTCGCCGCCGGAGTTCGTGCGGTTGTGCCGTGACCTGGCCCGCAATGCTTCCGACGGCGTGTTGGAGCGTCAGGACACGGCGCTGGGTTGGCTCACATGGAGTGTCGTGCAGCGTCTTGAACAGGGGCAGCGGATCGCGCTGTTTGTGCTGTCTGACGACCGGATATCTCACCAGGCCCTGCAAACGATGGCTACGTCGGCTGCTAACGCAGTCATTACGCGGGCCGATCTCGACGCGATGCGTATGACCTCATCGCTCATGACCCAGGCCTGTGACCAGCTCAGCATCGGGCTTGTGATCGTCGATGCGAGCATGAAGATCGTGGCTCACAACGAGTCGTGGCGCAATTTGCTTACGCGTCGCGACGGCCTTAGCGCCGTCAGCGGCAAATTGGTTTGCCGAGACCGCGGTGACCAGAACACTCTGGCGGCGGCAGTGGCTACGGTGCTTGAGGGGCAATCCGCCGACGCAACTGTGAGGGCGCGCCGCGCTCGTGGCGCCGAACCATATGTGCTTCGTGTCAGCACCGCGAATGGCCAAGGCGACGCTCCAAGTCATTGTTTGTTGCTGGTGGTTGATCCCGATCAGGCGCCAGCGCCGAATGGCGATATCTGGCGCGCCATGTTCGAGCTGACGGAGTGCGAGCTCATCATCGCTGAAGCTTTGCTTTCCGGCGGCCGTATCAGCGAAGTCGCGACGCGGCGGGGTGTCTCGCGCGAAACCGTTCGCAGCCAGACAAAGCGGATGTTCGCGCGTTTGGGCGTTTCAAGTCAGGTTGAGGCCGTCGTGCGCCTAAGACGGACGACGCCATTTCGTCCAGCGCCGGTGCGGGGCGGCGCTTGACGCGTCAAGCCGAGGGCGAGAGTCGTTGGTTAGATGAGCGGCCGTGGCGCAGACGGACGGCTCATCTCTAACTGCACCGACACCGCAGCTTGCCTCCAACCCAGATACGATTGGAGGCTCGATTCCAATGAACGCTCTAGAACGTCGATATCAGGTGGCGCTTGCCGGCGTCGATCGGTGGCGATGCTGATGTACACGGTCATGCCGTTGCTGCAAAAGTTGCTATGCGAGATGTCTTGGATGCTCCCTGCGACGCGCTGGGCGACCAGTCGAATGCAATGCTCCACGACGATGCTGACGATCTCTTCGCGATGCGCGCCCTGGATCCAGTCAACACCCGCTCGATCGGTATGCAGCAGCGACACTTCTACATTGAGCATGACCTAGCCTTCCAAATGCGCGCCGCAGCACCTTATTGGGATCGGTCAGAGGAGCGTGAATGCACCTGTCGCTTGGAGCTTCACCCGATCGGGCGAGCCGCTATGTGCAATTTCGCACTGTAAACAACGGCGTTTGCCTAAATAGCCGTTGCGCTCGCGGATAAGGAATCTCGCCGCGCGTCTTCGAGGTCATCCTTCAGGAAACGCGTGATGCTTCCAAAGCATAGCGCGGCGGCCGCGAAGATCGGGCAAATCAAGAAGAACGCGCAGCGCAGTGACTCCGGACCAAAGCGAGCGGATAGAAATTGGCTCAGCAGACCCAGAGTTAGCGGGCCGAGACCAACCCCGACAATTGTTGCGCAGAATGCCACTAGCGCCGTCGATGTGGCGCGTGAGTGCACCGCGCTCAGGTTCTGGAGCAGCGCATAGCCCGCCCCGGCCGAAAGCCCCTGAGCCAATGACGGCGCCGCTAGCATGGCAAGCGCTATGTTTTCATCGTGCACTGCAAACAGCATGGCGGCCGCTGGCACGGTTATGGTTGAGCTCAACATCATCAACCAAGCAAGCCAACGCTGATCGTGTCGCGCTAGGCGGTCGGCGACAAAGCCGCCAATGATGTTGCCGGCTAGGAGTGGCAGGCCTTGGTAAAGCGCGAGCTTCGGGCCGAGCGCGGCCGGTTCGATGCCGTAGCTGCGCTGAAAGAAGGACGGCAGCCACAAGAACAGCGCGAACTGCGCAAACGATACCAGAACAAAGCCTATCAGCAGCAACGCGTAGCTGCGGCGCCTCACCAGCCGGCGGAGTGATGATGTGAAAGGGATAATTGCACTCGTTGTTACTAGGCCATCCACTCGTCCCCGTTGTGGTTCACGTACGAACAAGAGAAGCAACAAGGCCAGGGGGATTCCGGCTAGCCCCACGATTAGGAAAGTCCCGCGCCAGCCGACGAGGGGCATCAGCGCCCCACCGATAAGCGGCGCGAGCAGCACACCCGCGGTGGCGCCAAGGCCGAACACGGACATCGCGCCCGCGCGCTGGTGAGCTGGAAACAGATCCGAGACCACGGACATGGATGGCGAGATGCCGCCAGCTTCGGCGCTGCCCAAGATCATGCGCGAGAGCATGAGTATGCCAAACCCGGTCGCGAGCCCGGCGCCTGCGGTCGCTGCGCTCCAGATCAGCAGGCAAGTTGTAACGATCGCGACACGGCTTTTTCGCTCGGCCAGGCGCGCAATGGGAAAGACGCAAAAGCCATAAACGAGCGCAAACGCCGGTCCGGTGAGCAAGCCGAGCTGGCCGTCGGTCAGGCGGAATTCCTGGCGTATTGGCTCGATCAGGATGCCGAGGATGAGCCGGTCGGTATGATTGAGGAGAAGTACAAGACCGATGACCGCGACGGCGCAATAACGCCTCCATATCCCCTGATCGGGTGTTGCTGCGGCGCCGGCCAACGCGGATGCTCCCTAGTCTTGACGTGCGGTGGAGTTCGACGCGGTAGGGCCGCGGCCGGTCTTTGTCGCTCGCGACTTTGATTTCTCGCGCATTGTGTCCGCCCAGCGCTGTTGATAACGTGGTGATGGGGAGTGCGCCAGATGCGTGTGGCAATCGTCGGAGGCGGTGTCTCGGGTTGCTACTGCGCCTATCGCTTGGCGCAGGCTCACCCTGACTGGGAGATTCAGCTCTACGAGGCGAGCGATCGCATAGGCGGGCGTTTGTGGTCAGTGCCGGTCGAGGGTGTTGAAGGGCTGCCGCCAGCTGAACTCGGCGGTATGCACATCAGTGACAAGCACCACCATCTCTTCAAGCTGATCGAGCATCTCGGGCTGAAGCCGAATCTGCGTCTCATGGAACGATCGAACAAGCATTACTATTTGCGTGGCGTTCAACTCACGGAAGCGAGCTTCAAGGAAGGAAAGGTTCCGTATCAGCTTCAAGGGCGCGAGGCGAAGAAGACGCCTGACGCGCTATTTGGTCTCGCGCTGATACGTATCGTGTCCGGCTTGGCGGGGCTTTGGCCATTCAAAGATTCGGGCTCTCCGGCGAAGACGTTCGAATATATTCGCAACCTAAATCACATGGATGGGCGGCCGCTGAAGGAATGCGGTTTTTGGAATGTCCTCAGTGATAGGGTGAGTAACGAAGCGTACGACCTTTTACTTGCGACGATCGGACTTGGATCAGTTCTCCGAAATGTCAACGCCGTTGAATGCCTCTGGACGATGGTGCGCAACATGGAAGAGCAAAACTACTTCCAGCTGGCTGACGGCTATCAGCAAGTTCCGCGCAAATTGCTTGAGCGCGCCGCGCAGGAAGGAAGAGTAACGCAGCAATTGGAGCATACGCTGCGGGAAATTCGAGTCGGCGAACGTGATCGCTTCGAACTGCGTTTTGAGGTCGGCGAGGGCGAGCACAAGAAAATCGACACGGTAGACAAAGTGATCCTGGCGCTGCCGCGCCGGGCGCTTCAACTCGTCGACTATCAAGCCGAGCTCTTTGACGATCTCGATGACTTCCAAAAGAACCTGAATTCGGTTCTTTCATGGCCCGCTTGTAAGGTCTTTATGACTTTCAACGAACCGTGGTGGGACAAATCGCTGATCGAACGAGCTGATGACGTACTCGTCGTAAGACAGTCAAACACCGACCTACCGATGCGGCAGTGTTACTACTATGGTCGACCGAAAGCGCACGGACCTTCGATGTTGTTGGCCGCCTTTACTGACGATGTCGCAGCGTCGTTTTGGTCCGCGTTGGCAATTGATGCCAAGAAGCACCACAATTCGGTGATGGCCCCGGATGATCAGTGGGTGACCCAGTGTTCGGAAGCGATGGTGGCCGCGGCGCGACGCCAATTGACTGCGATGCATGGTTTTGAGGTGCCTGATCCGAGTGGCGCGTTTTACGTCGATTGGGGGCGGGACCCCTATGGTGGCGGATGGCACGATTGGGCGCCAAACTGCCAGAGCTGGCAAATCATCCCGAAGATCAGACACCCGAACCCGGCACGCGCCTTGTTCATTTGCGGTGAAGCCTATTCTCAGCGGCACGGATGGGTTGAGGGGGCAATCAATTCGGCTGAGGGCGTCTTAAGACGTCTCCATGTCGGCGCACCGGACTGGATGGAAGAGGACTTCGTCTTTGAAGTGGAGGAAGAAGCCGAAATGAACAACAAGCTGATCGAACTGTTGGTGGCGTTGAGCGAAAATCTCGCACTGCAGCGGGCCTATGCCAGAGATAAAGACGCGATCATGAAAGCATTCGGACTCAGCGCCGAGCAAATGGACGCTCTCAAGTCGGGCAGTCTGGAGCAGATCCAAATGCTCTCAGGTGATGTTGGCATGTTCTCGAGCATTGTTACCATCAAGCTGCCGTGTGACGACCACTAGGTTCATCGCGCGTCGAGTGTCGGCGGCAAGAGGCTGGGAACGCGTCCGAGATGCCGATTGGGTATCTGTTTTCCGATATAGAAGGCAGCATCGAGCGCTGGGAAAGGGCGCCCGAACGAATGCGTGCCGCTGTGATGCAGCTGAACGCTATCATCGATGATCTCGTAGCCAAGTGCGGCGGCCTTATCCATGACCGTGCTGGCGATGGCGTGTTTGCTATTTTTGGGTCTGGCAACCCCCTACAGAGCGCACTGGACATTCAACTTGCGATGCAACGCGAGGATTGGAGCGCTGTTGGCGGGCTCGACATAAGGTTAGGCGTGCATGTCGGGGAGACGTCGGGGGATGGAGCTATCGACCAGCCTTCGGTGAATCGGGCTTCGCGAATCATGGCAAGCGGCTGGGGCGGCCAGATCGTCGTCAGCGGCGACGCGATTGCGGCTTATGACGCGCCGGCAGATGCGACATTTCTCGATCTTGGCGTGTGTCACTTCAAGGGGATTGAAGAACCGCTTCGCCTGTTTGGCCTCGTGCACCCTTCACTCGTAAAGACACAATTTCCCCCGCTTCGATCGCACTCCATTCAAGCCACAACTCTACCGCGCTTGGCCGGCCCTTTCATTGGTCGCGAGCGGGAGACAGCAGAGGTCACGGCGCGCCTTGCCAACGCGCGACTGCTCACGATTGTTGGCCCGGGCGGGACCGGAAAGACGCGGCTCGCCGTCGAAGTTGCGAGTGAACTCGCGGTCACGCGCCCTGTCGTCTACGTGTCTCTTGACGCCGTGAGTACACAGCCAGATCTCGTCTCCGCGATTGCAGTTGCGCTGCGGTTTCCCTTTCAAGGGAGCGAGCGGCGTGAGATACAGCTTGTCCGATATCTGCAAGACAGAACGACACTACTGCTGCTGGACAACGCCGACACCATCGCTGGTCAAGCGCAGTTTATCGACGAACTTACGTTCGCGTGCGCAAGTGTTACAATTCTTGCGACAAGCCGCGAACCGCTTCGCACCTCGGACGAGAGTCGGTACCGCTTGTCGGGCCTTTCGTTTGCGGACAATGACGGCGGCGCACTGGCGTCACCCGCATATCAACTGTTTGCGCACGAAATCGCAGCACAAGGCGCTGAGCAAAGACTTGGTGCTGAGAGTTCCGGTGCTTTTGTTGAGATATGCCGGCTCGTGGATGGGTCGCCATTGGCGCTACGCTTAGTCGCGCGATGGAGCCGCTTGCTCTCGCTCGACCACATGCTCGATCAGCTCAAAAGCGACTCAGGCTTCCTGTCGGCCACCGCCGGCCAAACTCTTCGAGGTGTATTCGACGGATCGTGGCGGTTGCTCAGCGGGAGCCAGCAAGCAGCGTTGGCCCGGCTTTCCGTGTTCGCCGGCCCATTTGACTGGACTGCCGCGAGGTGCGTCGGCGACGTAGACTTGGTGACTTACGGAGCGCTGGCCGACAAGAGTTTGCTCGATGAGGACGGTCAGCACAGATTCTCGATCCATGCTCTAATTCGCGCCTACGCCCGCGAAAAGCTTGCCGACAAGCCGGACGAAGAGTCCGCGACCCTCCGGCGGCACGCGAACTATTATCTCGACTTGGTAAAGGTGAAGGCGATTGAAGCTTCGCCCAGCTTTCACGACGCGGCGTTGGACCAATTGCAAGCGAGTTTCGCAGATATCCGGGCCGCGTGGTTGCACGCGAACGCAGTTGGTTTGGATCACGTGCGCAACGCGGCGGCGCCCTTACATCATTTTCTGAACCAACGATCTCTCATTCGCGAGTGCGTCGCGTTTTTCAGCTGCGAAACCAGAGATGAAAAGGCACGGCCTCTCCTTCGCGGCGTGCTTGCCACGGCCCTGTTCAGTCTCTCGGATGCTTCGGCTGCCAAAGAGGCGGCGCTAAGCGTGTATCGCGCGCGCGGAGACATTTCCGCGCGCGCCTACGCACGACATGCACTAGGACTCATTGAACACGCGCGTGGCAGCTATCCGGTCGCTCGACGGCACTACGAACGGTCGCTTGCTCTAGCGTCTCGCGTGGGCGGAGACCTTATCGAGTCTTATACAACGACGAGCCTAGCGCTTTTGCATTTCGCGCATGGCGAGAGAGACGAAACGGCAAAAGGGATCAAGCGAGCATTTCGATTGAGCCGGCAGGTGGGAAATACCATCGGCATTCTGGCCTCGCAGATGTTAGCCGGCGATTTGGCCCTTCGGGAAGGACGTCTAGGAGCGTCAAGGATCAACTATGAGAAGGCGCTTCGCTTTGACACTGCCCGTGCAGTCCCCCAGGTCCGCGCGTCGGTGCTTCGCCGGCTGGGTTCCCTATCGCGACAAATGGGCGATGCCGCAGTCGCTTTGAAGTATCATCGCGAAGCGTTGGAACTGGCAGTCGATGTGGGAGATTTGCGACCGCAAGCTCAAGCTCTTCTTGGTATCGGCGAAGACTTGGCTGCGCTCGGCGAAGTTGACGAAGCAAGGACCAATCTGGTGGGCGGCCTACGCTTAGCCCTGCCGCTCAACATGTATCCGTTGTTGGCGGAGGGATTGGTTGCGTTGGCCAGATTTGAGCTGCAACAGGGCGCCAGGCGCCATGCCGAACGCATTGCGATCATTCTGGCAGACAGTGCGCAGAGCGAATTGCACAATGCCGCTCAGATCGTGATCGACGCACTCGGCGGGCGGCCCGAGCAGTCGGTGCCGATCGATAGCGTCGGGGAAATTCTCGACGACGTCATCGACGAAGGTGAACTCGGAGCGTTTGGATAAAGCGCGGCTGCGGGCGGGGCTTGAAGGAAGTGGATTGAATGATGGCCGAAGGTTCGTTGATCGTCGTCGGCACGGGCATACGGCTTGCGCAGCAATGCACTCCAGAGGCGCGCGATGCAATTGAATCAGCGGATGTGGTCTTTGCCGTTGTCCCCGACGCCGTCGCCGAGCACTGGCTTGGAACTCTCAATTCAAATCTCGTGTCCTTGCAATCGCTCTACGGCGGAGAAAGGACACGCGCCGAAACTTATGAAGAAATGACCGAGGCAATTCTGAGTGGAGTCCGCGACGCCAAGCGCGTGTGCGCCGTCTTCTATGGTCATCCGGGTGTCTTCGTGACGCCGTCTCATGAAGCCGTCCGGCGTGCCCGGACTGAAGGGTTCGACGCGCACCTGTTACCCGGCATCTCTGCCGAGGATTGCCTCTATGCCGATCTTGGCGTCGATCCCGGGAGACTAGGGTGTCAGAGCTATGAAGCCACAGACTTTATCGTCAACGAACGAAAGATAGACACTACCGCGACACTTATCATTTGGCAGATTGCAGTGGCGGGTGACCTGACCTTTCGCGTCTTGGAGCCCGACGCGCGGAGGCTAGGTGTGCTCGCGGAAGTATTATTGGAAGACTATCCGCCGGACCACAACGTGATCGTCTACGAGGCAGCGACGCTGCCGGTCACCGCGGCGAAGATGCAAACGCTGCCACTGCGCGATCTTTACGACGCGGAAGTTTCCCAGGTATCCACGCTATACGTGCCGCCATTGACGCGACCGAAGCCTTCTCAGGCTCGGCTTGCGCTGTTGAAGGAGCGCTTGGGCTGAGCGCCACTCTAAGCGGTGACTCATTTGCTCCGATCTTTACCTATTCAAACGGGGCAGCCTTGACGCCATCTGTGTTGGCGATCAGCTCGCTACGGGGTCGGGAACCTGTCGCGCCGCGCTCGTCGTCGGGATTATCAACATGCAGACAGGCACAGCGTCTAACGAGATCTTCAAGGAGTAGGCGATGAGCAGGATATTCGGAAATGTCTGCCAGAACGGCTACGTCGTGCGCGATATCGAAGGCGCGATGAAACATTGGATCGATGTGATGGGCGTTGGCCCATGGTTCTACATCCAGGACGTCAAGACCGATTGGTTTAAATGCCGCGGTGTTGCGTCCCATGTGAAGATGTCGATCGCGCTCGCGAAATCTGGCGATCTGCAGATCGAACTCATTCAGCAGCGCAACGACGCGCCATCGCTGTACAAAGAATTCTTGGATGCGGGCCACGAGGGCCTGCAGCACATGTCCTATTGGACGCATGACTATCAGGCCCTCTACGATCGCGCCCTCTCTCTTGGTTATGTTGTGGGACATGAAGGATGCATCGGTGGCGAGAAGGGGCGCTTTGCCTATTTCGACACGCAGGCGCATCCGGGCACTATCGTAGAGATCTCAGACATTAGCGGATCTAAGGGCGCTATGTTCGCGCATATCCGCAAAGTCGCTGCCGACTGGGATGGCGCGGACCCCATTCGCGTCGTCGGCTGAGGATATCGCATGCAACACCCCGATCTTGAGAACCTGTGTGTTCGACGTTCAACCCGAGGCCGTTGATCTGTTTTCGAAACTAACTGCGTAGGCCAGGAACCGCTCCGGTGCAAAAGTGTGTCGAAGGCAAAATCGCGTAGTTCGATGGCAAGCGCTCAATCGCTTGAAGACTTCATTGCGCGCGCGCCGATGCCGACGGCGAGCGCGATCAGCGCCGCGGCAAGAAAGAAGGCGAGACCAGGCAATTGATGCTCAGCCGCCGAAATGCTTGAGGCGAATGTGACCGTGAATAGCCCTGGCGCGATCAGCCCCATGCCGGCGTTCAAACCGCTCCAAGCGCCTTGCAATCGGCCTTGCTCGTTGTCAGCGACAGCGCGCGAGAAATAGCCGCCCATGACAGGTCCGCAGATCGCGCCCAATGCAAGCAATGGCACGCCAAACCAAAACTGGATTCCTGTTCCGGCGGCGCCGAATATTACGAGCCCCAGAGTTGTAAGCGCCATGCCGCCGAGAAATGTAGTGCGCTCGCCGAGTCGGCGCGTACTGGGTGATACTAGGCCCGCCTGAACAGCGAGGCTCGCGAGACCGAACACTGTCAGCACGACGCCGATCGTCTGCGGCGTCCATCCGTAGCGATAGCTAGCGTAGACGACTGTGATGCTGTTTGCGCCTTGCGACGCGAGACTGAGCAGCAATGCTACTGCGATCATACCCGTGAGTTTTGGATATGTGCGGATCAGCCAGGTCAGCGCGCCGATTGGATTCGCCTGCGCCCAATTAAATCGCGCGCGCCGGTCGGGCGACAAAGATTCTGGCAACACCAAGAGCCCATAGATCGCGTTGAGAAGGCAGAGCGCTGCGGCAACCCAGAAGGGCGCGCGCAGATCCGTCGCGCTGAGAAAACCGCCGATAGCGGGTCCCAGCGTTGCGCCCAACGCTTGTACGCCGAACATGATGCCGAAGTTCGCCGCGCGGCGGCTCGGCTCAGTGACGTCCGCAAGGTAGGCGTAAGCCGCTGGTGCGCTGCCGGAGGCTATCCCGGACAGCAAGCGCCCGACGACAAGCCACGCAAGATTGGGGGCAAGCGCCATCACGGCGAAATCGAGTCCAAGGCCGAGATTGGATGCGAGAACAATCGGGCGGCGGCCAAAGCGATCTGAAAGCGCGCCGATGACTGGCGCAGCGAAGAACTGGATCAGCGCGAATAGAGTCGCTAGCACGCCTACTGCGGTCGCGACCTGTGCGGCGTTGAAGGCCGCGATAGAACCGATCAGGGTCGGGAAGACCGGTATGACGATCCCGATCGCTAATGCGTCGAGCGCGACCGTCACATAGATGAAGCCTATCCCGCGCCTCGCCATACTGTTTTCATACAATGCATGTTAGAGCCAGCGAAGGTGAATTTCGCGATCGCTCACGCGGTGCACGCCTTCTGGCGCACCAAATCTCTCGCGCGACGCTTGCGCACGCGAGATGACGTGTCGCGTTGGCGCGAACGTCAACTTGACCGTTTTCTGCACGAGGTTGTTCGTCGCGTGCCGTTCTATGCGGGACTAGCGCTGCAAGCGCGTCTTGAAGACCTACCGATTGTCGACAAGCAAGTCGTGCTTGCCAATTTTGACAAGCTGAATGTGAAAGGCGTGCAGTACGAAGCTGTACGAGCGGCGTTGGATTCCGGGCGCGATCGCGTGGGTGGCCTGATCGTCGGACAAAGTACCGGCACCAGCGGCAATCGCGGTGTGTTCGTCATTAGCGAGGCGGAGCGCTTCACATGGCTTGGCGTTATTCTTGGCAAGACGCTTCCCGATTTTCCATTCGCGCGACACAAGGTGGCGTTGGCGCTTCCGGGCTTTAATCCACTTTATGCGTCCGCCGCCGAAACCGGTCGGCTGGCGCTTCGCTTCTTCGATCTCACCTTGGGTGTAGAGGCTTGGCGCGATGATTTGTGCGTCTTCGCGCCGGACACAATCGTTGCGCCACCGAAGGTGTTGCGCGCTCTCGCCGAGACGTCGGCGCTCCGTCCTGTGAATGTATTCTCAGGCGCGGAGGTGTTGGATCCATTGGACCGCGCCATTGTCGAAGAGCGCTTCGGCTCGCGTGTGCGCGAAATCTATATGGCGACTGAGGGATTGTTTGGCGTCGGCTGCAAGCATGGTGTGCTGCATCTTGCAGAGGACGCGGTAGCGTTTGAGTTCGAGCAAGCGCCTGCGGGTCTCGTTTCACCGCTCGTGACTGACTTCACGCGCTCCGCGCAGATCATGGCGCGCTATCGCATGAATGACCTGCTGCGTTTGAGCAATGAACCCTGCGCGTGCGGTTCACCTCTGCAGCGTGTCGCCAGTGTTGAGGGCCGGCAAGACGATGTGTTTTTGCTGGCGGGGGCTAACGGCAAACACGTGCTTGTTACACCGGACGTGATGCGCAACGCGGTCATCGATGCCGATCGGCTTATCCAGGATTTTCGCATTGTGCAGATTGGCGCTGATCGCATCGCGCTCTCGCTGGCGGCGAATTTATCTAACGAGGCGGCGCAGGCAGCCGCACTTGCCTTGAGGGCGACCGTCGAGAAGGCGGGGGCGGTCAATGCAATGATCGAGCTGCGTAGCGGGATCGAGACGCCCTATGATCGCAAACTGCGTCGCGTCCGGCGTGAGTGGCGGCCCCAAACCTAGAGATGCACTGTTGCTGTTCGATCGCTTGGCTCGGGCGTCTCCCCAGCGGCAAGCGCTTTGATCGCCGGAAAAAGAAAATCCAGCGGACCGAGTGCGTATTTTGGCGCGCCGAACGCTTCGATGTCGTCGGTTTGCTTGCGCAGTGCCGATTGGTCCTGCGCCAACACCGGAACGTGAAAGGCGCGCAACAAGGCTTCTTTCACCAAGGGTGGGACAACGCCCTTTGGCGTCGCGAAGTGGGCAAACGGGCGCACGACTGTCTCTGTCTCTGGCATGAAGAACACAGTGATCGCCAATTTGAGTCCGTCCTTGCCTTCGAATGCAACTTGGCCGGTAGACGGTGGGTAGAAGCGTCCGATGCTGGCGGTCCGCAATCCCTCAAGTATGCGTGGCATCAACGCAGAGGCGCGCGAGTTCTCGACGTAAATGGCCTCCGCAAACGTTGGTCGTACGCGCACAGTCACATCGACTGGTTTGCGAACGTTTCGCGCGCGGACAATGCCGGCGTGCAGGAAGTGTGGATGCGCAGGGTCCAACAGATTTTCGACGGCGTCGATCAGGCGCGCGCGCGAAGGATTCACGGGCCACAGAAATGTATCAAAGCCATCCGCGTCGACGGGATGAGGGAGGAA
Source organism: Alphaproteobacteria bacterium (assembly GCA_026400735.1). Lineage (GTDB taxonomy): Bacteria > Pseudomonadota > Alphaproteobacteria > Caulobacterales > Aquidulcibacteraceae > Vitreimonas. Next base: position 44,534 of record JAPLOL010000078.1, on the reverse strand, counting down.
CGGCTCGGTGTTTGGCGACTTTGTCAGCGTCGTCCACACCAGCCCTGCGCGGACAAGTGTTGGCAACGTTTGGGCGGAGTGGCGCGCGGGTTCGCAAACGCCTGGTGTCAGCGTGCAATGGCCGTCGCCATTGAAGCGCCAGCCATGATACGGGCACTCAATGTCCCCATCGCGGACCGCGCCGCGCGAAAGCGCCATGTTCCGATGGGGACAGCGATCGATGAGCACTGCCGGACCGTTCGCGCTTCTAAACACAACAATCGGCGTATCCATCAGCTTTCGGGCGATGGGTCTAGGTCCAAGTTGGCCAATAGACGCGACCGGAAACCAGCCAGTCGCGACGGCTTTAGGATACGCGCTCATAGGCCTCGTTCCAGCATTACGGGTACGGCGACCTTGTTGAGCAATCGCTCTATGGCGCCGATCGTGGCGCGCCGGGCGAATGAAAGATGATCCACGAAATACGCAGAGTATTCGATCACCGCGCGCGCGCCGCGATTGCGCTTAAAATCCGCAGCGCCGGCGGAGCCGTTCAGCCGGCACCCGTGTTCGATCGCCATCTGCGCAAGCATCGCGCTGGCAATGCGATAGAGCCCCTCTGAAGCTGGGCGTGTCGTGTCGTAGCCCACAATCGGGGTCGTGAGCACGCCGCCGCGAATGAAGCATCCGACTATGGCCGAGAGCGCACCATCGTCGTCACGTAGGCCGCGATAGTGAAAGAACTGCGCGTTGTGCGTCATCTCAACATACGCTGCCGTAAACGCAGGGTTTAGCTTGGAATAGCGATCAAGGTAGAGCATCGCGTAAAGCTGAGCGATCTTCTCGGCATCGCCCGGACGTAGATTGCGCAGCGGATCTATGCGATCGGCGACGTTTGCGATGATTGCGAGATCGCGGCGCGTGTCGCGGTGCGGCGCCCAATCCGCTCTCATATCTTCGGTGACGTAGATTTGCCGACTTGGCAGCATTTTCCAGCCGGCGTCCGAAAACCGGCGACACAACGGCGCGTCCGACCAGTCGTTGAGCGAGCGCACAGCGATAAGATGATCGGGATACTGCTCTACTAGAAAGTCGCGAATGGCGCCGACGTCCTCGCCGTCCCAACCGCCGTGAAGATTCGTCGAGAGCATGTAGTTGTTGACGTGCACAATGCGGTTGACGCGCGCTGATCGCAGGAGCGCGCCCGCGCCGCTGGCGACTAAAGCAAGCGCTGGCGTCATCGGTCCAGCGTTGACGATACGCAATTCCTCTTTGGCGTAGAGTGCGTACGCCGTGTGCGGCAGGCAAACGTAGGCGTCGCCGTATTCTGCACCGTTGATCGTGACGGGGAATACGCGCTCGCCTGAGCGAAGTCCTCGAACCTGGGTGCGAAGGTTGGTGATCAAAGCGGTCGAACCGTTGTGCGCGAATGCCTCCAGATAGGCGCGATCGAGGCATTGCCTTGGCCAACCGTCCCGTGGACCAAGACCAGGATCGAAGAGTTCGAGGTCGCTCATCGAATGGGCTCTCCGTTCCATTCGATGTCGTCCGTGCTTTGGCCCGATGCGGAACGGCCTCGGCTGAGGCCGATGAGCGTGAAACGGCTGGCGTCTAGTAGCGCCCCCAAACCGAGCCAGGGTTCGCCGGGGACACTCAAGACATCTTTGCTGCGCGCGAGATCGCGATTGAAGGCGGCGATCCTGCCGCGAGCGAGCGCCGATGGCCCGCCAAACAGCAACATCGCGGGCGCCAAGTGGCGTGCTTCCGCGCTTGGTGTTTGCAAAGTGGCTTCGCCGAGAAGGGCGCGGGCGAGCCTGGGGTCGCCGTCGAACAGGTGAATGCCGCTGATGCCGCGAGGATTGCACTCTATCGGCGTGATCGACCCATCGGCGCCGCGGATTACATCGAACGAAAGTTGACCGCTCGCGCCGGTGGCTTTTGCAATGGCGCGCGTCATCGCGAGAAGCGCGGGGTCGTTGTCGGTTTCGAAATAGAAACTTGCCGACTGGCCAAGACGCCAGAGTGGTTTGTAGGCAGCGAACGCAACGACCTCGCCGGCGATGCTGGTCGACCAAATGCAAATCTCATCGCCTGGCGCGAAGTTTTGGACGACCCATGGTGCTTGTGGTGTCGGCGCTACCGCGTCGAACTCTTCCAGTGTTGGTCGCACGCGTGTGTGTGAAGCGAAGCGTGAAAACTCCGGCTTCAGTACAATTTCTTCCGCGCGTCCGCGCCATGGCTTTAGATCATCCCGCGACGAGACACGCGTTGTCTCGGGCGCAGCGACACCGCTCGCCCGTGCGAAGACGGCGAACTCAAACTTGGAGTGGAGCGTGCGCAAACGCGCCGGTGAAGGGGCCAACACGCGCTGCCCAAAGCCATGCTGCGCGCCCGCTTCAGCGACATAAAAGACCTCCTCACATGTTGGGATGATCCATTTAGGATCGAGTTCGTCGACGAGGCGCACCAGGTCTGCGGCGAATTGGGTGAATACGAACCGCGGGGCGGCAAAGTGATGCAAGCGCCCCCTCGCGTGGCGCGCAAGACGTGCGCTCCACGGGCGGATTGAATCGGCGAGGTGGGCCTGATGCCCCGCTGCCTCAAAACTGCGCGCTAGATCGAGCGCGATGGGTGCGCGCGCGCCGGTGATGAGGACGGTGCTCAATTGAGAGGTTCCGCATCATGGCAATAGACAACTTCGCCGCCAGCCCGTGCGAACGCTGCAATGCGTTGGCGCGTCTGGGCGTTAGCTTTGACGTCATCCATGATCCATTGGGCAGGTGGCCCGGGGGATCGGTTCTCCATCACTGCGCGCGCCAACCATTGCGAATCGGCGGCGTACAGCAGCGGTCGCTCAAGTTTTGGCCAGACGAAACCGGTGTGGCCGCGCATGTGTCCGGGCAGCGAAACGGCCAGTACGTCACCATCGCCAAATACGTCGCGTGCGGATCCCAGGCCAAGTGGCGCCTCGACGGTGGGGAGTGTTTCAAACCTAACAACCCGCGAGCGAAGGTCGTCCGGAAGCAGTTCGCGAAAGACGCCGTGGCGCACGCGGTTAATTTCTGTGCCTTCGAGGAAATGATCCACGCCGGCGCCGTCAGCAAAGATCTTGGCGTCCGGATAGTCGTGCAGCGCTGAGACGTGGTCAGCATGGAGATGTGTCAGCAGGATCGCGTCGATTTTCGGCGCCGCGTTTGGCAACGCCTCAGCCTGCAGGCGCGGACGGAGAATTTGCGCATAGAGTGAGAGCGGGAACGAGCGACGACCTTCCGTGACTCTCGCCGTGTAGCCTGTATCGACGAGGCAGCGGCCGGCGCGCGGATGATCGAAAACGCCGTAGCGAACTGGCAAATCGATGAAGCTCCAGCGGCCGCCGCGGAGCACGAAGCGTTCCGGCGCGCGCACGAGTGCGCTGTTTCGAAAGACCGGGCGAGCGCTCACGCAAATGTCCTGGCGAGACCTTCGGCAAAGGCGACTCGCGGTGACCAGCCTAGCTCGCGTCTTGCAGCGTCGATATTAAGTGTTTGCGTGAATGCAAACAGCGCCGCGCCATAGGCAGTGATTGTGGGCTCCGGATAGCGCGGAAGAAGTGCGCAAACATATTCGTTTGCGCGCGCGTACGCCAAAACCACCCACGGAGAGACCTTGCGCCACTGAACGGCGCATCCTGCCTTCCCGGCGGCGAGTTCCGCTACTTGCCGAACGTTGAGCGCCTCACCGCCCGAAATGTTGAAGATGCGCTGTCTAACTGGTGAGCTGACTGTAAGCGCCGCGTATGCGGCTTCGGCGACATCATCGATGTACGTAAGATCGGTTGCGGCGCGGCCTTCATTCATCAGAGGGAGCGCGCGGGTTTGCGCAGCAGCCAGTAGACGCGGAAGCAAAGTTGTGTCCCCAGGGCCGTAAAGGCCGCGGGGACGCAGGATGATCGGATCAAGATCGTGGGCGGCGAGAACAAGATGTTCTGCTTGACGCTTACTGTTCGCATAAGCGTTGACCGGCGTGGGCAACGGCGCGTCTTCTCGCACGCAGATCTGATCTTGAAATCGAAAATAGATGCTGGGCGTTGAGATGTTCACGAAGCGGCGCGCGCCTGCCGCGCGCGCTAGGGCGATGGCGCCACGTGTGCCGGCGACATTCGCCCTATAAAAATCTGAATGCCGCCCCCACGGGGATGAAAGCGCCGCGCAATGTATGAATGCGTCACAGTCAAGCGACGGCGCGTCACGGCTTGCCAGGTCCAGCGGGATCGTATCGATGCCTGCACTAGCAAGCGCCGCTAGTTTCTCCTGATCGCGACCGGTGGCCACGACCTCGTGTCCGCGATCACGTAGTAGCCGCGCCAGCACGCCGCCCAGAAATCCAGTCGCGCCCGTCACGATCACGCGCACTCAGGCCACCATTGCCGCGCCGCCGAGAGAGACGCCGGCCGATGTGCCAAGCACCAGCATCTTCATGCCCGGTTTGATGCGTCCGTCCTGCCGGGCCTTATAGAACGCTATCGGCCACGAAGCGGCGACTTGGTTGCCGATATCGGCGACGAAATCGACAACACGATCGGCGGCAAACCCGCATCTCTTGATGATGTGGGCGAGGGCGTGTGGGCTTGCTTGGTGCGGCACAACCAAGTCCACTTCGCCTTGGCGCCAGCCTGCCTTTTCCAGGAGCCGCGCGATGAAGGCGGGCGCAGCCTCGGAACTCAGCCGATAAAGTGAAGCGCCGCGCATTTCGAATTCGGCGTTTGCCGCGAACGTGTCGCGCTCGGATTGGAAGTCATAGCGTGTGCCGCCCGCGCGCAACTCGCAAAAGTCGTAGCCTTCGGCATAGGTTTCCATATGCATCGCACCGATTTGGCAGCGCGCTGTCTCATCGGCCGCGCGCACAACGAAGGCGGCGGCGCCGTCGCCGAACAGGCCAGCTGTACGTGGGTCCGACTGCCATGGCAGCGCACGCGAGGCGATCTCGGAGGCGACGACGAGCACATTCTTCGCGCGTCCGGCATTGATGTGCATCGCCGCGACATCCATTGCGACAAGCGCGCTCAGGCACGTGGCATTCACGTCGTAGGCAGGGAAGCGTTCGTCGCTCAAGCCGAGCATCTGCTTGATGAGAGGCGCGGTCGCTGGGATCGGCTGTCTGCCGACGGCTGCAGCGAACAGGAGCAAATCGATTTCGTGGCCATCTAGTTTGGCGTCATCAAGCGCCGCGCCTGCGGCTTCAGCGGCCATGAATTCTTGTGTTTCGTCATCGCTGACGACGTGTCGTTGTACGACGCCGCAATTGCGTTCTAGCCAACCGGAACGGAGCCCAAGCTTTGCGTCCAAATCGCGCGACAAAACGATATTGCGCGGAAGGTAGACTCCGATCCCGCTCATGACGGGGACGATGTTGTTTTGCGTAGTCCGCATGCAACCCTCGGCGCCCCCGATAGCGGTAAAATAAGGCGATTACTAGTTCGGGTTTGGCAATGTTGAGGCGGTTGGCGTTTTCGTCGCTCGCTAAGCATCACGACGCACGCGAGCGCGGAGCCGCGAAAGCTCCCACAAATCGTTACGCGTGAAACCCAGCGGCGCTGCAAGCGCCACGAGCGTCGTTTGGCCAAGGCGAAGTTCTAACGCATCGAGCTGCTTGAATTTTTCCTTGTCGATCTCCGTCGCCGAAACGGCTTGGCCTGATTGCGCGGCGTGGATGAGCTCCTCCGCGCGCAAGATGAGCTCGGTCTTGAGTTCAACATACGCACGCGCATCGTCGGCTCGATCGCCAAGGCGTCCAGCGATCGCGGCAATCTGCTGCCCGCGCGCTGTCGTCGCGAAGTGACCGGCGCGTATTTCCTTCAGCATGCTTTCGTGTGCAGCGCGATCGGTTGCAAGCCATTGCTGCGTGGCGTGGTCGCTTCGGATGAGGGCGAGGAAGATCGCGGCTGGCGCCAGCAGCAGCGTCAGCGCCATGATGACTAGAGGCTGATTAGGAAAGTGATTGAAGGTGGAGTGGATCGCCATCGCTACGATCAAGCCCGGCGCGAACAACAAGGGATTGAAGCGATAGTGCGCTGCCGAGCTTTCGGCTTGGCGTTCGGTCATCTCGTGCGAGATAATCGCGAAGATCGCTGTTGCGCCGCCGTGCATGATCGCCGTGCCGAAGCCGCGCACGAGCCAGGCGGAGACATTCGCGTCAGTGATCGTGAAGAGGTACCAGACGTTCTCGATGACAGAGAAGCCAGCGCCGACGGCAAATCCGGCGATAGCGGCGTCGACTTTGAAGCCCAGGCGATTGCGCGCGAAGAGATAGATGATCGGCGCGGCCTTCAGGCTCTCTTCGATGATCGGCGACACATAGCGGCTGTAGGCGCTGAAGCCGATCGGGAAGCCATCCATCACGCGCCAGTTCGCGAGAAAGCTTAGCGCCGCCACAAGGCCGCCAGCGCCGAGCAAAATGCCAATCTCACGCGCGCTGATCAGATTGAAAGCATCGAGACGATCGAAGACGATAAGCAGGAGCACGACTGGCGCGACGGCGATGAACGCCTTTACGAGCAGATCTGCGTCCATCACATAATCTTCAGAGAAACCAAAACTTCGTCACTCGCAGCGTCGCCATCTTCGAATCCGCGCGCGTAGCCGAGTGAGAATGTCATCGGCAGGCGATGCGCGACAGTGAAATTCCAATCGGTTTGGACACCCAACGTTTGCAGCGAGCGGCGATTCCCGAAACGCGGCTCGGCCTCAAGCGCACCGGCGAAGAACGCTGGCCGCACTGAGCTCAGAAACAAGCTGGCGACGCCGACGTCTTCGAACCGCACAGGCGGCAGATTGATCTCACCCATGACTCGCGCGAACGTCTGTGCTTCGATCTGATTGATCTCAAAGCCCGGGAAGCTGTCGAATTCGCGGTAGCGTTTTACTTCGCGATCATCGACGTAATTGTTGCCGAAGGCGCCCATGTACCAGGCGCTTAGTGGGCTGGCGTCGTCACCGCCGACAGTGCCGGCCGCCGAATAGAGCCAGATCGAGGAATTGCGCACGGGCAGAGGCGCGCCGAAATCGATACCGCCGCGCACACTTGGGAATGTCTCTCCGTTGGCATGATCGGCGCCGAGCGCCACGTTCCAGCGCCAGCCGCGTTCGTGATCGACTGCACCGAGCGAGCGGGTCGTGTTGGTGTAGCTCCACTCAGCGTTGACCGAGACAAGCTCGTCAAATGACGTCGAGACCTCCTGCGCCGACGGCAACGTATCGAGGCCGGTGTAGTAGGCGGCTTCGATATGGAAATCGAGTTGACGCGGCGGATCGTAGATGAAGGAGTTGTGATAGCCGACGATGAAGGCATCACCCGCGCGCGCGCGTTCGGTGGGGCCGAAGAGATCGTAGAAGTCGGCGTCGTTGTGCCAGTAGCGGAGATTCCAGCGCAGCGTTTTGTACTCAGCGTCGAAGTGCCAATCCTGATCTTCGAATGGTGACTCCGGCAGGTAGGACAGCGTGACGTGCAATTGGTTGAACTGGAGCGGGTCTTCGAAGACGGCGTGATAGCCGATCGCTGCGCGGCCTCTGTAGCCTTCCACGACGGGGTAAGCCGCAGCGAGCCGCATCTCATCGCGCGGTACGTAATGACCTTGTTCGGTGATGAGACTATCGAGATTAATGTTTGCCGGTGAACCGGCCGTCCAGGTGGTGACAACTGGATGTGTCTGCGCGATCTCCGTGCCGAGGAAGCGCACGGTGCCGAGATCATCGAGCGGCTCGGGCTGGATCACGCCGGGGCGAAAACCTTCGCCCGTGTACTCATAGACGATGAGCGAGCCGTCTTGGCGCGGGATCGGACGGAAGAAGCCAGTCTCGGCGTTCGAAACAGCTTCGACACCCTGCGTTGCGATCTCGAAGCGATAGATGTTCGAGACACCGGTGTAGTAGGCGCTGCCGAACAGGTAGCGATTGTCTGGCGAGAACACGAAGCCTTCCGGTGTCGACGAACCAAGGCTGAAGCTCGCCATCGGCATGGGCGTGACGCCCTGCGTCAGGTCCGCGATGCGGAAGACTTGCACTGACTGATCGCCATTGATCTCACCCATTGACGCCGAGAGCATTTGACCGTCGGACGAGATATCGAGATCGAACGGCACGCGACCGAAGGGGAATGTGTAGATCTGATTCCAGCTTGTGTATGGCTCGGGCACACGCACCAACGTCACGTAGCCGTTAAGATGGCGCAGACCCCAAAGTGAGCGATCAGCCGGGTTGAACACGATGTCGCCGATGCGTGCGTCGCGCAGCACCATGCGCTCTTCGCCGGTGGCGACGTTGAGCTGCATGATGTCGCGATAGGCGTAATTGTCGGTCGTGTACCAAGCCGTGTTGCTCGTCGGATCGTAAGCGAGTGACGTGACGCGATAGAGCATCGCGCCTTTGATGTCGGTGAGATGACGGATATCGCCAGTCTCAGGTGATAGCGCGCCTATGTGCCCAATGACCCCCGGATAGCGATAAGCGCCGATGAGATCGCCAGTTCGCGGATCTACGAAGGTGCGCGACACCGAACCCAGCGCGCGCGGCGAAAGCGCGGTCACGGAGGTCAGCGGATGCGCGCGCAACGCCTCAAGATTGGTGTTCTGGAAATCGTGTTCCCAAGCGATCCAATCGCGCCACGCTTGGTTGAGCGGCAAATTGAACACCTGACGGAATTGCGATTGATAGTAAGCTTCGCTGCCTTCGTCACGGCGCAGCCATTGCACGACCTGTTCCGGTGAATAGTGCTGCGCCAGGTACGAGAAGAAGCGCGTGCCGTAGAGATAGTCATTCACGCCGACTTGGAAGTCGACGAAGATGCCTTCGGATTCCAAACCAACCGGTGAATAGAAGTGGGCGTCGTCACGCACCATCGAACGGAAGACCATTTCGTCGTAGGCGCCTTGCGCGCGCCCGAAGCCGCCGGCCATCCATGTCTCCATGAATACGGCGCTGCCTTCGAGATACCAGCGCGGTACGTTCACGCGCGGCGTGGCGAGATAATTGTAGAGGATCGATTCCGGATGCTCCTGCACCGGCATCGGTTTGCCGCCGAGCGCGCGACGCCAGAACGCATCGCGCGCATTCCACACGTCCATCAGCGCAACGTGTGTGACTTCATGGTTGGTGAGCGTGAAGAAGCGCTCACCCGGGCTGAATGTTTCGTAGGCAAGGCTGAGCGGCGCGATATCGATCAGCAGCGCGTTGTTTGGCGATGAGCGCGCGGCTGCGTTGCCGTAGTCGCCGAAATCCTTCAGCAGCAGCGTGACCTGATCCCACGGCTGCCAGCCGAAGATGCGCTGCTCGAAATTGAACGCGTTCTCGAAGCTGCGTGCGACGTAGGGCGTGAGATAGGTTTCTGACGGATCGAAATAGAGCAGACGCAGATGGTCGGTTTCGAGCGCCGAGAGATCGATGAGCGGAATGTCGTCAGGCGCGCGGCTCGGCGGCGGTGGCTCAGGCGTCGGCGCTTCATCTGAAACGGGCGCTGCGGCGATATCTGGCGCCGGTGTTTCGGGCGCCTGCGTAGCAGGAGGCTCCTGGATGACAGGGTCAGTCTGCGCGTGCGCGGAAGCGATCGATGCCAGCGTCAGCGCTGTTGCGCAGAAGAGCGTGCGGATCCCCATATCCCCGCCTAGCACGCTTCAAAGGCAGACACGCCGCGTCTCGCTCGACGCGGCGTGTTGCTTTGCGTTAGTTCGCCCGAAGGGCGGCAGCGAAGTTGGCGTCTTGCGCCATCGCTGCGAAGGCTGGTTCACGCGCCAGAGCCGCAAAGGCCGGTTGCCGCGCCAGCGCCGTGAAGGCTTGAGCGTTGCGGGCCAGAGCTTGTAGCGCCTGCGCATTCCGCGACAGCGCTTCAAACGCCTGCGGGTTTTGCGCCATGGCGGCGAAGGCTTGCGGGTTTTGCGCCATAGCTTGCATCGCAGCAGCGTTCAGTCCTTGAGCCGCGCCTGCTTGAGCCTGGAACGCTTGAGCGTTGCGCGCCATCGCGGCGAGACCTTGCGCATCGCGCGAGAGCGCCTGGAACGCCTGAGCGTTGCGCGCCATCGCTTGGAAGGCTTGAGCGTTGCGCGCCATCGCATCGAACGCCTGGGCGTCGCGCGCCAGCGATTGGAACGCTTGAGCGTTACGAGCCATCGCGTCGAAGGCCTGGGCATTGCTTGCGAGGGCGCTCATTGCTTGCGAGTCGCGAGCGAGCGCTTGGAACGCTTGTGCGTCCTGCGCCATAGCGGTGTTGGCCTGCGGATTGCGGGCGGCGGCCGAGAAATTGGCATTGCGGGCGAAGGCGGCGAAGGCCTGCGGGTTGCGCGCCATTGCGGCGAACGCTTGCGGGTGGCGAGCGAGCGCTTCGAACGCTTGCGCATTTTGAGCCATTGCGGCGAACGCTTGCGGTTCACGCGCCATCACCGAGAACGCTTGTGCGTTTGCGGCGAGAGCAGTGGTCGCTTGGGCATCGAACGCGCGGGCGCTGAGCGCCGAAGCTTGGAAGACCTGAGCGTTGCGCGCCATCGCGGCGAACGCTTGCGCATCGCCGGCTAGTGCACGGAACGCTTCTGCATTGCGCGACATAGCTTGGAACGCTTGAGCATTGCGCGCCATCGCGTCGAACGCTTGCGCGTCACGAGCCAGAGCTTGGAACGCTTGTGCATTCGAGGCCAGTGCAGCGAACGCCTGAGAGTCAGCAGACAGGGCGCTCATCGCTTGAGCATCGGCGGCGAGCGCTTCAAACGCTTGCGCGTCACGCGCCTGATTGAGGCGAGCGCCGGCTTGGCGCGCATCGGCTTGGAACGCCTGAGCATTGCGAGCGTACGACGCGAAGGCTTGCGGGTTGCGCGCCATCGCGGCGAACGCCTGCGGGTGACGTGCTAGCGCTTCAAACGCCTGCGGGTGCTGCGCCATGGCAGCGAACGCTTGTGGCTGACGGGCCATGGCTTGGAATGCTTGCGCGTTTTGCGCCATCGCGGTGAATGCTTCGGCGTTGCGCGCCTGCGCTGCGGTTGATTGAGCTGCGCCCGCCTGAGCTGCGCGTGCGAGCGCTGCAAAGGCTTGCGGATCGCGTGCGAGGGCGGTGAACGCTTGGGCGTCCTGCGCCATGGCGGCGAGCGCCTGTGGATTTTGCGCGAGAGCGGCAAAGCCAGGATCGCGCGCCAAAGCTTGGAACGACGGATCGTTGACCATCAGGTGGAACGCGTCCGTCTGCATCAGCAGCGGCACGGCGTCGTCGCCGAGCGTGACGTCTGAATCCGTAACCTGTGCGGAGCGATAGCGCTCAACTGGGGCGATGGTGCCGGCGGTTTGGCCGTTTGGCGGCGAAATCGTACCGATAGTAACGGCGCCAACCGATAGCAGCGCGACCATGCTGGTCGCTGCGATGCCCAATTTGGCGTTATTCGACAAGGCTATGGCCACTGTCGTCCCTCCTAGAAATAACACTGACCGCGCACTTGTGAGTTGCGGCCAACATTGCGGTTCCGTCAATAAAAAGTTCTACCCAAGCGTAATGCGGACTAACGCGCTGCCTGCCGCGAAATGGGAGCCAGAGCACCTGATTTTGCTTGGTTTTGCTGGGTCAGGCTGCGGCGCTTACCGCTCGGCCTGCAAGGTGACGGGCGTCACTAGACAAACCAACTCGCCTCGCAGGTGGGCGCTTAAGCCTCTGCTGGCTCATCCTTCGGCGCGAGCAGGAGGTACATTGCAGGTGTCACGATCCGCGCGATCAGGGTCGAGCTGATCAGGCCGCCGATCAGCACCATGGCTATCGGGGAGAAGAGCGGTGAGTTCTCCAGCAACAACGGCGTCATGCCCCCAATCGCGGTGGCGCTGGTCAGCAGCACCGGCAGGAAGCGAACTTCGCCAGCTGTCTCAATCGCCTCGCGCAAGGGCACGCCGCGTGCGCGGGCCTGGTTGGCGAACTCCACGAGCAGGATCGAGTTTTTTATCTCAATCCCGATTAGCGCCACGAAGCCGATGATCGCGGTGAACGAGAGTGACTCGCCGCCGATGAAGAGCGCGATCAGCCCGCCCATGATCCCGAACGGAATAACGAACGCCACCACGCCGGTGACTGCGAACGTGCCAAACTCAAGCAGCAACACCGCCAGCACGCCGAAGATGGCGATGAGGATGGCGGGGCCGAGTCCACCGAAGCTGCGCGCCTGCGCTTCAGCTTCGCCGCCAAACGAAACCGTGTAGCCAGCCGGCAAACGCAGCGCTTGAAGCCGCTGCGCGACATCAGCCGTCACACCGCTAATCAGATAACCGGGCTGCGTGTACGCCGTAACGGTCGCTGTCCGCTCGCGTTGCACGCGGTCGATGGAAGCCGGACTGCTCTCCATCGTCGGATGCGAAATCTCCGCCAGCGGCGTCGCGCCACCCTGACCATTCCAAATGTAAAGCCGATCGAGCGCCGCCACGGGCATCGTGTCGTCACGCGGCGCGCGCAGCACGACCGGGAACGCATCACCCGCGGGGTCGCGGAACTGAGCCACCGGCAAGCCTGCAATAGCGATCCGCAACGTGTGATCGATCGCGCCCGCCGGCACGCCACGCAATGCCGCGGCGCTGTCGTCGATATTGAGATCAAGATCAATCAGTCGCTCAGCCGTTGGATTCGACACATCGCGCGCGCCAGGCGTCTCATTGACAATACGCTCAACCTCAGCCGCAAGTTCGCCCAAAGCCGCCAGATCAGGTCCGCGGATGCGCACGGCAATAGGCGCTTCAATCGGCGGGCCGTTGGCGAAGCGACGCAAATTCATGCGCGCGCGCGGATACTGATTGAGCTGCCCGCGAATCTCTTCGATTACGCGCATGCCTTCGTCATGACGCCATTCATGGAAGCGCGCGTAGATCTGCCCTTGGTTAGAGAGCTGCTCGGGCGGAATCTCGTTGTAATAGATTTGCGGATTGCCGCGCCCGCTATTGGCAAACCGCCATTCGATCTCTGGATGCCCGGCCAGCACCTGTTCTGCGTACATCACCGCCGCATCCGTTTCGCTCACCGCACTTCCTTGCGGCGTCTCGATATCGACGAGGAAGTACGGGCTGTCATTTTCAGGGAAGAGGCTGAAGCCAAGCTTCGGCACAAGTCCGAGTGAAAGCACGAAGGCGACCAGCCCGATGATCACCGTCTTGCGTGGATGCGCGAGCGCGACGTGAAGCGCTGGACGATAGATGTTGTGGATCGCCGCCATGACGCCATCGAGCAGCGCGTTCGAGTGACCGGAATCGCTGCGCGGTAAGAGGCGGCTGGCTAGGAACGGAATAATTGTCAGCGCGACGAACAGTGACGCGATGATCGTCGTCACCACTGCGACTGGCAACGAGCGCACAAACGCACCAGCGCCTTCCGGCAATGCCATCAAAGGAACGAACGCAAGCAACAACGTCGCGGTGCAGCCGATCACGGCGATGTTGATCTCGCTCACGCAGGCAATCGCCGCTTCGCGGGGACTCATGCCTTGCCGCAAATGGCGCGCGATATTCTCAGTGACGACGATAGAGTCATCGACCAGCAGGCCAAGCGCCAGCACAAAGCCTGCGATCGAAAGCTGGTTCAGCGAATAGCCAAGCTCCTGGATGGCCACCACGCCGATCGCCAGCGACAGTGGGATCGACACCATAACGACAATTGATGCCCGAAAACCGAGTGGCAGAAGCGTCAGAAGCACCAGCGCCAACGCGATCGCAAAATCGCGTCCGAGATTGCCAAGGCGGTGCGTAACCGTCTCGGATTGATCAAAGCCGCGGTGCAGCTGGATATTGGACGGTAGCGACCCTTCGAAGGCGTCAACACGCGGGCGAATACCAGAGATCACATCGAATATGGATTCACCCAGTCGCGCTTGCGCGCTCACGAACACGGCGCGCTGACCATTAAAGCGTGTGATGTGCGAGCGTTCATCGTTCGCCCAAGACACCTCCGCGACGTCGCCTACCGTCACGAGCGAGCCGTTGTCCGCTCGAAGCGCCACGCGCCGAATTTCATCGAGCGAGTCAAACGAGCCCGACGATTGCACGTTGAACCGCCGCCCGCCGGCCTCAACTGCGCCCACCGGCGTATCGACACCTTCGCGCTGCAGCGCTTCCGCAACCGCCGCGAGCGGCAAGCGATAGGCGGCGAGCTGATCGAGGTTTGCTGCGACACGCACTTCTGATGGCGGCGCGCCCCAAACGTCGGCTTGCTGCACCCCCGGCGCTCGCTCGACAGCGTCGCGCAGTCCCTTGGCGTAGGCTTCCAGCTGGCGGAACGAAGCGTCGTCGCTGGTCAGCGCCATCTGCACGATCGCCGTTTGCGCCGGATTGTAGCGGCGCATGCGAATATCGACGACACCCTCAGGCAGGCGAGAGCGCACGACGTTGATTTCGCGCACCACCTCGCCGAATTTCTCCTCGGCGTCCGCGCCCCACTCGAACTCGACGTTGACGACAGCAAGACCCGCGCGGCTCGCCGATCTGATCTCGCGAATATCTTCGATCGCGTTGATCTGGTCTTCCACCGGAATGGCGACCAACCGTTCCATCTGCTCGGCGTCAGCGCCTGGCAGGATCACAGCAACCGCAACGCCCGGAAACTCGACGATCTGGTCTTCGGATTTCGGGATCGAGAAAATCGCGCCAACGCCAAGCGCTGCGAGCAGCACGAACAGCACCGCGCTGAACTGCCAGCGATCGACGAAGAAGCGCGTGATGGCTTGCATCTAAGCGCCGGGGGCGATGCGCACGCTTTCGCCGTCGCGCACGTAAGCTGCGCCGGCGGCGACGATCCGGTCACCCGGATTGAGGCCCTCAACGACGATGACGCCTGCCGATGTCACGCCTGCGGTGCGAACGGCGCGCCGTCGCGCGACTGCATTTGCGTCGAGTACGTAGACGACGCCTTGGTCGGCACGTGCATCGAGCAGTGCTAGCGTCGGCACGATGATCGAGGTCTGCGGATTGGCGCCCGGCGTCGCCGCGACTTCCACTTCCGCGACCATTCCGCTGCGCAGACCTTCCGGCGCCGTGATCTCTATCTCAACTTCAAATGCGCCCGTCGCGGCGTCGCCTTGAGCGCCAACGCGGGTGACGCGGCCTGGCCGCTGCGCGCCGTTCACCCGAATTTGTGCTGTGTCGCCAACGCGGATGCGCGCTGCGTCATCGGACGCAACCGGCGCGCGCACCACAATGCCAGATGCCGTTTCGCCAAACACAAAAACAGGTGTGCCCGCAGTGACGGTCTGTGACGGATCAACGCCGCGACGCAGGATCACGCCGTCGGCCGGCGCAGTGAGTACGGAGGAGTCACGCGCACGCTCGACAGCAAGCCGCGCGCTTTCAAGTCGCGCTTCAGAAACGAATCCGCGTTCAAACAATTCTTGCGTGCGTGCGAGGTCGCGCTCGGCGTTGGCGCGTGCGAGCGCAGCTTCATCAACGTTTGCGCCGGCGCCGGTTCTGCGCAGCGTCGCCAAACGCTGGCCGCGCCGCACGACATCACCTGAGTCCACGTCGATCGCGCCGACGACACCAGCGGCAGTGAAAGCGAGAACGGGTTCGCGGCGATAGCCGATCATGCCGCTCGCGCGGACCGATCCGGCGGCAGAGGCGGGCGCGACTTCGACGACTTCGACGAGCGGGCCTTCGGTGGCGGTCGTTGTCTCGTCCGCTTCGCCGCCCGAGCACGCGGCAACGAGCAGGGCCAAGCCCAGTACAACCGACTGAAAGAACGCCGCTTTCTGCACCATCCACCCTTACGAATGAACGATAGCGGATTTATTCAGTCGTCACAAGCAGAATGTCGCCGCCGGTTACGGCGCCCAGAGCGTTTCTGACCAGTCCTCGAACAGAGAGTCTACGGGCAGGTCGCCTCGCGCTTGGTCCAACAGCAGCGAGCGCTTTTCCTCGCCTGTGATCAGCAATGACACCGCGCTTGCGCGATAGAACGCGGATCGGGTCAACGTCAGACGTTGCGGCGAACCGCTGGCGCCGGGAGCGTTGACTGAGATCACCGTGCGAGGACTGTTTCTGTCGAGCGCTGCCGCAAGCTCCGGCGATTGCGGAAACCACGACGCCGTGTGGCCGTCGCTGCCCATGCCCATCAGCGCGATATCGATTGGCTTGTCTTTGTAGAGTGCGTCGGCGCGAGCAGCCGCTTCGTCCAAGCTTGTACCGTCCGAATACATCGGCAGGAGCTTGGCGCCGGCCGCCAAAGCGGGCGCAAGCGCGCGTCGCAGCATTCCCTCGTTTGAATCGGGATGGGAGGGAGGAACGAAGCGCTCGTCTACGAGTAGAAACGTTACGCGCTGCCAGTGATACGTCTGAGCCGCTAGTGCGCGGTAAGCTGGCTCCGGTGTGCTACCGCCGGACAACGCGGCAAACGCTTCGCCACGTTGCAGAACACCTTCTCTCAAAGCTCCGAAGATGCGTTCCGCCGCGGCCTGCATAAGCAACGCGCGCGTTTCGAACGTGCGGAGATCGATCATTTCCCGCGCTTGGCGAGCAGGTCGCGCAGCATCTTCTCGACGTTATCGCCGTGCTCCGCATTCGCCAGCGCATACGCGGCAGTCGCTTGCATGTAGCCGACTTTATCGCCGCAATCGTACGTCGTGCCTTCGTATTCGAGCGCGTGGAAGGGCTGCACGCCCATCAAGCGCGCCATCGAATCCGTGAGCTGGATCTCGTTGCCTGCGCCGGGGCCTTGGCTTTCGAGCAGTTCGAAAATCTCAGGTTGAAGAATGTAGCGGCCGCTGATGAAGAGGTTCGACGGCGCTTCTTCGCGCTTCGGCTTCTCAACCATGCCTTTCATTTTGATCAAGCGGCCATCGCGGCTCTCGGGCGTGATGACGCCGTAGCGTTCGGGCGTGTCGGTGGGCTCCACCGCGATGATGTTGCCGCCGACTTTGTTGTACGCGTCGACCATCTGCGCGAGGCACGAAGGCTGCGCCATCATCAGCATGTCCGGCAGCATCACCGCGAACGGCTCGTCGCCGACAATGTCCCGCGCGCACCAAACGGCGTGGCCCAGACCCAGGGCCGCCTGCTGGCGGACGAAGCTCATCGAGCCAGCGGCGCGGACAGATTCCGCGATCTCAGCCAGTTGCTCGGTCTTTTGCTTCGCCTGAAGTGTTACTTCGAGTTCATACGATCGGTCGAAATAGTCCTCAATCGCACCCTTATTTCGCCCCGTGACGAAGACTATGTGCTCGATGCCGGCGGCCAGAGCTTCGTCAACGACGTACTGGATCGCCGGACGGTCGAACACCGGAAGCATTTCTTTTGGGATCGCCTTGGTGGCGGGAAGCACGCGCGTCCCGAAGCCGGCAACTGGAAGTACCGCTTTCCGTAGCGTTCGGGGCGAGGTGGAAGCGCTAGCCATTGTGGTTCCGTGTTCGGCGCCGCAGCAACGGCGATTTCAGCTCATCTTACACCGGAAGCCTGAAGCAGTCGCAACCGAACTTGAACGCGGGATTCGGCTGAAATTCAGGATTTTCCGGTAGTGTCTGCTCAAGCCGCGAAAGACGGCGGGTAGGGGTGTCGAGAGTAGTGACGAGTGTCACGGACGATCTCTCTTCGGCGCCGCAAAGTAGCGTTTGCCATCACGGCAACCTTTTGTTAACTGACCGCCGCCGGTCCGGGAGTTTTCCACATTATGTCGCCCTCAAACGTCAAAGCCACCGTTCGCATGGTCGTGGCCAGCTTTGCTGCTGGTGCGGGCGCGATGGTCCTTGTTGGCCTTGTCGGTCCTGTGGCGATGCAGGGTGGCCTCTCGATGCGCGAAGCTTTCGCCAACGAGATGACTCAACAAGCGCCGGCTCTTGAGCCGCTCGATGTCGCCGCGATCGAAGCAACGTTGGCTGATGCCGAACGTTCCATGGAAGCCGCGCGCGCGTCTACCGACGACAACGTCAGCCGCTTGCAAGCGCTGTCGGGCCGCTAACCAGCGATCACAGTCATAGAATTACAGGCCGGCGATCAGAGGATCGACTGGCCTGTCGACTTCCAGTCTTTCATGAACGCTTCGAGCCCCATGTCCGTGAGGACGTGCTTGTAGAGGCTTTTGAAGACGGCGGGCGGGATCGTCGCGCAGTCAGCGCCCGCAATCGCGGCGTCGCGCACGTGGCCGGCAGTGCGGATCGAGGCGGCAAGGATCGACGTCGGGTAGTCGTAATTGTCAAAGATGGCGCGGATTTCGCGGATCAGCTCCATGCCGTCTTGGCCGTTGTCATCGAGGCGGCCGAGGAACGGTGAGATGAACGTCGCGCCGGCTTTTGCCGCGAGCAACGCTTGAACGGCTGAGAAGCAAAGCGTGACGTTGACCGGGTGATTGTTGTCCTCAAGGTATTTGCACGCTTTCAAACCGTCCGGCGTCAGCGGCACCTTCACGACAATGTTCGGCGCAACGCCCCGCAGCTTCAGGCCTTCCTTGATCATCGTCTCGGCATCTTGCGCGACGACCTCAGCGCTTACCGGCCCGGGAACCGCAGCGCAGATTTGACGAAGCGTCTCGAAAAAATCGCCTCCAGCTTTTGCGATCAGCGACGGATTGGTGGTCACGCCGTCGACGAGACCCGTTTCCGCAAGCTTCTGAAGTTCCGCCGCATCGGCGCTGTCGATGAAAATTTGCATGTGAAATGTCCGAAAAACGAATGCGGACCTTCCTGCACATTCGCGCGCGCCACGACAAGCGCCTGCTTACAGCCCGCCGACCGTAACCAGCGCCGAAGCCAATGCCGTCGAGAGTTTGGGGATAACGTTGAGGTAGATTTGGCGCGTTCGCTCGAAAGCCTCGCGCCAGGTGCAGAATTTGTCCTCGCGGGCGATGAAATCGTCGCGCTTCTCGAACGCTGCGTCGATGTTCCGCGCCAGCGCATCTGCGTCGCCGGTCGCGAAATAGCAGAACGCAGGCAGGTTCATTTCTTTGTTCGCCGCGATGTCACTGACGACAACCGGACGGCGGAACGAGATCGCTTCAAGAATGGCGTTGCTCAGGCCCTCGTGATGCGAGGAGTTCACGAACACGCCGCAGTTTTCGTAGAGCGCCGCAAGAAGGCGCCGGTCAATGCGACCGATGAAGCGGATGCGATCACTGTTCAAGCTGAACAGGCGTTCAGCGTAGGCGGCCTCGCTCGCGCCGCCGGCGACAACAAGTTTGACGTCTTTGTCCTTCAGCTTGTCCATCGCCCGGACAAGCGTGTCATAATCCTTATCGACGGTGAGCCGGCCGACCGCGAGAACGTACTTGTTCTTCGGTAGCCCCAAGCTCGAAAAACAGCGTCGCGCTTCGGCGCAGACGCGCGGCGTGTCCACGCCATTCGGCACGACGTCCACATTTTGTAGATTGTAGCGCTCTTCTAGTTGGCGCTTGTAGACGTCCGACACCGTGATGACGCGATCGGCGAAGCGCACCTGCATGTCGCAAAGGCGAAAGCTTATGCGACCGATGAAGCCCCACTTGGCGTGCAGGTGATCTGTTGAGCCGTAGCGCAGCACGACTTTGAGGCCGACGAGCTTGTAGAACACCAGTAAGAACGCCGCGTTCAAGCCCTGCAAATGCACCAGCTTTGGTCGCGTGAACGCCGCGTAGAGCAAAGCCAAAATGTGATAGACGACCTTGTCGGTGTTCGCGACGCGCAACGTCGGAATGCCCACGAGCCTAATGCCTTTGTATTCCTTGTCGCGAATGTACGGTTTCACGCCCAAAAGCGTCACCGAGCAATCGTTCGCAGCGAACTGCGGAAACGTCATCTCTGCGTGCTTTTCAGCACCGCCTTCCGCGCCGGGAATCCCGCGCGCGCCGACAACCAGTATGTCCGCCACCAAATCTCTCCCCGAGATCGTGCTGGCGTGAGCGCCATGCCGATCTCTTCCCCGGGGAGATTGAGCCTTGCTGAAAATTCGCGCGCAATCTTATATTCGATTATGAGGCCCGAAGCTTTGCAGAGTCGCGGCGTGCGCACGCGCTTGCAGGGAGAATTGGACCGCGTATGCCCCAAACGCGGGAGACGCTAAAGGCAGGCATGCGCATTGGGATCGTCGTAGATACGCTGAGACTGCGCGGCTGGCGCAAGGCTGTTTTCAAGCGTTTGGCGGAAGCACAAGGTCTGCACATCGCGATACTCATTGCGCGCGATGATGTGCAAAATCACGGAGAAATCGCGGTTTGGCGCGTGGTTGATGCGCTTGAGCGCGCGCTGGCGAAAAGGTTGCTGCATCGGCCACTCGCGCGCGCACGCGACTTTGATCCCTCGATTCTCGACGATGCCGAGATCGACCTCGTCGGCACTGCTGATACTCCGTCTGCGTCACTCTCTGACGCGGGTTCGATCCGCGCCGCCAATCTCGATGCGATCATCGATTTGTCGTCGGGGGCGGTCATCGACGCCAATCTTGCGCAACGCGGAATCTGGCGCATCGTCGCCGAAGAGGGCGCGGGCGATCGCCTGAGTCCGCTGGGATTTTGGGAGTTCTTTCGCGGCGTCCCCGTGACGACGATCGCTGTGTTGGCTCGCGAGTCTGACGAAGAGCGGCAAGTCGCATCTGGCAGCTACAGCGGCTTCATGTGGTCGTGGAGTTTGAACGATTTGCTGCTCGGCCTGCGCGCGGCGGCATTGCTTGAGGACGCTTTGCGCCGACCCGGAACGCCGAAATCGTTTGCTCAAACTGGCCGCGAACGAAGAGACGCGTTCCACGCACCGCTTGCATTGTTTTGCACCTATGCCCGTCTTGTCGCAGATGCTTTCGAGCGCGCTACCGGCGATGATCGCTGGCGGTTGCTGCTTTCACGCGGCGCTCCGTTGAGCCCGCGCTACGTGGCGCCGACAATCATCGAACCGCCCAAGCACAGCTACTGGGCAGACCCGTTCATCGTCATGCGCGATGACCGCTGCCACATCTTCTTCGAAGAATATCTCTATGCCGAACGCCGGGGCGTCATCTCTCACGTCTGCATCGACGACCCGCAACCAGGTCAAAGGCTTCGCGATCTCAAGTCAACGATCGTCTTCGACGAGACGCATCACCTCTCATACCCCTTCGTCTTTGAGCACCGTGGCGACCTCTTCATGATTCCGGAGTCCAGCGGCGCGCGCACGATTGAGATCTGGAAATCTACAGACTTCCCGCTCGGCTGGACGCGCGTCGCAACGCCGCTGCTGGATGTAACCGCCGCCGATACATCGCTGCTCGAATGGGGCGGCAAGTGGTGGCTCTTCACCAATATCGATCGCAGCGGCGTCAACGATCATCGCAGTGAACTGCACGTCTTTTACGCCGATGATCCGATCGTCGGCGCGTGGACGCCTCACGCAAACAACCCCGTGGTCATTGACGCTAAGTGCGGGCGCATGGCTGGCGGCTTCCTCACCGCTATTGATGGTCGCCCGATCCGGTGCGGTCAAAAACAGGGCCGCAAATACGGGGAAGAGGTGTCGTACCGCCTCATCACTAAACTGACCGAAACGTCCTACGCCGAAGCCCTGCTCGATGGTATTGCTCCCATCCAGATTGCCAAAGGTGCGCGCACCCATCACGTCAGTGCACGTGACGGCATGATCGTCGCGGACGAGTGTTTCGTTGTTCCAAAGTGGAAACGCCGCTGATTTAGCCGCGGCTCGTACTGAGTCGCACCAATTGCACACAGGCGCTTGTTGCCGCTATCGCCAACTCGCCCAGGCCAAGCGTCCGAATCGGCGCTAAAGAGCCCTGAGCGAAGGAACCCCAATGAGCAAAAGCGAACTGATCGAAGGCGTCGAGGCGAAAGAACTCGCCAACGCCATCCGCGCCCTGGCGATGGATGCTGTGGAAAAGGCCAAGTCCGGCCACCCCGGCATGCCGATGGGCATGGCCGATGCGGCGACGGTGCTGTTCTCGAAGTTCCTGAAATACGATCCGACCAATCCAAGTTGGCCTGATCGCGATCGCTTCGTGCTCTCTGCTGGTCACGGCTCAATGCTGCTTTACGCGCTGCTGCATCTCACCGGCTACGCCGACATGACGCTCGATGAGATCAAGAATTTCCGCCAGCTTGGCTCGAAGACAGCAGGCCACCCGGAGAACTTCCTCGCTTCCGGTATTGAGACGACGACTGGCCCGCTCGGGCAGGGGCTTGCGAACGCTGTTGGTATGGCGATGGCGGAAGCGCATCTCGCCGCACGTTTCGGCGGCGCGCTCGTCGATCACCGCACTTGGGTGATCGCAGGCGACGGTTGCCTGATGGAAGGCATTAGCCAAGAAGCGATTGCATTGGCCGGACATCAGAAGCTGAACAAGCTGATCGTCATTTGGGACAACAACTCGATCACGATCGATGGCGCAGTTTCGCTGTCTGATAACACCGATCAGCGCGCGCGCTTCGCTGCGAGCGGTTGGAGCGTGCTCTCCTGTGACGGCCACGACGTCGCCGATGTCACGCGCGCGTTCGACGCCGCAACCAAATCTGATCGCCCCGTGCTGATCGATTGCAAGACCACCATCGGCTACGGCTCGCCAAAGAAAGCCGGCACCGCAAAGGCGCACGGTGAAGCGCTTGGCGCCGAAGAGCTCGCTGCGACCAAAGCCGCGCTCGGCTGGAAATACGGCCCGTTCGAAATCCCGGACAACATTCGCAGCGCTTGGCTGAAGATCGGCGCCCGCGGCGCCGGTAAGCGCGAAGAATGGGCTTCGCGCTTAAAGAAGTCCGAACACAAAGACGCCTTCGCCGCCGCCATGAGCGACGAGAACATTGATGCGGCGGTCGCCGCGCTCGGCATGCACGCTTCCAAAATGGCGGCGGAAAAGCCGTCGCTGGCGACGCGCGCCTCATCGCAAGGCTCGATCGACGCGATGTTCGACGCGTGCCCGGAATTGCTCGGCGGTTCCGCCGATCTCACGGGCTCGAACCTCACGCTCGCCAAGGGCACGCAAGACTTCACGTCGGAAAACCGCGCCGGCCGTTACGTGCGTTACGGCATTCGCGAGCACGGCATGGCCGCCGCGATGAACGGCATGGCGCTGCACGGCGGTGTCATTCCGTTCGGTGGCACGTTCCTCACGTTCGCCGATTACTCGCGCCCCGCCATTCGCTTGAGCGCGCTGATGGGCATTCGCGTCATTCATGTGATGACGCACGATTCCATCGGTCTCGGCGAAGACGGCCCGACGCACCAATCCGTCGAGCATCTCGCCAGCCTGCGGTGCATTCCCAACCTCTACGTCTTCCGCCCAGCTGACGCGGTTGAAACCGCCGAATGCTGGCAAGCGGCGCTGCTGCGCGACGATGGTCCAAGTCTGCTCGCGCTTTCGCGCCAGGCGACACCGCCGTTGCGCGACGACGCCAGCGAAAATCTCTCCGTGCGCGGCGCGTACGAATTGCTTCCTGCCGAAGGCGGCGCTTCGCGCGTTGCAATCTTTGCGACTGGCACCGAAGTCGCGCTGGCTGTGAAGGCGCGCGAGTTGCTGCAGAAGGAAGGCATTCCGGCGCGCGTCGTCTCAGCACCATGCTTCGAGATGTTCGAACTCCAGGACGATGCTTATCAAGACTCGGTCTGCGGCGACGACGATGAAATCAAGATCGGCTGCGAAGCCGCCGTCGCGCAGGGCTGGTTCGAAGCCTTTGGTCTCGATGCGTTCGTCGGCATGTCGGAGTTTGGCACGTCAGCACCGGCGAAGGACGCTTACGCGCACTTCGGCATCACCGCCGAAGCGATCGCCGAAACCGCGAAACTGTTGCTCTAGCGCTGCGTATCACTACGGATTGAGCGTGTAGCCCCGCTGCTGAAGCATGGCGTGCGCCGTCATGGCCGAAAGCGCGAGTTGCACGTTCGGCAGAAGGTCGCTCCGCTCCACCTCGTAGTGCGCCGCCGATTGGCCGCACACGTAGATCTCGACATTGTGCGCGATCAGGTCCGCGATGAGTGCGGCGTTGGCGTTGGTCTCGCCCGGGCGCGGATGCACAGCGACATCGCGCGTCGCCGAGCCGCGAACCACAATCGCCAACCGAATATTCGAAGGCCGCACGCCAGCGCGGGCGTGCATATTGAGAAAGCGCGCTGCTGACTCGATCGCTCGGTTCACAGCGCCAGGCTCGGCGCCCTCAGACACATCGAACACGACTTTGAATCGCGTGTGCGCCGGAATCGGGACGGCGCCTTCCACATTTGCGACCGGACCATAATCGGCAATCACCGGCCCCGTCGTGAACCGGGACTCTTCAGCGTGAGCGGCCGGCGCCAAAAGCAAGAAAGCAAAAAAGGCGGTGGCGCGGAGCGAAATCATATCTGCATCTCCCTGTCGTTCTTAGTGCGCGGCGTTGCGAGGTCTATCTCCGCGCTTCGCGAGCCGCCGTAATCGGTCCCCACGGACCGAATGTGTGCTGCTCTTGGGTGAAATTGTCTGCGTACGGCGGAAACGGCGCGTCCACCGGTTTTCTCGTGCGATCCGGATAATCGCGGTCGAGATGATTTCGTTCGGGGCGCGATTGGACGTTGATGTACGCCGCCACGTCAAACGCTTGTTCGGCTGTGAGTTGCGGACTCTCGTGCGTGACGCCGTACGGCATGTTGGCGCGGATGAAGTTCGCAGCGGTGATGATCCGATGCATGCCGGCGCCGGTGTTGAAACTGTCCGTTCCCCAAAGCGGCGGATACGAATAGCCGCTTCCCTCGACGTTGCGTTGGCCTTGACCGTTCGCGCCGTGACACGCCGCGCAGTTAGCGCTGTAAACCAAAGCGCCGCGTGCGGGGTCTGCTGCACGCTCCATGAGTGGCACGGCAGGCGCGCCTCTGCCTTCGATATCGGCGGGTGCAGCCTCGCTCAAAAATTGGATGTAGGCGATGATCGCCGCCATCTCTCGCGAGTTCTCCGGCAGCGCGCGCCCGTTCATGCTGCGCTCGAAGCAGCCATTTACTCTTTGGGCCAGCGATTGCTCAGCGTTCTCGCGCGCCATGTTGCGCGGGTAGGCGCCGGCGACGCCGATGAGCGAAAGCCCAAAGCGCCTGCGTCCGCCGTCGAGATGGCAAGAGCTGCATGCCAGATTGTTGCCCGAGTAGCGCATGCTGACGTTGGCGACGTTCGGTCCTACCAGCGCATGCGTGCGACGGATCAAGGCTTCGCCATAGAGCACTTCTTGTTTGCGCGGTCCGTCCGCCAACGATGCCGGATCGGGCGTTGGCCACACCGCACCAACTGGCGCATCGTTGCGCGCCTCATCGGTCTTCCCACACGCCGCCGCCATCAGCAGCAACACGGCTGCTGCCAGCTTCAATGACAGCTTGGCAGCCATTCTCTGTGACCTCATCGGTAGCGCCGAAGCAGCGATCTGCTCCTACCTCTACACGCTCTTCGAGGATCGCGAAGCCCCGCCAGGTGGTCAGGCGGGGTGGCTAATATTGCCCGCTTAGTTCAGGGGCGGCGCAACCCAATTGCCGCGGCGCAGCACGTAGCAGTCTGCGTCTTTGCGTTCCGCTTCTGGGTACCACGTCTTTCCGCCGTCCTCGGACACCTCGTATCGCCATAGCAGATTGGTGGCGTCGGGTTCCGCAACCGCGTCGTCTTGGTGAGAATTGAATAGGCGCATGCACCCTAACGCGAAGCGCCGTTTTGGGTTTCATGAGATTCTGGGTGAGCGTGCGCCTGCGTTACAGGCAAGGAGAGCGGCGCCTCCGGCGACGCTTGCGCGACCGGAGGTCGCGCGCTCCAACTTTCATGCACTCGCGCATGCCGACGAGACGCAAGCGGTCCACATCGACCTAACGCGGTGTGATCAGAAGGCCATCAGGCGTAGCGATGACGACGAGATTGTCGCCGTCGCGCGTTTCGGCTTTGACGCCGCTTTCGATCATTTTGCTTGTATCGGCGCTCGCGGCGGGGCCGAGCGTGGCGAAGCCCTCCGTGTCGCGCGGCGCTAGGCGCCAGACTTCCGCCCATGAGCCGATGTCGGCCCAGCCGATGTCGCAAGGGGCCACGGCGGCGCGGGAGGTGTGTTCCATGACCGCGATGTCGAGCGGGAGTTTGGGCGCGGTGGCGTAGGCGGGGCCGAGGCGGATTTCGTCGTTGGTGCGGGTGGCGGATTGAATTGATGCGAGCGCCGTGTCGCGGATGGCCGCGTTGGCGCCGAACTCGGCGAGCAGCGTTTCGGGCGCGAAGAGGAACATGCCGCTGTTCCAGGAGTAACCGCGCTGGTCGAGATAGGTTTGCGCGGTTGGTTCGTCTGGTTTCTCTTTGAAGGCTTCAACGGCGAAGAGTCCGCCGCCGAGTTCGGCGCCGCTCTTGATGTAACCGTAGCCGGTCGCGGCGTGGCTTGGTGTGATTCCGAACGTGACGATGCGCTCGCGAGCGAATCGCGCGGCGCGTTGGATGGCTTCGTGGAATGCGGCCGTATTTGTGATCACGTGATCTGAGGGCGCGAGGAGTACGAGGGCGCTAGTATCTATCTCGTTTGCGATGGCGGCGGCGGTGGCGGCGACCGCGGCTGTGTTGCGCGCTTCGGGTTCGATGACGATCGCCGATGCTTCGATATCGACCTCGCTGAGTGCGCTACGGACGCGCAGTACGTGCTTCTCACCGCACAACACGATTGGCGGCGCGAACGAGATGTCGCCAACTTCACCGCGCATACGCGCGACGGCGTCCGCGAACATCGTTCGAGGACCCATCAAGGCGTGGAATTGTTTTGGGTGATCTTCTGTTGAGAGCGGCCACAATCGCGTGCCGGCGCCGCCGGACATGATCGCGGGTATGATCCTCAGAGTCATCTAGACTCTGTAATACTCCCGATACCATTCAACAAAGCGTTTCACGCCGACTTCAATCGGCGTGCGCGGCGCGAAATCTACATCTCTTGCGAGATCTTCGACATCTGCGAATGTTGCAGGCACATCGCCCGGCTGCATCGGCAGCATGTTCTTGGTCGCGGCCTTGCCGAGTTCCTGTTCGAGGATGGCGATGACGTCCAAGAGCTTCGCCGGCGAGTGGTTGCCGATGTTGTAGATCTGATAGGGAGCGTTCGAGGTCGCCGGATCGGGCGCCAGGCTGTCCCAATTCGGATTCGGGCCAGGGATACGCAAGCCGACGCGATAGAGCGACTCCACGATGTCATCCACATAGGTGAAATCGCGCTTCATCAGGCCGTTATTGAAGACGTCGATCGGGCGGCCTTCAAGGATGGCCTTCGTGAACAGGAACATCATCATGTCCGGCCGTCCCCAGGGGCCGTAGACGGTGAAGAAGCGCAGTCCCGTGACAGGCAGGCGATAAAGGTGCGCGTACGAGTGCGCGAACAGTTCGTTCGCCTTCTTCGACGCGGCATAGACGCTGAGCGGGTGGTCGACGTTCTGGTGCACCGAGAAGGGCATGGCAGTGCCGGCGCCGTAAACGGAACTCGATGAAGCGAACACCAAGTGCGCCGTTTTGTTATGACGGCAGCACTCAAGAATGTTCACGAAGCCTTCGAGGTTCGCCGAAACATATGCTTGCGGGTTTTCGAGCGAGTAGCGAACGCCGGCTTGCGCCGCGAGATTGTAGACGAGATCGAACTGATGCTCTTTGAACAGCGCATCCATCGTCGCGGCGTCTTCAAGTTCGGCTTTAACGAAGGTGAAGCCGGATTTCTCCTGCAATTGCTTAACGCGCGCTTGCTTCAGCTCGACACTGTAATAGTCGGACATGCAATCGTAGCCGATGACCGTGCGGCCTTCGCGCATCAAGCGTTCTGACAAGTGATAGC
This sequence comes from Alphaproteobacteria bacterium, assembly GCA_026400735.1. Taxonomy (GTDB): domain Bacteria; phylum Pseudomonadota; class Alphaproteobacteria; order Caulobacterales; family Aquidulcibacteraceae; genus Vitreimonas. The sequence continues at coordinate 16,880 of JAPLOL010000078.1, read as the reverse complement.
CGATGAAACCGGCGGCGCCGGTTACGAGGACGGGCTTCATGTTTTTAACGCTCTTTCGACACTGCGCTTCAGGTGTGCGCTGTTGTTTTTAACGTGGCGTTTCGATAGGTGGAGACGCTAGCGAAATCAACTCACTGTCGACATTTCAGAGTTAATCATGAACGCACGCCGCCGCATCGCTGTTATCGGCTTGGGCTATGTTGGTCTGCCCGCCGCCGTCGCGTTTGCGCGCGCGGGTTTCACAGTCATTGGATTTGAAATCGACGCTTCGCGCGTGGCCGAATTGCGCGAAGGCATGGACCGGACGCGCGAAGTCACGGCCGAAGAACTGCGCTCGCTCGATCTTTACGTCACGACCGATGTGGAAGACCTGAAGAAGGCCGACTTCTTTATCGTCACTGTGCCGACGCCGATCGACGATGCCTTGGTGCCGGACCTCGGTGCCGTGCATGCCGCCTCCCGCACGGTCGGTAAGGCGCTGAAAAAGGGCGACATCGTCGTTTACGAATCCACCGTTTATCCGGGCTGCACCGAAGATGAGTGCGGTCCGATCCTGGAAAAGGCCTCGGGCCTGAAAGCTGGCGCGGACTTCACGCTTGGCTTCTCGCCGGAGCGGATCAATCCGGGCGACCATCTTCACCGCTTCGAGACGATCGTGAAGGTCGTCTCTGGTTCGGACGCTAAGACGCTCGACATCGTTGCCGAGACCTATGGCGCGGTCGTCACCGCCGGCATCCATCGCGCGCCGTCGATCAAGGTCGCTGAAGCCGCCAAGGTCATCGAGAACACCCAGCGCGATATCAACATCGCGCTGATGAACGAGCTGGCGCTGATCAATGGCCGCCTCGGCCTCGATACTGGCGACGTGCTCGCCGCCGCGCGCACCAAGTGGAATTTCCTCGGCTTCACGCCTGGTCTGGTTGGCGGCCACTGCATCGGCGTCGATCCGTATTACCTCACGCACAAGGCTCAGCAGGTGGGCTACCACCCGCAAGTCGTGCTGGCCGGTCGCCGCGTGAACGATAGCATCGGCCCGCACATCGGCCGCGAATGCGTGCGCTTGTGTGGCCGCGCCGGCAAAGCGAACGCCCGCGTCGCCGTGATGGGCGTCACCTTCAAGGAAGACGTGCCGGATGTCCGCAACTCGAAGGTCTATGACATCGTCAACGAGCTGCGCTCGTTTGGCTTCGAGGTCGTGGCCCACGATCCGTACGCCGATCCGCACATCTCCGAAGAGCACGGCGCGGCGCTGACGGCGTTCGATGAGATCGGCAAAGTCGATGCCGTGATCATGGCGGTGTCGCACAAGGAATTCCGCGACGGCGGTTGGCCGATGGTCACCAAGCTGCTGAACGGCGGCAAGGGCATCGTCATGGACGTGCGCGGTTTCCTCGATCGCACCACTATGCCGGACGGCATCACGCTCTGGCGGCTCTAGCTCCAAGCGCGGCGATGAGCGCTGCCGTCAAAATCAGCGTCGCCATCCACCATTCTTGCCACAAGCTCCAGCCGACGTTGGCCATGAGACCCAACATCGCGAGCACAGCCGCCGTGGCCGCGCCTGCGTAACGATCGTTCGCGAACGCACGCGAAAGCCGCCAACCGCCATACGCCAGCAGGGCGGCCGATAGCAGTGCGCCGACGAGCCCCAGATCATGCCAAACCTGCAGCGATGCGCTGTGCGGATGCACAGGTATGCCTCGCGTCGGCAAGCCGCGGATGACGAGCATGTCTGTCGTCGTGCGGCCAGAGTCGATGCCATGCCCGAACCACGGTTGCTCTAGGATGCGCGCGCAGGTGTAGCGCCAAATCGCGATGCGATGCGCCCAGCTGAGCGGCACGCTCTCAACCAGTTGCGGACTCGCGACGATTAGTGGCGTCACGAACGGCGCGATGAGCATCCATAGCGCCAAGCCGAATGAGGTTGCGAGAATTGCGAAACGTCGCGCGAAGAGCGCGATTGCGAACACGAGACTTGATGCGCCAAGGCCGATCGCCGTGACGAGTTGGTCGAACTGCAGCGACAGCGCGCAGGCGGCGATCATGATCACGCCGGCCAACGTCGCGCTCCAGCCGCGCCGCTTCGCGATTAGCCAAGCGACTGCGGGCCACGTCATCGCGAGCAGCACGATGAGGCCGCGACTCGGGTTGCGGTTGAGTTCACCCTCAGCGAGGCCAGGCTGGGCTCCACGGTTTATGGGCATGTCGAAGGCGGCTTCGACGCCGAGCAAAATTGCCAGCACGAGAAAGGCGGCAACGGCAGCCGAGAGCGTCAGCGCGCTCGATTTTTCGTTCGCACCTGCGGCGGCAATGAACGGGAGGCCGAGCGCGATCAGAGAGAGGGTCTTCAGAGCCGTCGGGCCGTCCCAAGGCGACCAGAGGCTTGTTGCGCCGGCCCAGGCCGCCCAAGCGACCAGAAGCGCCGGAACGAGTGGCCTCTTTTCAAGCACTTGGCGCAACAGACTAGGGCCGAGGGCGGCAAGTCCAGCGAGCGAGAGCAGGACCGGCAAACCCATGGCGCCGCCAACGGCTACCGCGGGTAGGAGCGCGAAAAATACCGCGCGTGCGAAATCAGCTGGCGCTAGCCCCGTTCTCATGCCTGCTTACATCGCATTGTCGGCGCTCATTTCGTAAGCAACATTTCTGCACCGTCACCGGATTAGGCCGCCTTAGTGCTTGTCTGGCAGTAAGTTTTAGTGCTTTTGTTACGCCTCTAGCGCGTATTGGGGGTCCCAGTAGGGGACAACGCGCTTGAGTCGCGTGGAGCGGTACATGGCGGGACAGGCTTCGAATTACGAACGTGAAGTTCGCGATACGATCGTGAAGTCGGGTCTTACCGGCGTCGCGGCTGCGGCTTTGGCCGTAACGTTCATCTCGCCCGCTGGTTTCGGCGGTATGATTGGCGAAACGCTCGCGTCTAATTTCGGTTTCGACTCGAACGCCAGCGCTGCTGACAATCCCTACGCAAATCTTCCCGCATATCCTGCGCCGCTCTCGCAAACCGAGCTGAGCCAGATCCGCGGCCAACTCGCGTCGACTGTTGCTTCGCTCGAGATCACGCGCGCCGCGACGGACGATAAGATTGAATATGTTCGCTCACTCGCCACCGGCGATGGCTTGGTGACGTTCACGCCGACGCGTGCGCCTGTCCGCACGGCCGCTGCACCGGAAGCGCTGCGCCTCACGCTCAGCGAGCCGGCTTCGTTCTCGGACGCGCCAGTCGAAGCTTACGTGATCGACGCGCCGGTTGAAGTCACCGCAACGCCGGCGAGCTACGCCGGCCCCGGCTATGACGCGCAAGTGCCGTACCGCGATCCGCATCTGGAACTCGCGGATCTCATTCTCGCGCACGAGAACTTCTGAACTCCATTCGTTTGAACATGCCGACAACGCTAAGGCGCGTTGCCTCGACGCATGCGCGTGCGCCGGGTAAGACGCGCGCGTGAGCGTTTGCGCCGTCATCGTTAGCTATCGCACAGGGCCTGCGCTCAAATCGTGCCTCGCTGCGCTGCTTGCGGCGGAGGGGCTGGATGAGATCATCATCGCCGACAATGGCAATGACGCCGAGGGCGCGGCTCTGCTCGACGCCACGGCTCAGCGTGATGCGCGCGTGCGCGTTCTGCGCGGGCAAGGCAATGTCGGTTTTGCCACCGCTTGCAATCTGGCCGCGCGCGAGGCGCAGGCTGACACGCTGGCCTTCATCAATCCGGACGTGATCCTCGAGCTGGACGCCATCACGCGCCTTAGCGCGGTGCTCGCCGCCGCACCGCCGCCGGCGATCGTGGGCGGCGATCTTCGCGACGAGCAGGGGCGGCCCGAGCGCGGCAGCCGGCGCGAGCGGCTGACGCTTTGGCGCGCGTTCACGGCATTCACCGGCCTCACGCGCCTTGGCCTGCGCGACTTCAATCGCCACACCGATCCGTTGCCTGCGGCGCCGCAACTTGTCGGCGCCATAAGCGGCGCGCTCTTCCTCATCCGGCGTGCGGACTTCGCGCATCTCGGCGGCTTTGACGAAGGCTACTTCATCCACGTCGAGGATCTCGACCTTTGCCGCCGCGCCGAGTTGCTTGGTTGGCGCGTGCTGTTCGCCCCTGGCCCGCACGGGCGCCACTTGCGCTCCACCAGTGATGTCAGCCCGCGCATCATCGCCCGGCACAAAGCGCGCGGCATGGCGCGCTATTTCAAAAAGTTCGCGAAGGGGCCGGTCGAGGGCGCGCTGGCGACTGTGGTGGGGTGGGTGTTGACGCTGATTTCGTGAGCGCGCTTGTTTGCGTGGCCGGAGGCGCCGCGCTCCAATCGGTTACTTGAGAGCATTTTTCTGATGGGCACGAAGGGCTGGCATCGGCGTGGGTATATCCCGCATTACGATGGCTACGACCTCAGCCAGCATGTCGTGTTCCGGCTCGCCGATTCAGTTCCTCCAAACGAGCGCGAGGGGGATGACGTTCTAGATCGTCATCTCGGCTCGTCATTCATGCGCGACCCGGCCTGCGCGCGCATAGTTGTCGAAGCGCTTACTCACGGAAACGGCCAACGCTATGCGCTGCATGCCTGGTGTGTGATGCCCAATCACGTGCACGTCCTGCTCGCGACCAATGCCGATGTCGAACTTGGGCAAATTGTCCACGCCTGGAAGCGCTTCACGACTCGAAAGATAAATCAGGCGCTTGATCGCACAGGCGTCGTTTGGGCGAGAGATTATTTCGATCGATATCTTCGCGACGACAAGCAGTTCGCGTCCGCAAAGAGCTATATCGAGAACAATCCCGTCGCGGCGGGACTGTGCGACACCGCGGACGCTTGGCCGTTCTCTTCCGCCGGGATTAGCGGCGCGAAACTTTAGGAGTCGGAGCGCGCGGCCCCCGGCCGCGCCTCACCCGCACGAAGCGCGCGCAATGCGTCGCTGGAGGCGCCGCGCTCCAACCGGCTAGGGAGCTGGAGCGCGCAATTGGTGGATTGGTTGGAGCGCGCGGCCTCCGGCCGCGCCTCACCTCGCACGAAGCGTGCGCAATGCGTCGCCGGAGGCGCCGCGCTCCAACCGACTAGGAGCTGGAGCGCGCAGTTGGTGGATTGGTTGGAGCGCGCGGCCTCCGGCCGCGGCTTTGCGTCTTGCGCAATGTGCGGCTCGCTCTAGCGTCAATGACGATGCCACCTCGCTTTCTCTTCATAACCGGCACGCCACGTTCCGGCGCCGCCCGATGAGTTCGCCAATTCAGCTGCCGCTTTCGCTGACGCACCCCGATTGGGCAGTGCTCGCCGCCACGATGATGCCTGGCGGGGAGAAGGTTTATCTGACGGGACATCGACAGCCGGTCGAAGAACATCTCAGCGCATTGCAGCGCGAGTTCTGCGGCGAGCCGGTTCTCCACTATTATCACGCAGCGATTTCTGTTTTGATCAGAAGAGACATTCACCGCGATCTTGCTTTGCAGCAGTTTGATGGAATGTGGCGTGCGCAGACTGATTGTTTGCGCAACCTCAGCCTTCGTTGGCTCATTTCCGCTTGCGACACACTTATGGAACATGCGCCCAGCTTGTCGGATCGAACGGCTGGCGCTGCGGGCTCGCTCGCGGGGAATATCGTCAAACTCTATGAGACTGAACGCAGGTTTAGCGACGCTTCATCGCTGGCGCTAAACCCGCGAGCGCCCGAGCCTTTGTTCGATGGCCCAACCACGTTTTCAGTTGGGTCTGGAGATATGATCTTCAATCTCCGCGAACGGGTGGACGCTCTTTGTGGAGAAGGCGGATTCGCTCACCAAATCCTTGCGACGATTCTGGCCCGCTTGGACCGCAACGACACCGTCATATCGAGGTTTGCCGAGTTGCACCGCGATGACGCCACGCGTTGGTGACGATCCGCTACGCCGGTGTCAGCACGAAATGAAATCCTTCGTCGGGACGTTCCTGGAAGTTGGCGGGGAAGATGATTCCGTTGCCGCGCGGGTAGTCAGAAAAGTCGAAAGTCGAATGCTCGACGTTTTTGAAGCCCGCGGTCGAAAAAGCGTTTAACCACCAATCCTTCGACTGCACGGTTGCGTGGTGATTGCGACCCGCCGTTGCCGAGTGCATCGCTTCGCGTGTTGATACTGTGCCGCAGAATAAGCCGCCTCTTGAGAGATGATTGCGAACATTGCGGAAGAAGACGTCGAGCCGCTCTTCCGCCAGGTGCTCAAGAACGTCCCAGATTCCGATAACGTCGAACTGGAAAGTTTGTCCTGTTTCTCTGTCGGTAATTGAGAAACGACGCGTCACATCGCAGGTATAGAGATTGTCCGGAATAGTGGCCCATTCTGCGCGCTTGTGCAGGAGCGAGTAATCGCTGCCTTCAAGCCCCATTGCGAAGTGACGACGCGCTGCGAAGTCGAATACGAGCCCGCCTCCAGCGCAGCCGATGTCCAGGTATCTTACATCTCGATGCGAAAACAATTGTTCGCACTTGGCGACAAATGGAAGCCAGTGCGTGTTGTCTCGCGCCGTTCCTCGTGGTTCCAGATGATCCAGGCTGTCGTCGGCAACTGGCCGCTCGCACTGAAGATCGACCAATGCACGGGGATTGTACTTCAATGCGAGCGGTGTGCCCGCCGGCCAAAAATGCGACGCCTCGGTCCGGAGCTGTTCGTACGTTTTCTCGGTCATAGACCGCTTTCCTAAACCCACACGCCGTTCACTGAAAGCGCCGTGACACCCATCGCGGTCCCTGTCACCGTTTCACGCATAAACACCAAGTTCGAATCCGAGATCGGTGACTGCACGCTCGTCATCTGTGTGTATTGGCCGCCAAGGCGCGAACCGCCGGATTCGCTGCGTTGGCCATTGAAGGAGCCACCCAGACCGGCCTCGCTCGTATCAAGCACGGCTTGGGCCGACAGGCCCTCGACCAGGGCTTTGAGCAGCACGCCCGACTGGCGGAACACGCGGCCGAGCACGGTTTGCATCATCGGCGAGATGTCGAGCGCGATGACGCGGTTGGGCGTGACGCCTGTAGGATCGCCGAGCTGAATGGTCTCGCCATTGGTCCAGCTGGCGATGGCGGCCGCGTCGGTGACGCGCAGGGTGGTCGTCGATGGCGCGGCTTTGACCCACGCCGATTGATTGGGCGTCTTTGAGGTGTTCCAGATGCGCGCGTACGAGACGCCGGCCATCTGCGTGCTGAAGATGAGGCCGCGGCGACGTAGCAGCGCCAGCCGGGGTTTGGCGTCAGTTCTTCCCAAATGCCATCGCGATAATAGGCGAGCGCGCCATTCGCCATGCCGCCCCAATCAGCGCCAGTCTTGCCCGCGGGCAGCACGTAGATGTCGCCATCGCTTGGCGATCCAGGTTGTGCGCTGGTTGTCGCCGAACGCGCCGAGAGCTGCACCAATGCATCGAGCCGTAACAGCGATTCATTGACCGTGACGTGCTTCTGGGCTTGCGCGCCGGCGAGGAAGGGAAGGTTGAGGTGAGTGGATTGGGACATCAGGGCTCCTTTGCCGTCATGTTAGGTCCACGCCGCGCCTCCCCGGATTGATCCGACTCTATCCTCGGATTTTGTGGCGCACAGGGCGGCGCGTGATCAGCACGTCCGGCGACCAGGCGAGCGCTGATGCGATGTCGGCGAGCGACGCTTTACGCGTGCGCTGCAGCTCTCGTCGCGTGGCCCAGATCGGTCCAAGCCCGGAAAATCCGGCGACAATGCCGCGCCACGCGCCGAGACCGCGTCCGCGCAGAGGCGCCAGCGTCGCGACCAATACTGTCGCGAGTAAATGCAGCGGCAGCAGCAACCACATCAGCGGCCCCGGCATGCATTTGATAAAGGTCCAAAGCCGATTGCGCGCGCCGTGAAACTCGGCGAACGCCGATGTCGCGCCGGCTGAGCCACCGCCCACATGCGCGACGATTGCGTCCGGCGTTTGCACGATGCGCCAGCCCGCGAGACGCAAACGAAAGCCGAGATCTACATCTTCGAAGTAGCAGAAGTAGCGGGCATCGAAGCCGCCGACCGCTTCAAATGCATCGCGCCGCACCAGCATCGCGGCGGCGCAGGCTGAAAACGTTTCGCCAAGTGGAGGCGGAGCGGCGTGTTTGCCGAAGCCGGCGCGATAGGCGAGGCCGCTTGCGTGCATCACATCGCCAACGCCGTCGAGCACACCGGGCGCGCCGTCGCGCTTCTGAAGGCAGCCAATTGCGCCAGCGTGCGGATAGCGCTCAGCCGCGGCGATCAGGTGCTCAAACCAGTTTGGCTCAGGAAACGCATCCGGGTTGAGGAAAACCAGGTAAGGCGTCTGTGCGTCGCGCGCGCAAACATTGTTGGCTTCGGCGAAGCCGAGATTGACGTCGCTTTGTGTAAGTTGCGCGCCCTCGGGAAAATGCTCTGCAAGAGGGCGCTCTTCGGCGCGCGAGGCGTTGTCGATAACGCACAAGCGCCATCTCTTATCGGTTTGTGCTTCGAGCGCTGCTTTTTGCCGCGCGCGCCAACGCGCCGTGTTGTGCGTCACGATGATGATCGTTGCGAGGCTCACGCTTTGAGGGCGCCGGCGACGCGCACCAGCTCGTAGATCGCCATCGTCACGTGGTAGAGGCTCGATGCCAGTGCGGGTTGATCAATCAGCGCTCCGTCCGCAGAGCGTTGATCGCGCCACAGACCAGGAAGTGCGCCCTCACAATGGCCCATCATCGCGTCGAACGCCTGTATCGCTGAGGCGGCTGCGTTTGGATCGCGCGCGCGTTCGAAGCGGACGGCGTTTGCTTTTACGCGCTCCGTGTGCGGCCATAGGCGGGTGGTGAGCGTGCGGGGGCGGCCGTCCAGGTGTATGTCGTCATAGACATCGCCGCGTGCGTTGATGCCGTAGAGTTCGCCGTTGACGCGCAGCCGCTCGGCGATAGCGCCGAGGTCGCCGCCGCCAAGTGACGTCCAGCGCTGAATGAGCCAGCTCCACTCGAAGCCATGGCCCGGCTCGGCGAGGCTTCCGCTTTCCTCCGGCTGCGGACGCCAGGTGTCGTCGAAATATTCCGTCACTGCGCCAAAGCGGTGGTTGAAGAATTTGCTTTCGAACAACGTGGCGATCTTCGTTGCGCGATCGAGAGGCGCGCGCTCGCCGCTCACCTCATGCAACGCCAGCATCGCCTCGAACCAATGCATGTGCGGGTTTTGGCGGCGTGGCGGCGTTGGTGTGATGTCGCCCTCGGCAAAGCCGCCGGCGGCGTGCGCCCAGTTTGCCTCGGTCCAATCCGTTAGCGATGTCGCGCCAGCGATCAGATCGTCGCGACTGCCAAGTGCGAGGGCGGCTTCGGAGAGTCCCAGAACGACGAAGGCGTGGTCGTAGAGGTCGCGCCGGTCATCCGCCGGTTCGCCGTGCTCGTTCAGCAAGTGACGCGTGCCGCCGTCGGCGCGCAGACCGTGACGCATCAGTACATCGGCGCCAGCCTCAACGGCTTCACGCCAAGGGCCCGGCCAACCCATGCGTCCCGCGCGCGCATAAACGAGCGTTTGCCGGGCTTGCACCCGAATGCGCCGCGGCATGCTCAGCGGTGTGCCGTCTTGCGCCATGCGCTCTTGGAAGCAACGCGCGTCGCGGTCAAAGCCGCGTTCCCACCAAAGCGGCAGCGCGTGATCAAACAACCAGGCGCGTGCGGTGTCTGCTCGCTGCTTGAGGTCCCCGATTGGATCCACCGATTGCGGTTTTTGGTGCTTCTGCAATCCGTCCAAGACCGCCGCATGCAACGCGCCGGGCTTGACGATGAAGTGTCTCAGACCTGCCGCCTGCGCCGCGCCGCTGTCGTTATCGGTGTCGCCAACCACGAAGGCGCGCGCGGGATCGATCCGCCATTCCAATAGCGCGCGCCGCAACATCCCTGGGTTCGGTTTGCGGTCCGGGTGGTTTGCAAGCGCATAGCCGGAGACGACGCCATCGCCGTGGTACGGGCAATAATAGAAGGCGTCGATGTGTGCGCCATGCAGGCGCAGCTCGCTTTGCATGTGCGCGTGAAAGCGGTCCACGGCGTTTTCGTCGTAGTAGCCACGCGCGACGCCCGCCTGATTTGTGACGACGATCGCAAGGGCGCCCGCATCGTTGCAGTGGCGGACAGCTTCGATCGCACCCGGCTGCCAGCGCAGCGCTTCCGGCGCGTGGGTGTAGCCGTCGTCGTGAATAAGTGTGCCGTCGCGATCAAACAACACGGCGCTGCGCCGCAGCTTCTCAGGCAACGTGGCACGTGCTTCTTGAAGTGTGTCTGGCAGCCCGATGTCCACAAAGTGGCCGTCAAACACGTGACACGCGAGAGCATTGTTTGCGACCAGTCGCGGAAAAATCTCCGTTTCAAGCGAGCAGGGCGGCTCGCCTACCAAGGCGATCACCGAGCGGCGCAACGCATAGACGCCTGCGGAAATGAGCGAGGGCCCCTCAAACGTGGGGTCTTTCTCGCGGAACGCGACGACACGATCGCCTTTGGTTTCGACGCGCCCGAAGCGCTTTGCGTCAGGGACAGAGCGCAGCGCCATGGCGCCTAGATCGTTTGGCTTCAGCGCTTGAGCGAGCGCCAGATAGTTCATGTCTAGGAAGGAATCGCCATTAGTGAGCAGGAACACATCGTCGAGGTCGTCGGCGACATAGCGCAGCGCACCAGCTGTGCCGGCCGCGGAAGGCTCGATCGTCACGCGCAGGCGTGCGTTGCGGATTTGCTTGCCCTCGTAACGTTCGACGACTTTCTCGGCGAGGTGGCCAGCCAGGAGAATGATGTCTTCAATGCCGTGTCGAGCAATGTCCTCGATGAGATAGTCGAGAAATCTCGTATCACCCGCGATTGGAACCAAGGGCTTAGGATAGTCGCGCGCCGCGTCACCCAGCCGCGTTCCGCGCCCCCCGACCAGTACGAGTGCTTGGCGGATCACGGTCAAGACTGTCCTCCGAGCCAAACAGGCGGTTCGCGAATCTCCCGCGACAGCGCGCCGCCGCCTGGGAGCGTACGCCTAACGGCATTTCCCCGATGACGCCATTGCGTCGCTCCTGGTAAGACCCGGCGCGAGTGGGCGCCCAAGTGCGTATCCCGGGGGAGATCGGATTTGGGGGCGGCAACAAGCGTCGCATTTAGAGATTTGGCGGGGTCGGTCTATCGGCTCCCGTTGGCGCTGCGCCTGGCTTTGTCGGACGTCTACAGCAAGTATCAGCGCACAATTCTGGGTCCGATGTGGATCGTCCTCGGCCAGGCTGCAACGATCGCTGGTTTCGTCGTTGTATTCTCCGGTCTCTTCAAAGCGGACCCGGAGACCTACGCGCTTTACCTAGCTGCAGGCATTCCGGTCTGGACCCTGATTTCCAGCTATCTCGTCGAGATGCCCGCCACGTTCATTCAAACGCGCGGCTTCATTGAATCGTTCGAATTGCCGTGGCTGACCCAAATCTGGCGGCGCTCGATCACCTATGTCGTCATCTTCCTTCACCAGCTCATCCCGTTGATCGTGGTGATGATCTGGTTGAGCACACGCCCCGGAGCCCCCAACGTGGGCGCGTTGTTCCACGTGGAGATGCTGTACGTTATACCCGCGCTGCTCGTTGTCATGGTTGCGGGCACCGGCATCGGTATCGTGCTTGCGGTCTTCGGCGCGCGCTATCGCGACTTGCAACCGGCGATGGGGATCGTCTCGAGTTTCTTGTTTTTTGTCTCGCCCGTGATGTGGCGCGCCGAGCAGCTCGACGTAAATCAGTGGGTCGTCCGGTACAATCCGTTTCACTATATCATCGACTTGGTTCGCGAGCCTTTGCTCGGTCGCGCGCCGAGCATTGAGACTTGGCTGGTTGCTATCGCTGTGGCGTTTGGGTTGATGATTTTTGGTTTCGTTTGCTTCGCGATGAGCCGGCGTCGGCTCTACTATTGGATGTAACAATGGCGCGCATCGAACTTTCCAACATTGTCGTGCGCTACCCGTTGTTCACCACAGGTAGGCAGCGCTCCATTCTTGGGTTTGCGGCGAATCGCGCTTCGTTTGGACGCATTGCCCGCGACGCTGGCGATATTCCCGTGGTGGACGCGCTCGACGGTGTCTCGATCAAGCTCAAAGAGGGTGATCGGTTGGCGCTCGTTGGCCGCAATGGCTCGGGCAAGACGACCATGCTCAAGGTCTGCGCCGGTCTCGTGCTGCCGAACTCGGGGGATGCTGTCATCCAGGGTACGCGAGCATCGATCCTCAATCCGGGCGCGGGCCTGGATCATGAGCGCACCGGACTTGAGAATATTGAATTTGTCGGACGCTTGCTCGGCGTTCCAAAGGCGCGGATCAAAGCGCTGGAGGAGGATGTGGCTGAGTTCACAGAACTCGGCGAGTTCCTCGCTCTTCCAATACGCACCTATTCGGCCGGCATGATGGTTCGTTTGAGCTTCGCTCTCGCAACCAGTGTTGAGCGAGACATCATTATCGTCGACGAACTGATCGGCGCTGGCGATGCACATTTCGTCGAGAAGGCGGCTACGCGCGTTCGTGCGCTGTTCGAACGCGCCAAGATACTGGTGCTCGCGACGCACTCTGGAACAATCGTTTCCCAACTTTGCAATCAAGCGCTTTGGCTCGATCGCGGCCGCGAAGTCATGTCCGGCGCGCCCGAAGAAGTTTGGGACGCCTATGTACAAGAACGCAGGCCTGAAGGGTGGTCGCGTTAGCTTCAGCGCAGTCAAATTGGCAGTTGGCGGCGCCCGTGCTATCGCGTTTCCAGGCAGGGTACACAGATGTCGAGATCTTTCATTCGGGCTCGTGCGCCCTTGCGTCTGGGTCTTGGCGGCGGCGCCACGGACACGTCCCCCTATGCGGAGACCTACGGCGGCGTCGTTATCAACGCGACCGTCGATTTATACGCCAACGTGACAATCACGCCCTCGGTCAGCGGCCAAGTCGAACTGCATCTGGATGACCGCGACATATCTTGGACGGGGTCGGTGGAAGGCAAGCTTCCTCTGGGAGGCGAACTCAACCTCTTGAAGGGCGTCTACAATCGAATGTGCGCCGACTTCAACGGTGGGGCGGGGCTTGCGCTGGCTGTGAATGCCTATGCCGACGTGCCGCCAGGATCGGGTTTGGGAACGTCGTCTGCGATGGTCGTGGCGCTGGTGCAGGCCTTCAACGAATTGTTTCAAGCGCGTCTCGGTCCTTACGAGGTTGCGCACTTGGCCTATGAAATCGAGCGGGTGGACTTGGGCCTGAACGGCGGCAAGCAGGACCAGTATGCGGCGGCGTTTGGCGGCGTAAATTTTATTGAGTTCGGACCGGGCGACAGCGTTCTGGTCAACCCACTGCGGATCACCCCCGAGATAGCGGCCGAATTCGAAGCGTCGCTGATCCTGTTCTTCTCCGGTGTCTCGCGCGAGAGCGCGCGGATCATCGACGAGCAAACGCGAAAGGTCGGCGGCGGGGATGTCGCTTCAATCGAGGCGATGCATCAGTTGAAAACCATGGCGTTCCAGATGAAGCAAGCCTTGCTGTTGGGTCGCATTGATTCAGTGGGCGCGCTTTTGGATGACGGATGGGCGCAAAAGAAACGCACGGCCTCGACCGTCAGCACGCCCGAACTGGACGCGATCTATGAGGCCGCAAAGTCCGCTGGCGCGTTTGGCGGGAAGGTCTCTGGCGCTGGCGGTGGAGGCTTCATGATGTTCCTGGTTGATCCTTGTCGCCGGCACCATGTCCTGCGCGCGCTTGAGCAAATGCCTGGCCGCATCTTCGCATCAAGTCTGACCAACGGCGGCGTGATGTCGTGGCGTGTCGGCGATGACATTCGCAAGGCGGCTGCAGCGTGATCGAACGCCAATCCATCCCCGATGTCTGGACGTATACGCCGCGCCGTTTCGGCGACGAGCGTGGATGGTTCAGCGAGACCTTCAACGCGCGCGCGTTGTCGGAGATGCTGGGCGATGTCGCATTCGTGCAGGATAACCAATCGCTTTCAGCGGCAAAAGGCACATTGCGCGGGATGCACTTCCAAGTTCCGCCGAAGGCGCAGGACAAGCTAGTGCGTGTCCTGCGCGGCGCTGTGCTTGATGTTGCAGTTGATATTCGGCGCGCCTCGCCGACTTTCGGCCAATGGCTCGCCGTGCATTTGAGTGCCGAAAATGGTCGACAATTATTTGTGCCAAAGGGCTTTGCGCACGGCTTTCTCACGCTGGAGCCGAATACTGAGGTTCTCTACAAGGTGAGCGAGTACTATAGCCGCGAAGATGAACGCGGGCTGGCGTGGGATGATCCGGCGATTGGCATCGATTGGTCGTTGCCTCCAGAATCACTGGTGATTGCAGAGCGCGATCGGCAATTTCCTCGGCTCGCGCAACTTGAGTCATTTTTCTAACCGCGCCTTTGCTCGCGGCGGGAGTTTCTTATGAAGACGCTGATTACGGGGGGCGCGGGCTTTATTGGCTCAGCTCTTGTGCGCCGGATCGCGAAGACGCCAGGTTGGACTGCGGCCGTATACGACAAGCTCACGTACGCCGGTCATCTGTCCTCGCTCGCGCCCATAGCGGATACGCCGAGCTACGCGCTTTTTCAGGCGGATATTTGCGATCGCGAGGCGGTTGGGCGTGCCTTCGACGCTGTGCAACCCGATGTCGTGTTTCACCTGGCGGCAGAGAGCCACGTCGATCGCTCAATCACGCACGCGGCGGATTTCATCCAGACAAATCTCAACGGGACGTTCAACATCCTAGATGCCGCGCACGCTCATTGGGTCAAGCGAGGTAAAGACGAGAAATTTCGCGTTGTACATGTCTCTACGGACGAAGTGTATGGCTCGCTTGGGCCTGAGGGTTTGTTCACCGAGGAGACAGCGTACGATCCGCGCTCGCCATATTCGGCGAGCAAGGCCGGCGCCGACCATTTGGCAAGCGCGTGGTTTCACACCCATGGCATGCCCGTGATGATCTCGAACTGCTCGAATAATTACGGGCCATATCACCTGCCGGAAAAGCTCATCCCGCGCACAATTTTAAGCGGCCTGTTCGGTGATCCACTCGAAATCTACGGCGACGGCAGCAATGTGCGCGATTGGCTCTATGTGGATGATCACGTCGAAGCGTTGTGTCTCATCGCGACGAAGGGCCAGCCGGGGCGCACCTATAACGTCGGCGGCCGCAATGAGCGCACAAATCTGCAAGTCGTGAATCGCATCTGCGATCTGCTGGACCAGATGGCGCCAAAATCAACATCTCACCGCATTCAGATCAAATTTGTAACCGACCGGCCCGGACACGACCATCGGTACGCCATCGACGCCACGCGCCTCGAGACGGAGTTGGGGTGGCGCGCGCAGGAGACATTCGAGTCCGGCATTGAACGCACGGTGCGCTGGTATCTCGATAACGAACCTTGGTGGGGCCCAATTCGCGCACGCGGTGTCGGAGTGAAACGCCAGGGTCTGCCGGCGAGTGGGAGCCCGGTGTGAGCATCGTCGTCATTGGCAAATCGGGGCAAGTAGCGCGCGCGTTGCAGCGCCTCGCACGCGAGCGCGGACTACCGCTTGTTGCGCTGGGACGCCAAGACTTTGACCTAGAACATCCTTCGATCGAGGCGATCGCAGATATGCGCCCTACGGTCGTTATCAACGCCGGCGCTTACACCGAAGTGGATCAAGCGGAGTCCGCAAAAGAACGCGCTTTTGCAATCAATGCGGTTGGCGCCGAGATCGCGGCCCGCGCCTCGGCAAAAGTCGGGGCAGCATTCGTTCACTATTCGACGGACTATGTTTTTGGCGGCGTGAAGCGCGAGCCCTATGTCGAGACTGACGATGTTGGGCCAACGAGCGTTTACGGTGCTTCAAAGCTCGAAGGTGAAATGCGCGTTCGCGAAGCGGCGCCGAATGCTGTGGTCCTCCGGACGTCGTGGGTCTTTGATGCGGAGGGAAAGAACTTCGTCCGCACCATGTTGCGACTGGCCAAGTCGCATCGCGAGATCAAAGTTGTTGGAGATCAGTATGGATCGCCGACATATGCTCTCGATTTGGCGGACGCGACGCTAAATCTCGCGGGCAAGCTTCAACGTGGCGACGGCGAGCCCGGCATCTATCATTGCGCGGGAACAGGTGAGACAAGCTGGGCAGCTTTCGCCCGTGAGGTGTTCGCGCGGTCGGTCGCACTTGGCGGCCCATCGGCGGAAATTGTCCCGATATCTACCGATCAATACCCAACAAAGGCGAAGCGTCCGCAGAACTCGCGTCTTGATTGCTCGAAGCTGAGCCGCGACTACAACATTACTATGAGGCCATGGACGGAGTCCGTCGCAGCCTGCGTTGGCAGTATCGCAGCTGCCGGCTGGAGGGTGGAATGAAGGGTATTGTTCTGGCTGGCGGATCGGGCACGCGCCTTCATCCGGTGACGCTTGCGATTTCGAAGCAACTGACGCCGGTCTACGACAAGCCGCTGATCTATTACCCGATAGCCACGCTGATGCTCGGCGGCATCCGTGAGATTCTTATCATCTCGACACCGGCGGATTTGCCTCACTTCGAACGCCTACTTGGCGATGGCTCGTCGTGGGGGATGCGCTTTTCTTACGCTGAACAGGCGACGCCTTCTGGTATCGCGCAGGCGTTTTTGATTGCAGAAGAGTTCCTTGCCGGTGAAGGCGCTGCGCTGGTTCTTGGCGACAATATTTTCTATGGGCACGGTCTCAGCGAGCAGCTCGCGTCGGCATCGGCGCGAACGGGCGGTGCAACTGTCTTTGCCTATCAAGTCGCCGATCCCGAGCGCTTCGGTGTCGTCGAGTTTGATGCAGCGGGACGCGCCATCAGCATCGAAGAAAAGCCGTCTAAGCCGAAGTCAAACTGGGCGGTGACTGGTCTCTATTTCTACGATCGCGATGTCGTGGAGATGGCGAAACGTCTGAAACCTTCGCATCGCAACGAGCTTGAGATCACCGATCTCAATCG
>JAPLOL010000120.1 GCA_026400735.1 Alphaproteobacteria bacterium | reverse complement strand
GGTCTCGGCGGTTCGGGCGAAGGCACGAACCCTGAGCAGTTGTTCGCGCTCGGCTGGGCCAATTGCTTCAATGGCGCAGTGCTGTTCATCGCCGGCCAAAAGAAGCTCGATGCCTCGAAGGCTGTCGTTACCTGCGAAGTCGGCATCGGCCGCGAAGAAGGCGGCCTAGGGCTCTCAGCAAAGCTGACGCTCGCGGTGCCGGGCCCTCGCGGTCGCGGCAGGCGTGATTGCCGCACGGTTGATGAATTAGCCGCCCACGCGGCTTAGATGTGTGACGAGGAAGAGAAGAGATGGCACAGCAAGGAAAAGGCCGCGTGGCGCAAGTGATCGGCGCCGTCGTCGACGTCGAGTTCGATGGCCCGCTGCCGGATATTTACAACGCGCTAGAGACCACGAACCAGGGTCAGCGCCTTGTGCTCGAAGTTGCGACGCACCTCGGCGAGTCGAGCGTCCGCACCATCGCCATGTCCGCCACTGACGGTCTCGTTCGCGGCCAAGCCGTGACTGACACGGGCGCCCCGATCTCGGTGCCAGTCGGTGAAGAAACCCTCGGCCGCATCCTGAACGTCATCGGTGAGCCGGTGGACGAAGCAGGTCCGGTCAAGACGACGGCAAAGCGCGCCATCCACCAACCGGCGCCGGCCTTCGTTGATCAAAAGCCAGTTCCAGAAATTCTCGAAACCGGCATCAAGGTCGTCGATCTTCTTTGCCCGTATGCGAAGGGCGGCAAGATCGGTCTCTTCGGCGGCGCGGGCGTCGGCAAGACGGTGCTCATCCAAGAGCTGATCAACAACATCGCGAAGGCCTACGGCGGCTATTCAGTGTTCGCTGGCGTCGGTGAGCGCACGCGCGAAGGCAACGACCTCTATCACGAAATGATCGAGTCGAACGTCAACGTGAAGGGCGGCGGCCAAGGCTCGCGTTGCGCGCTGGTGTTCGGCCAAATGAACGAACCGCCAGGCGCGCGCGCGCGCGTTGCGCTGACGGGCCTGACGATCGCCGAGCACTTCCGCGATCAAGGCAAAGACATTCTCTTCTTCGTCGACAACGTGTTCCGCTTCACGCAAGCGGGCTCGGAAGTGTCGGCGCTGCTTGGCCGTATTCCGTCGGCGGTCGGCTATCAGCCAACGCTGGCGACCGAAATGGGCGCCATGCAAGAACGCATCACGTCGACCACGAAGGGCTCCATCACCTCGGTGCAAGCCATCTACGTTCCGGCCGACGATTTGACCGACCCGGCGCCTGCCGCTTCGTTCGCGCACTTGGACGCCACAACCGTTCTCTCGCGCGACATCGCCGCGAAGGGTATCTATCCGGCCGTCGATCCGCTCGACTCATCGTCGCGTATTCTGGATCCGAACGTTGTCGGTGAAGAGCACTACCAAGTGGCGCGTCAGGTCCAAGAGACGCTGCAAAAGTACAAGTCTCTGCAAGACATCATCGCCATTCTGGGCATGGACGAGCTTTCGGAAGACGACAAACTCACGGTCGCGCGCGCCCGTAAGATTGAGCGCTTCCTGTCGCAACCGTTCCACGTCGCTGAAGCGTTCACCGGCTCGCCGGGCAAGCTCGTCGACCTGAAGGACACGGTGCGCGGCTTTAAGGGCCTCGTGAACGGCGATTACGATCACCTTCCGGAACCCGCTTTCTACATGGTCGGCTCGATCGAAGAAGCAATCGCGAAAGCGCAGCGTCTCGCGGCTGAGGCAGCCTAATGACAGGGGTTGCGCAGCTCACGCCCAGCAAACTCGCAGCGCAGCTCGTAGAGGGCTCGCTTGCGCACATCGCTGGCAGTCCGCAAGTGCAACCACCGATCGCGCCGGTTGAAGTGACGAACATCGAGCGCGCAAGCGTTGGTCTGGCAAGCTCTGGCCAGACCATGATGTATCCGCTCGGGCCGACGGGCGTGTTTATTGATCTCAGCGGCACGCAGGCGACGGTCTGGTTCGTTGGCGGCGACTTTGATCGCGGCCTCGAAGAGTTCGAAGCAATGCTCCGGTCACAACGCGCCAAGCGTCTGAAAGACGAAGCCTCGCAAGAGTCGAGACAGCGCACGCGCAGCTACGAAGTTGAATTGGGCGGGGGCCGATTGGCGCACGTTGTCGTCGAGTATGCCGAGCGAGGCGCCGCGCGTGAGCGCTTCCTCGTTCGAATCGGCGCGCAAGTTCGCCGGAACTGAGGACGTCATGAAGCACAGCGAAGTTGCCGCGAAGCTCGCAATCGAGGGCGCTGTCTCCGCAATCGCCGGCACGGTAAAGGGCGAATTGGGCCTGCGGCCGCGTGCGCTCGGACCGCAAGAGAAGGCCGATCTCGGTATGGCGCTTGTCGGCGAGACGCTGTTCTATGAAGTCGGCGAGAGTGGCGTCTTCTTTCACACGGACGGCGCCTTCACCACGATTTGGTTCGCTGGCGGCGACTACGCGAAGGGCATTGATGCACTCGACGCGGCGGTCAAACGTAAGTTTCCTGAAGCCAAGCGTGCGAAGGACGAGCCGCACGAAACCGAGCCGGGTCTTCGCCTGCGTACGTACGACATTCGCTTGCCCAACAACCAGCTGGCGATCGTCGATGCGATCTACCCGTCCGGGCGGACCGATAAGCGCAACTTCATGATCCGCATCACTGCGATGGCGAGGCAGAACTAATTATGACCGACAAACTGAGCTTCGCTTTGGTCTCGCCCGAGCGCGAATTGTTCAACGGCGACGTGGACCACGTTGTGGTGCCGGGTTCGGAAGGTGAGTTCGGGGTGTCGCCGAACCACGCGCCAGTGATGAGCGTGATCAAGCCAGGCGCGCTGCGCGTCATCAATGATGGCGCCGAGCGGCGCATCTTTGTGAACGGCGGCTTCGCAGACGTGACGCCGGAGGGTCTGACGGTGCTGGCGGAAGAGGCCATCGATCTCGCTGACATCGAGCCAGCCAAGCTTGAGCAGGAGCTGAAGAATGCTCAGGAAGACCTGCGCGACGCCAACACCGATGCGCGGAAAGATGCGGCGCAGCGCCAGCTCGCGCGGCTGGAAACCATCAAAGCGGCGATGGCGCGATAACGCTTATCCACGTGGATAAGCTTACCGGCGAAACCCTCTACAAACGCGCGACTTTTCGAGAATTCCGAGCTCGACTTTAATCGCGAGACGCTGGATTTCGGCATCTACAATAGAGACAAGCGATAGAGCACGCTGACGGCGATCAGCAGCGGCGCTAGTGTGTCTGCCGATGCCGGATTTCTTCCACCCACAACTGCTTCCCGCCACCATCGGCGCGGTCATTGGCCTGCCGCTGCTGGTGTTGGCGTGCGTGTGGCTGTTTCGGCGTTGGGGCAAGTTTGGTGCGCGGACGCGCTGGGCGCTGTCTGCGGTCGTTGCGCTGTTTGGCGCAATCTACGTGCTCAACATCTATGCGTGGTTCATCGAGCCGCAGATGCTCGTGGTGCGCCGCGTGGAAGTGGTGAGCGAGCAATGGCACGGCGCACCGCTGACGATCGCGGTGCTGAGCGACACGCATGTCGGAGGACCGCACGTCGATGCGGCGCGCATGGGGCGGATCGTGCAGCGTGTGAACGCGCTGCGGCCTGAGTTGGTGGTGTTGCTCGGCGACTACGTGAACGGGCACCTCCATCCATTTGAGCGCACGCCGGCTGAGAATCAGGAAATCACCGGCGGCATCGCGACCTTCGCGGCATTGCAGACGCGTTATGGTGTGGCCGCAGTGATCGGCAATCACGATGTTTGGTACGATCGCACGGAGATCACCACAGCATTGCAGAACGCTGGCGTTGCGGCGCTCTGGAATCGTCACATTGTCATTCGTCGCACGGGTGGTGAGCCACTCGTAATCGCGGGTATCGCTGATGACACGACCGGCGAACCAGATTTCGCGGCAACGCTGGATGGCGCCCCTGAAGGCGCGAACACCATCATCATCAGCCATTCGCCTGATCCGTTCGTGGACATGCCACATGGTCCCGCACTGATGCTTGCCGGTCACGGCCATTGTGGGCAGGTGACTATTCCTTTCATCGGCCGACCGATCGTGCCGCTCGTCAATCGGCGCTTCGCGTGCGGGCTCGTCCAAGAGCGCGGCGAGCAAATGTATGTCACGGGCGGCATCGGCACGAGCATCGCGCCGGTGCGTTTTCTCAATCCGCCGGAGATTGTCTTGATCACGCTGCGCGGCAGCGGGACGCCTTAGTCGAATGGGTCTCAACGAGACGATTTGGCCTGGAATTCTCGCCGCACTGGTCGGATTTGCTACGCTGTACTTTCTTGCCGCGCACGCAGCGCGCCACGGCGCAGCGTGGCCCCGGCTGGTGAGCGTTGGATACGTCTCCGCCGTCATTCTGCTTGGGATTTGCTGGGCGGCGGGTGTTCATTCTTGGTTGATTGAGCCGCGCACGCTTGTTGTGCGGCACGTTGAGGTCGCCAGTGAGCATTGGTCAGGTCCGCCGCTCACCATTGGGGTGATCGCCGATACGCACGTGCCTGGTCCGCACTCTGATCCAGCGCGGGTACGCTCTGTGGTGGACGCGATGAATCGGCTCAATCCAGACGTCGTGGTTTTGCTTGGCGATTATGTCGGCGAAGGTTCGCTTCGAATTGACCGCTCGGATGAGGTTTACGCGGCGATGCGGGAGGGCATCGCTGCATTTTCAGAGCTCAAGGCGCCGTTTGGCGTTTTTGCGGTGCTCGGCAATCGCGATCGCACGTTCGACCGCACCTCGATCGCGGACGCTTTGGATCGCGCGGACGTGGTCTTGCTTGCCGGACGCAGCGTTCGAGTTTCACGGCTAGGCGGCGACTTTGCGATCGTAGGGCTCGCGAACGAAGACGATGCAGAGACCGACGTGGACGCCGCGCTGGCGGCAGTTCCCTCGGGAGACCGGATCGTTATCAGCCACTCTCCTGAACCATTCGCCGCGCTACCTATGGATGTTGCGTTGATGCTCGCGGGGCATGCGCATTGCGGACAAGTGAGCGTCCCGTTTTTCGGCAGGCCGATTACGCATCTTCGAGAGAACAGTGCCTATGCGTGCCACCGCGTCGATGCAGGCGGACACACGCTTTACACCAGTGCGGGCGTTGGCACGTCCGGATTGCCGGTGCGTTTTCTGAATCCGCCGGAAATTGTGCTGATCACAATACGCCGCGCGAACTAAGCGCCGGCAGCTTCGCCCCAACCGAACAGCGAGAGTTGCTTGCGCTTGGGCTTCACTGGCTTTGGACCGATGCCGCGTGCGTCTAGCCATTGCAGCGTGAGCGCTGACACGTCCGCAGACTCAGGCTCACCGATGAGCCAATGGCTCATCTCCGGAAATTCGTGGAAGTGCGCTTGATCGCCGGGGAAGCGGCCGATGATGCGGCGCACGGTGCTGGAGGAGTTCACGCGATCCTTGCCGCCAGCAAGGCCGAGCACCGGCGCGCTGATGCGGTAGACCGGCGCTTGCGCGGCCATCGAGTGATCCATGAACCATTGGACGGTTTCACGAATGACGCGGCCGCTCTCGGGGACGAAGCGCGCGAAGGCTTTGCGGGCATCATCGCGCGCAAGGCGATCGAGGGTGGTGGCGCGCGCAACGCGGTAGTCCGGCGGGATTGGACGGCGCCAGTAATCGCCGAGCAGCGTCAGGCCAAATTGATTGCCGTGTTCATCCAAAGTCGTTGGCGGCACGCCCCACGGCGCGCTTGGCGCGAGCAGAACCAAGCCCGCAATCGGCGTGCTCGTTGCGACGAGCTGCGAGACCAAGCCGCCGAGTGAGTGGCCAACGAGAACCGGCGGCGCGCGCAGGCCGCGCACATAATGCGCGATCGCTTTCGCGTAATCTTTAAGACCGGTTTGCGCGAGCTGTTCGAGATCGGCGCCGCGTTCGTGGTGTGGAAGATTTGGCGCGTGCGTCTCAAATCCCGCAGCTTCGAACGGTTCGCGAAAACCGTCGAACGCCCATCCGCCGCAAAACGCGCCGTGCACGAACACGACCGGCGTTACGACTCCACCGCGCTTCACAACGCGAACGCTTT
>JAPLOL010000136.1 GCA_026400735.1 Alphaproteobacteria bacterium | reverse complement strand
GCGCCTAGCGCGCTGATCAACAGTGTGCGTCTCAACATGGCGCCGCTCCGAAGGGCCGATTTTGCCCGTTGCTTGCCCGCGAAGGAAGGCCACATAAGGGCGGATGGACGACCTCTACCACCCCCGGATCATGGAATTGGCCGCCGATATCCCCCATGTCGGGCGCCTCGATGCGCCGGATGGGGCCGCCACCAAAGTTAGCCGCGTCTGCGGCTCGGTGGTCACGGTTGAATTGGCGCTGAAGGACGGCGTGGTCACCAATATCGCTGTTCACCCGAAAGCCTGCGCTCTCGGCCAGGCGTCAACAGGCGTGCTGGCGATGCATGCGATTGGCGCGACGCCCAAAGAAATTCGCGATGCGCGTGATGGCTTGCGCGCCATGCTGAAGGGCGAGGGACCGCCGCCTACGGGGCGCTTCTGGGAGCTGCGCCACCTTGAAGGCGTGCGCGATTACCCGGCGCGCCATGCTTCTACTATGCTGGCTTTCGACGCAGCCGTCGAAGCGCTTGATCAAGCACAGAAGAAAGCCGCCTGATGCTCAGCGCCGCGCTCTGGATTGGCGGTGTTGTGGTTGCGCTTTTCCTGATCGACCGAGTGGCGCTTTGGGCCGAAGATCGCGGGTGGATCTATTGGCGGCGTAAGAGAGCGAAAACTGGCGCGTTGGGTTCGGCGTTGATGGAAATGGACACCTTCACAAATCCCTCGGCGCAGCACGTGGTTGAGGCTAAAGACGCAAAGAAACTGGAAGAGCGTGAAAACGATGATCCGCCTCACGCTTAGCCTTGGCGTCGGAGTGTATCCATGAGCGCCGTCGTGAAACTGAAACACCCGCTCGCGAAAACGCTGCGCAAAGCCGCGCTTGCGTTTCCGGAAACCGTCGAGGATTTCCCGTGGGGTCATAATGCCTTCAAGGTCGCGGGCAAGAAGGCATTCTTGTTCATGGGCGAGGACGAAGAGGGCGACGGATGGTCGGCCTCGATGAAGCTCCCGTTTCGCAACGATGAAGCGCTGATGATCAAGGGCGCGGAGCGTACCGGCTATGGCCTCAGCCGCGCCGGTTGGATCACGTTTAGATTTACCGCCAAGGCCAAAGCGCCGATGGCCAAGCTCGCCGATTATCTGGATGAAAGCTGGCGCGCCGTGGCGCCGAAGAAACTCTCGGCCTCTTTTGCGCCTCCGGCTGTTCCCAAGCGTCGTAAAGCGCCTTGATCGGCTTCCGGGCGGCCAAGATTGCCGCTAGCTTCCCGGTCTTGGGATCCCTGGGAGGACGCGAATATGAAGTGGATTGTTCTGATTTTGATCTTGGCGGGCGTTGCCGGCTACTTCACCCGGCCGGATGAAGCCGCGATGCGCGCTGGCGCGGACGCCATTCTGAGCGATCCACAAAACGTCTCGCAAGGTTTCGAGAGCTTGGGCGCCACGCTCGCGGGCGATCGCTCCTACAGCAATTATTACGTCGCTGCGAAGTATGACGTGACGCTCGATGGCCAGCCGGTGGTCAATTGCTGGGGCGCCTTCAAGCAAGTGCAGTGCACTCGTGCCGCTGACACGCGTACGGGCGGCTAAGCCATGCGTTTCTTGCTGCTTCTGATTTTGATCGGCGCTGCCGCGTACTTCACGGTGCCGACACGCGAAACTCAGGAGGCGGCAGCGAGCGCCTTCATGCAGGCGCAAGCGCAACAGCAAACGAGCGAGGTGCAGGCACAGTCCGGCATCTCGCTCGATAGCGTTGTCGATTTCGTCACTGGCTTCGTCGCGGGCCAGGGGCGCTACGACAATTATTACGTGGCGTCGAAGTTCACCGTCGACATGCCAGGCGCCGCCTACCTCGAATGCTGGGGCGCCTTCACCCAAGTCCAATGCCGCCGCGTCGACCGCGGGGCAGGCGCGGCTTGAGCTGAACTTGAAGCGCCTCGAAGCCTCGCTTGCGCTTCTTTGCACAATCTCTACGGCGCATGCGCAGGACAGCGGTTGGCGTGACGCCACTGTCGCCGATGTCGAGCGCGGCGAGGATATGCGCTTGAGGCGCAACGACGCGTCGCTCTACCTCAGCGCAGTCGGCGATTTTGATGGCGACGGCGTTCAAGATGTTGCGCGCCTACAGGTTAATGACGCGCGGCGGCTCTATGCGCTGCTGATCACCGATGGGCGTGGCCAACACCGCTTGGCCGAAGGCCGGCTCTCCTATCTGCCTCGGATTGGTGTTGCGCTTCGCGAGCGAGGCTCCGTGAGTTCCGAATGGGAGCCGGCGGCGCTGTTCTTGCGAGCTGATGGGATCGATCTGATCGTGTTTGAAGCGTCGGACGTGCTCCATTACGCGTGCAGCGAGACCTATTGCCGTTATCAGATCAGCGATTGAGCCAAACGGCCGAAGCAGCTATATTCGCGTCATGAACCGGCGCGTTATCACGACTACGACCTTCTAAAGCCGGCGGCGCGAGATTGGGCGCGCCGCAGCGGCTGCGCTTGGGCCCAATCCTCTAATCCAACAAATCGCTGTAGTTATTATGTCGCCGAGCCTGCCAGCCCGGGGCCTTTTGGGCCTTATCCAGCTCTACAAGTGGACGCTTTCGCCGCTCATCGGCAATGCGTGCCGCTATCGGCCGACGTGTTCATCCTACACGGCGGACGCGATCCGTGCGCACGGCGCATGGGCCGGAAGCTGGATGGGCACGGCACGCATCTGCCGGTGTGCGCCTTGGGGCGGACATGGCTGGGATCCTGCGCCGCGCGAGATCAAGAAGAATTCTTGGTGGCGTCCGTGGCGCTACGGCGATTGGAAGGGCGGCTACCGCGCGCCGCCAGAGGAAGCGCGAACTAGTAGCGGCTTGCCGCTCGCTTCTTCCGACAATCCAAATCATCAAGAGTCAAAATCATGAGCATCTCTCTTAAATTTCCCGACGGCGCTGAACGATCGTACGACGACGGCGTGACGCCGCTTGCGGTCGCCGAAGGCATTTCGAAATCACTGGCCAGGAAAGTGGTCGCCGCCAAGATTGACGGTGCGGCGTGGGATTTGACGCGGCCTCTCGAGGGCGGCGGCAAGTTCGAACTTGTCATGCGCGATAGTCCGGACGGCCTCGAAATCATTCGCCACGATGCGGCGCACGTGATGGCGCAGGCGGTGCAGGAGCTTTTTCCCGGCACGCAGGTGACGTTCGGCCCGGTGACGGAAGATGGCTTCTATTACGACTTCGCGCGTAGCGAGCCGTTCTCGACGGACGACTTCGAGAAGATCGAAAAGCGCATGAAGGAGATCGTCGACGCCGATCTGCCGATCGAGCGCAAGGTCTGGAAAAAAGAAGACGCCATCGCGCACTTCAAATCGCTCGGCGAAATCTACAAGGCCGAGACGATCGACGAAGTAATCAAGCCGGGTGAGCCGATCACGGTGTACTCGCACGGCGACAAATGGGGCGATCTTTGCCGTGGGCCGCATTTGCCTTCAACGGGTAAGCTCGGCAAAGCCTTCAAGCTCATGAAGCTGGCGGGCGCCTATTGGCGCGGCGACCAAAAGAACCAGCAGCTGCAGCGCATCTACGGCACGGCTTGGGCTGACGAGAAGCAACTCGAAGAACACTTGCTGCGCCTCGAAGAAGCCGAGAAGCGCGACCACCGCAAGCTCGGCCGTCAGATGGATCTCTTCCATATGCAGGAAGAGGGACGCGGCATGGTGTTCTGGCACGAGAAGGGCCTGATGCTGTGGCGCACGATCGAGGCGTACATGCGTCGCCGCTTGGATGCCGCGGGCTATGTCGAAGTGCGCACGCCGCAAGTGCTGGACCGCGTGTTCTGGGAAAAGTCCGGACACTGGGACAAGTACCGGCCGAACATGTTCGTCTGCGAGACGGTGGAAGAAGAAACGCTTTCGCTGAAGCCGATGAACTGCCCCGGTCACGTACAGATCTTCAAGTTCGGTCAGAAATCGTATCGCGATTTGCCGCTGCGCATGGCCGAGTTTGGCGCGTGTCACCGCTACGAGCCGTCAGGTTCGTTGCACGGCTTGATGCGCGTGCGCGCGTTCACGCAGGACGATGCGCACATCTTCTGCCGCGAAGACCAGATCGAAGAAGAGACGACGCGCTTCATCAAGCTCGCCGCTTCGATCCATGCTGACTTCGGCATGAAGAGCGAGAAGATTGCTTTGGCTACGCGCCCTGAACAGCGCGTTGGTTCAGACGAGTTCTGGGACAAAGCCGAAGCGCAAATGCTGAACGCTGCGCGCGCGGCGGGCGTTGAGCCAGTGATCGCCGAGGGCGATGGCGCGTTCTATGCACCGAAGCTCGACTTCTCGGTGAAGGACGCCATCGGCCGTGAATGGACGATTGGCACGATCCAGCTCGACTATCAGCTGCCCGATCGTCTCGACGCGGAATATGTCGGTGAAGACGGCCAGAAGCATCGCCCAGTCATGTTGCACCGCGCGATCCTCGGATCGCTGGAGCGCTTCATTGGCATCTTGATCGAGAACGTCGCCGGTGCGTTCCCGATGTGGCTTGCGCCTGTGCAGGTCGTGGTCGCGACGATCACGTCCGACGGAGATGCGTACGCAAAGGATGTGGCCCAAACGCTACGTCAGGCCGGACTGCGCGTCGCGCTCGACGTGCGTAATGAGAAGGTCGGCTACAAGATCAGGGAGCACTCACTGCAGAAAGTGCCAGTGATTGCGGTCGTCGGCAAAAAAGAGGCTGAAGAACGTGGTGTTGCAATCCGGCGCTTTGGCAGCCAGGAGCAGCAAGTGATGTCTCTCGCAGCTGCACAAGAAGCCCTTGTCGCAGAGGCGACGCCGCCAGACTTGCGCCGTTAGCTAGGCTGCGCGCGAGGCGCCATAAGCCGCCTCGCGCATGGTCTCCGAAAGTAGCTGGTACGCGTCGGTCCAGGCCGCACGTGTCTCCGCTGTGAATTCGGTCCCCAATTCGTGACGCAGCGTACGCATCAGGGCGGTGCCAACCATCGCGTAGTGATGCGCTTCGACGCCGTACGCGACGTGCCGCACCGCAAGTTCGCGCACTGCGGGCAAGATGGTCTCTGGCTGGTGGAGATTGTCGACGACCTGCGCCAACATCTTCATGAGCTTTTCGCCTTGGACGACCATGTCGCCGTTGAAAAGCGCCCTCAGACTGGGGTCGATAGCGAATAATTCGCTGTAGAATGTGGCAGCTACATGCGGCGCTACCTTCGCCGCACGTGCGAAGGAGCGCTGCACTAAGTCTACTTGATGGTGCTCCATTCTTGGCATAGTGGCGAGATTCGTCAGATTGCGCTGAGTAACTTGCAGTACAGCAGCGGCGCCCCGATCTATGCAGAAGTGAGTGCAGATTGGGATTGCGTAGCGTACGCGGCTTTACAGACGGCGGCGTCGCGATCCAGGATGACCAAGGGTATTGGGGGCGGAGAAGGCGTTGGATAAGCACCCGTCACGTGCACGGTCGGCATCCGCTACATTGGAAGCGCGTGTGTCCGCTATTGTGGTGGCGCACAAAGTTCGCGCCAACTCTTCGGGCCGTGCGCCGCTTGATCTTTGTTTGCGTAGTGCGCTGGCGGAAGACTGGATCGATGATCTCGTCATCGTCGATCACGACAACCCCGAAGAAATTTCATCAATGCTGCGGGCCTTCGAAGCTGATCGGCGCGATGTGCACGTCGTTCAAGTCGATCCAAGTTTGAGTACGGCGGCGGCGGCGAACATTGGCGCCGAAGCTGCGCTTGGAAGATGGTTGCTGTTTTTGAATGCGGACGTCGTTTTGCAGCGGGGCGCGGTTGCGCGTTTGGCTGCGGCGGGCGGCGGCGCGCAGACGCCTTGGATTGTCGGTGGCCGTTTGCTTGATCTCGAAGGCCGCGAGCGTCAGGTCGCGCGGGCAGGCTCGCTCAACGCGTTCTCGGCCATCGCGGTTGCGGTGGAATGGCCGGCCAGACCCTCGCGTGCGCCCAGACGTGACGACGCCGCGACCAAGGTCGGCGCCGTGTCTGGCGCTCTCATGCTGATTCCACGCAACGACTTCGATTCGCTCAGCGGATTCGACGAGCAGTTCGACACCGATTGCGCGGATCTCGACCTTTGCCGTCGCGCTGCGCTCGCGGGCGGCAGCGTATTGTTTCAGCCTGATGCTTCGGCCGTGCAGTTCGAATACGCGCAAGCGCGTAAGAGCCGCAAAGTGCAAGGGCTGACGCGGTTCGCCGTGAAGAGCGCAAAGACACCGGTGGAGCAAGCCTTTGCGCGTGTGGCTGGTCCTGCGCTTGCGGTGCTCTTAGCGCTTAGGGACCTGATCGCGGGCCGTCCGCCGACACGCCGCTAGCGATACGGCGCGCGCGGCCAATATTGAGCGTCATGTACTCGCCGCGCCCGATCGCCATGCCGCGCGCCGGTTGTTCGACGGGTTCAAATTCCAGCCCGTGCGTTCGGAGCGCCGCTTGCGTTTGATCGAACGCGCGACCTTCGATCATCATCCCGTCGCCAGCGTGAATCGGCGTTTGGGCGACGTTTTCGACTTCGACCAAGCGCACCCACGTGCGCGTGAGAAAGACGATGCTGGGCTGTTCGTAGCCGACAATCCAGAACGCCTGGTCTGGGGCAGGCATGAGCCGCGCGCGTGTCATGACCGCAGCAGCCTCGTTGCTAACGAACATCGATCGCGCCTCGGGGAGGAGCCGCTCGCGCAGGCTGAATGAAAACACGAGCGCACACGCAACCAGCACAGCTGCGCGCGCGGTCGGGCGTCGAAGCATGATCAGTCCGGCAATTCCGGCGCCCAGCGTGAGTGCGCCGATCAAGCCAGCGGCAACAGCGCGCCGCACGCCGGCGTCTGCAAGATAACCCGGCATGAAAGTCGAGACGAAGGCCATGATCCCAACGATAAGCGCGCCGAACACGCCGAAGAGCACCAGTCCCGCTGGATGTGTTGTGCGCCAGCGTTTGCCGCGCATCGCAAAGAGCCCGGCGGCGCACATAAGCGCGATCGCCGGGTAGGCAGGCAGCGTGTAATGGATGAGTTTCGACGGAAGCAATTCAAAGAACAGAAAGATCGATCCGGCCCAGGCTAACAAAAATCGGAAGGCGCTGTGCGCGTCGTCATTTCGCGGCGCGCGGATAGCGGTCCAGCCCAAGCGCGCTGCTGCTGGAAGCGCGTAGGTGGCCGGAAAAATCAGCAGTGGCAACCAAAGAAGGTGATAGCCGATGATGCCGCCGTGCCGGTGATCGCCGCCTGCGACGAGCTTGGGTCCGACTTCGTGCAACAACAGATCAGTGTAGAAACGGCCATCTGTGACAATGCCGATGGTGATGAGCCACGGCAGCGTAATCGAAAGCGCAAGTAATGGCCCCGGCCAAAACGCCAGCGGCTTCATCCACGCCGCGCGGCGCTCCCACACCCAAAGCGCAAGCAACGTTAGCGTCGTTGCAATGAGCGTCAGTGGACCTTTGATCATGAACGCGCAGCCGGCTGCCGCCCAGAATACGAGCGCCACGATGCGAGGTCGGGTCGTGCCCACACGCAGTTGCGCAAGCGCGGCGAAGGCGACGGCGGAGAAGCCGGTCATCACCGCGTCGGTCTTCGCGAGCATGCCTTCAACACCAGCAAGCAATCCGACTGCGAAGATTGCTGCGGCTACAAATCCAGTGCGGGCGCCAAACAGCACCGTCCCTGCCCACAACGTCGCGAGGCTCGCCAGCACAAGGCCAAGCGCTGATGGCAATCGATACGGCCAGATCGTGTTCAAGCGTTCGACGAACGGGTGGAGCGCGTTCACGGACGCGGCCTGCAACCAATAAATGCCGACAGGCTTGCGGTTGCGCTCGGCGTCTTGAACGCGGATGCGGACGTAATCATCTGTCTCGATCATCTGCCGCGTCGCTTGCGCGAAGCGGGCTTCGTCGATGTCGGTGACCGGCACGCGCATCGCGCCCATCAAGCCGGACGTGAGTGCGATCAGCGCGATCAGCACATAGCCGCGCCAGCCGCGGGCGAATTGATCGAACAGAGCGGGGGAGGCTGGAGAGGCCATTGAAGGTCGCTATTTGGCGGATCGGGATGATGGTTTGCAGCCCCGGCGGGTGCGCCCACTCGCCTCATGCCCCAGGAGCAGCTAAGAGACCCCGCTTTTCACGCCGCCGGGGACCCATTTGGCCGAGAGTATCGAATTCAGCGTGGTGGTCCCCGTCATGAACGAGGAAGGCAACGCCGCCAACCTCGCACGTGAAATCGCCGCGGTGCTGGATGGGCGCAGCTACGAGATGATTTTCGTCGACGACGCGAGCCGGGATGATACGCGTGCGGAACTAGCTGCGCTGAAGGCGGAAATGCCCGCTTTGCGCGTGCTCGGGCATCGCAATAACGCTGGCCAAAGTCGTGCCGTACATACGGGCGTGCTGGCCGCGCGCGCCCCGATCGTTGGAACTTTGGACGGCGACGGACAGAACGATCCGGCCGATCTCCCCAAACTTTTGGCCAAGATCACGCGTCCAGAGGCGCCACCGAACTTGGGCATGGTAGCTGGGAACCGCGTCAAGCGGCAGGACAATTGGAGCAAACGCACTGCGTCCCGTTTAGCCAATTCCATCCGCCGGGCTGCGCTCAAGGACAATGCCGTGGACAGCGGTTCGGGCGTCAAAGTGTTCAAACGCGAAGCTTTTTTACGCCTCCCATACTTCGATCACATGCACCGTTTCATGGCCGCATTGATGTTGCGCGAAGGCTATGCAGTTGAGTTTTTGGAGGTTAATCATCGACAACGGAGCGTGGGTCGCTCGAAGTACACGAATCTTGGCAGACTGGCCGCGAACATGACGGACCTCTGGGGCGTTATGTGGCTACGAAGTCGGGCGCGCCTGCCTGGGGGAGCGGACGAACTATGAATGCTCGTGTCGACCCGGGCGAACGACTGGCATTACAAACGGCGGCGACGCGGGGGCGTCGGTCTCGCACGCAACAGCAGGGGAGTCCCATGGGGGCCATTTTCAACGTTTTTCCGCTGATCCTGATCCCGGTATTAACGTACAACATTTGGGCGTTCGGCGCGACGGCGGCCAATAGTGGTGACGGCGCTGCTGTACGCACGCACTTGCAGGATGCATGGATCCGTATGCCGATGGCGTCGGGCGCGGAGTGGACGATCGCTTTCGGCGACGTACTCGTGCTGCTCGCGCTCATCTTGCTCTTCATCGAGCTTCTGAAATCAACCTCGACCGGCACCGCCGCGATTTTCAATCACGCGCTGTCGATGCTGGTGTTCATCATCTGCTTGGTTGAATTCCTGCTGCACCCGGCGTTCGCCACCAGCACGTTCTTCGTGATCCTGGTAATGGCGCTGCTCGACGTGCTCGCCGGCGTGGTGGTTACGATCATCTCTGCCCGCCGCGACGTGGAATTTGCCGGCCAGCATTAAGCGACGGTATTGTGAACGACCGGATAGGCGGTGGAGCGCAAGCTCTGCCGCCTATTTCGCGTTTACTCACATGCACCATAAACCGAGCGCTAGAGCGATCGTGAAGTCGAGCCAACGGCCGAATCGGGGGATGATGAACGAAGCCATAGTTCGACGCCCACCTGCAGGTTCGGCGCCGGGCTATGCTTCGCTTGGGTTAGGTGGGTGAATGGCGCTCTTCTTCGATGCCGCTTGGTTCGACCAACGTTTGGCCGCGCGCGGCACTGATCGCATCGGGCTTGCCATTGCCGCTGGCATTGATCGTGGTGAACTCCACGCCATCTTCACCAACGAACGCTCGCCGACGACCGATGAATTGCGCGAGTTTGCTCGCGTGCTCGAAACGGATCTGCTCGAAGTGACAATTCGCAGCGGGGTCGCGGTGCGGGAGTCTGCGCCTGGCGCTGATCCGGGCGATCGGATTGAGAGCATCGAGGCGCGATTGGACGCGATCGACACATGGCTGGCAGAGTTCGAAGCGTCGAAACGTAAAGCCGGCTAGTTAAGCGCGCACGTTCACGATGATGCCGGGGCGCGGACCGCGCCATGGGTTGGCGTAGCTACGCAATTGCGCGCCTTCGGTTTGAGCGATCTGGTTCACCAGCGTGGCGGCGAACATCGGGTCAAGTTTCATGCGTGGAGCGCGGCGATCGCTTTGGCGGCGGTCCGTCCGTCGTTGCTCGCCGACTTCTTCGAAGTCGGCGTCGAGTGCGTGCACGGTGGCGGCAGCTGCGCTCATGCTCGCAATTTCTGCATTTCACGTGCCAAACGGAAATTAACCGCTAGCGTTAGCCATCACGGAGGCGCGGATGCGGGACTTTGCAGACTACGATGGGCTCGGACTTGCGGAGCTGGTGCGCAACAAAGACGTGACGCCGGCTGAGCTTTTGGAAGCCGCAATCGATCGAATTGAGCGTCACAATCCGAAACTCAACGCCGTGGTATACAAAGCCTACGACGAAGCGCGCGCTACGGCTTCGAGTGCGTTGCCGGACGGTCCGTTCAAGGGCGTCCCATTTTTGATCAAAGATCTTGGCGTACGCGTTAAGAGCTGGCCGCGGACGAGCGCGAGCCGTTTCGCGCAAGTCGATGCCGATGGCGAAGATAGTGAACTGACGAAGCGCTACCGCGCGTCCGGCGTTGTGTTGGCCGGCAAGACCAATACGCCGGAGTTCGGCATTCCGGGTGTCACCACGTCGGCGCTGTTAGGCCCGTGCCGCAATCCTTGGAACACGGATCACATCT
Source organism: Alphaproteobacteria bacterium (assembly GCA_026400735.1). Taxonomy (GTDB): domain Bacteria; phylum Pseudomonadota; class Alphaproteobacteria; order Caulobacterales; family Aquidulcibacteraceae; genus Vitreimonas. The sequence goes on along the minus strand of JAPLOL010000136.1, from coordinate 19,702 downwards.
CGGGCGGCTCGTCGGGCGGAGCCGCAAGCGCCGTTGCGGCGGGCATCGTGCCGCTCGCGCACGCGAGCGATGGTTTAGGCTCAATTCGCATCCCGGCGGCGTGCTGCGGCCTGGTTGGGCTGAAGACGACACGCGACCGCAATCCGAACGGGCAGAACGATACCGACCGCGCCATTGGCTTCAGCGTCGATCACGTGGTCTCGCGCACCGTTCGCGACAGCGCCGCGATGCTGGACGCGACAGGCTATCCTGAGCCTGCAAGTCCGTTTGCGTACCCTGCGAAGGAGCGGCCGTATGTTGAGGAGATCGCGCGGTCGCCCGGAAAGCTCCGTATTGCCTTCTCAAGCGAGACGCCGAGCGGCAAACCCATCGAGCCGGAGATCCGAGCGGCGCTCGAACGCACCGCCGAGACGCTCAAGAAGCTTGGTCACGACGTGCGCGAAGAAGGATTAGGGATCGACTATCGGCAGCTCTATCGCGCGCAGGGTTTAGTGTCGGCCGCAAACTTCTCTGCCAGCATCAAACGCTGGGTGGAGATCAAAGGCCGCGAGCCCGGCGATGACATCGAAGGCCTGGCGCGCCGCGGCTACGAAGCTGGCAAGAAGCTGACGGCGCAGGACGCAGGTTGGGGTTGGCAGCAATTGCGGCTGATGAACCGGCAGATCTTGCAGAAGTTCGAGACGTGGGACGTGTGGCTGACGCCGGTGCTCAGCACCAACGTGCCGCGCGTGGATTATCTCGATACGCTGACAGACGATCTGAAAGAGTTCGATCGCCGCCAGGCCGCGACCTTCGGATTTACGCCGCCGTTCAACATGACAGGGCAGCCTTCAATGTCACTGCCGCTGCATCATAGCGAGAGCGGGCTGCCGATCGCCATGATGCTCACTAGCCGCTACGCGGACGAAGCGACGTTGTTCAGGCTGGCAGGGCAGCTCGAAAAAGAGATGCCGTGGAAAGATCGCAAGCCGCCGGTTTGGAACTAACGCACCGTGACTTGTGGCACAGCGAGTGTGACCGACCTGGCTATGTATGCCCTAGGAAGAGGTGCGAAATGAACCCGAATAAAGCGCTCTGGGAAAAGGGCGATTTCACGCGACTGGCCGCGACGATGCGTGAAAGCGGCGATGCTTTGATTGAAGGCCTGGGCGTGAAGCCCGGACTCAAAGTGCTCGATCTTGGCTGCGGAGATGGCACGACGGCGCTGCCTTCGGCAAAGCGTGGCGCGGATGTGCTCGGTGTCGACATCGCGGCGAACTTGGTTGCAGCCGGCAATGCGCGTGCGAAAGCCGCTGGCCTCACCAACGTCCGTTTCCAGGAAGGCGATGCCTCCAATCTCGAAGGTCTTGCTGAAAAGCAATTCGATCTGGTGGTGTCTATTTTCGGCGCGATGTTTGCGCCCAAGCCGTTCGATGTGGCCAAGGAAATGGTGCGTGTGACGAAGCCTGGTGGGCGCATCGTCATGGGTAACTGGATCCCCGGCGATCCGACGCTAGTCGCTCAGATCCTCAAGATCAGCGCGGCTTACACGCCGCCGCCGCCGGAGGGCTTTATCAGCCCGGTGACGTGGGGCGTGGAGGCGAACGTGAAGGAACGTTTCGGCCAAGCTGGCGTCTCGCCCGAAGACATCACTTGCGAACGCCAGACCTACACGTTCAACTTCGCCGGCCCGGCGAAGGATTTCGTCCGCGAATTCCGAACCTTCTATGGTCCGACGATGAATGCGTTCGAAGCAGCCGAGAAGAACGGCAAGGCAGACACGTTACAGGCTGAACTTGAGGCGCTGTTCGAAGCGCAAAACAAGAGCGGCCGCGCGGATGTGACGAGTATCCCCGCTACGTTCCTCAAAGTGACGGTCAATCGGCGCTGAGAATAACGCGCGGCGTCGCCCTTTGGGGATGACGCCGTACGCGCGCTTAGCGCTTCGCCATCAGGTCGAGTTGCTTTTGCATTTGTTCCATTTGGCGGCGAAGCTCGGCGAGCTGCTCGTCCTTGTCTTCGTCGTCAGCGGCGCCGAACTTCGGCGCGTTCATGCCCGGCATGCCTGGGATGCCCGGCATCCCCGACATGTTGCCGGCTGCGAAAGGCGCCCATACTTTCATGGCTTGCTGGAAGAGCGCCATGTTGCGTTGGGTTTGCTCTTCGAACGCGGCCATTGGCGTCGAGGCGCCGAACGAGCGGGACATGTTCTCGCGCATCTGCTCTTGGGCCTTCGAGAAGCTCTCCATGCTCATCTCAAGATAGGGCGGCAGGAAGCCTTGCATCTGGTCGCCGTAGAAGCGGATGAGGCGGCGCAGGAACTGCACCGGCAACATGCTCTGACCTTTGCTCTCTTGTTCGAAGATGATCTGGGTCAGCACGGAGCGCGTGATGTCGTCGCCGGACTTGGCGTCGAGCACGATGAAGTCGTTATTGGCGCGCACCATCTCCGAGAGATCGTCGAGCGTGACGTACTTGCTCTCACCGGTATTGTAGAGGCGCCGGTTGGCGTACTTCTTGATGACGATCGGCTCGGCTTGTTGAGCTTCAGCGCCGCCGGCTTCCCCCGTTGCCGGGCCACTCGTATCCGCCACTTGGGTGTCCCTCTTTGCTGGGCGATCCGCGCAGAAGCGCTAACGCCTTCATTTTTGTTGGCGCCCGCGAAGGCGGGGCTTTCGAACAGAATCCAGCTTCCTTCGCCGCAATGCAAGAGAGAGCCGCCGTTTAGGCGTGGCGATGTCAGTCTCCCCGCGTGGATTTCGCGTGCCGCTTGTGCGATAGGAGCCTTAGAACTCTCCCTTGCAGCCCAATAGCCTAGCCCCGCTTAGGAGCCCGCTCACATGACAGACATCGTCATCGTCTCCGCCGCCCGTACGCCCGTCGGCTCGTTCAATGGCGCTTTTGCTGCGGTGCCCGCTCATGAGCTGGGAAAGACCGCGATAACGGGCGCGCTGCAACGCGCAAAGGTCGATCCGAAAGAGGTGTCGGAAGTGGTGCTGGGCCAGGTGCTGACGGCCAACCAAGGCATGAACCCGGCCCGCCAAGCCATCCGCGCTGCGGGCATTACAGATGACGCGCCGGCTTGGTCGCTGAACCAAGTCTGTGGTTCCGGCCTGCGCGCGGTTGTGGTCGGCTACCAGCAGCTCAAATCGGGCGACGCGAAGATCGTCGTCGCTGGCGGGCAGGAGAGCATGAGCCTCTCGCCGCACGCCGCTCTGCTGCGCACTGGCACGAAGATGGGCGATGTCTCGTTCAGCGATACGATGATCAAGGACGGCCTGACCGACGTCTTCAATCAATATCACATGGGCATGACCGCCGAGAACGTCGCCGAGAAGTGGCAGATCACGCGCGAGCAGCAGGATCAGTTCGCGACGCTTTCACAGCAGAAGGCCAGCGCGGCGCAGAAGGCCGGCAAGTTCAAGGATGAGATCGTCGCGGTGACGGTGTCGGGTCGCAAGGGCGACGTGATCGTCGAGAACGACGAATACATCAAACACGATGCCACCATTGAAGGCGCGGCGAAGCTGCGCGCGGCCTTCAAAAAGGACGGCACAGTTACGGCCGCGAACGCCTCCGGCATCAATGACGGCGCAGCTGCGTTCGTGCTGATGACCGCGGACGAAGCTGCAAAGCGCGGCCTCACGCCGCTGGCGCGGATCGCCTCGTGGGCCTCGCGTGGTGTTGATCCGTCGGTCATGGGCACTGGCCCGATCCCGTCGTCGCAAGCAGCGCTTGAGCGCGCTGGCTGGAAAGTCGGCGATCTCGATCTGATCGAGTCCAACGAAGCCTTCGCCGCGCAAGCCTGCGCCGTGAATAAGGACATGGGCTGGGACACCGACCTCGTGAACGTCAATGGCGGCGCTATCGCCATCGGCCACCCGATCGGCGCTTCAGGTGCGCGCGTGTTGACGACACTGCTGTTCGAACTGCAACGCCGCGGCAAAAGCAAGGGCCTCGCCACGCTCTGCATCGGCGGCGGCATGGGCATCGCGGTGTGCGTGGAGCGCTAGTTGGTGCCCGCCATTCGGGTTGAAGATCACGCTGGTGGCAAATGCGTGAGCGTGTATGCGTCGCGCAGAGAGGTGCTTGATCTCCTGCGCGACGACACTGCTTTCGTGGCGGCGTTTTCGAGCACGCTGGCGGATCAACCGTATCGCGGGTTCTTCTGGGAGACTCCGCCGCTGACGTACGCGGGGCTCGGCGAAGCGTTTGAGTGCATGATCGTTCCGAGCAACGCTGTCGGGGAGTTGTCGGCGAACGCGGATGCGTTTGCGGACAAGATTGCTTCGAAGCAGGGAACGATTGAAGTTGTCTCCGCGCGCAATCTCGGCGGCGATGCAGAATTGGTCATTCCTGCCGGCGCTTTGGCCGATGTGGACTACGCGCACCTGGCTGCGTTTCTGAGAACCGCGCCGGCCGAGCAGGTTGCTGCCCTTTGGCGCGAGGCTTCAGCGACGGCAACGCGTTGGCTACGAAGCGCGCCGGACAGGCCCATTTGGCTGAGCACGTCCGGTCTCGGTGTTCCTTGGCTGCACGTTCGCATCGACACGCGCCCCAAATACTATTCTCACACTCCCTACCGTACGCCGCCGCGTTAGCGGTGCTGATCAATCAAAATCTGATTGCCGTCAGGATCGACAACCATGAGGTGCGCTGGGCCCTGCGTTGAAGCATCGGCTTCGGCGACGGGCGTGATGTCGCTTGCCTTCAGCTGCTTCTGAATCTCGCGAACATCATCGAAGTCCGCGAGGTTCTTCGCGTCGCTGTCCCAGCCTGGATTGAAGGTCAGCATGTTCTTTTCGAACATGCCCTGAAACAAGCCGATGAGCGTGGTTTCGTTTCTCATGATCAGCCAGCGCTGATCCTGATTGCCGCCGAACGCGGTGAAGCCGAGCTTTTCGTAGAACGCGCGCGATGCGGCGATGTCCTTCACCGTGAGGCTGATTGAGAATGCGCCAAGTTTCATCTGGTCGCTCCTTAAGCGCGGGCCGGCAGGACTTTGGGGCTGCGCAGGATGGCGGCTGAGATGAGCGCAATGATGAGGCCGACCGGGAAGATCTCGACGAACGTCATCGGCAGGCGGAAAAGCGGATTGCGGTACATTTCCTTCATCTGCTCAAGTTGCGCGACGTAAGCGTCGAACGCTTCGCCCGACATGCCTGCCGCGCGTTTGCCTTCGATCATTTGGGCAACGTAATTGTCCATGAAGGTGTAGTTGGTCGCCGCCAGGTAGATCTCCCAGCCAAGCGCGTAGGCGATACCCGCGATGAGGGAGACGAGCAGGCCGAGGCCGAAGGCCGGCAAGAACTTGATCACGCCGCCGAGGTTTTTGTTGCGGTGATCGCGGACGGCCAGAAAGATCATCGACAGCGCGACGATCATGACCAAGTAGCCGAACAGCTGGGAGGTGAGCCCGTGACCGTGATGGCCGGCGCTCGCCAAGAAGATGCCGGCGATGATGACGCTGACGACGATCGCGCCGGAAATGGCGCCGTACCTGAGTGCGATTGCGAACATGAAACGAGCTCCCTTTGCTTCGCGATGAGCGGAGCTAGCTCGCGCTGCGGCCCGAAACTCCATCACCCGAAAGGACCAAATCGTCCAGATCGGCCGTTTGACGGGCCGAACTTAGGGGATAAGCGCCAGTTCGCGCGCTTTTTGCACGGCTTGCGTGCGGCGCTGGACCTCAAGCTTTTGGTAGAGGCTGGCGACTTGGGTCTTCACCGTGTTGGGCTATATGCCGAGCTTGTCGGCGATCTCTTTGTTGGATTTGCCCGCCGCTAGGTGCGCCAGCACTTCTTGCTCCCGGAGAGTGATGCCGAGCGAGGCGATGGCGGCGGTGTTCTTCTCAAACGTTGCGGAGGCGGGACGGCGCGCGAGCCGCATCCCGGCCCAAACGCCAAGTCCGGCAAAGGCGAGCGCGATCAGGCCAATATAGATTTCGGTCGAGAAGACGCGGACGAGGTAATTGTACTGCAGCCATTGCAGCAGGAAGGCGCCGGCGGCCAAGCCCAAGGCATAGAGGATCACGACGCGCTTCATTGACGCTCAATCTAGCAAACCAGCCGGTGCCCACGAAAGCAGGCTCGCGCGTATGGACAGGCCCGCCAACTCGCGCAAAGTGATCCCAGAGATTTCGCATCAGACGAAACGAACCTGGGAGGCACTTCATGACGACGCGCGTGGCTTTTGTAACCGGTGGCACCCGGGGGATTGGCAAGGCCATTTCGGCGCGGCTGAAGGCGGACGGGATGAAGGTCGCGGCCGGGTATTCGGGTAATGACGCCGCTGCCGATGCCGCCGCTAAAGAACTCGACATCATGGTCGTGAAGGGCAACGTCGGGAACTTCGACGATTGCGTGAAGGCGGCGCAGGCGGTCGAAGCGAAGCTCGGCCCGATCGACGTGCTGGTGAACAATGCCGGCATCACGCGCGACGGCTTCTTCCATAAGATGAGCCATGAGCAATGGTCGGAAGTGATCCGCGTGAACATGGATTCTTGTTTCAACATGACACGCCAAGTCATCGAAGGCATGCGCACGCGCGGCTTCGGTCGCATCATCAACATCAGCTCGATCAACGGCCAAAAAGGCCAAGCTGGTCAGGTGAATTACTCAGCCGCGAAAGCCGGCATGATCGGCTTCACCAAAGCGTTGGCGCAAGAAGGCGCGAGTAAAGGCATCACGGTGAACTGCGTTTGCCCTGGCTACATCGATACGGAAATGGTCGCCGCGGTACCCGAAGAGGTGCTGAAGAAAATCATCGCCGGTATTCCTGTCGGACGTCTCGGCAAAGCCGAAGAAATCGCCAGTACGGTGTCGTTCCTCGCGTCAGATGGATCAGGTTTCATGACCGGTTCCACACTCACCATGAATGGCGCCCAATACATCACTTGATCAGGAACGATGACGTTTGTTCAGCGTTCTTTCTCCATTCCAAGGAGACTGAATTCATGGACAAAGAGCACATCAAAGGCGCGGCCGATAAAGTTTCCGGCAGCGTGAAAGAAGGAATCGGCAAAGCAACGGGCGATGCGTCGCTCGAAGCAAAGGGCAAGCTCGACAAGGCAAAGGGCGAAGGCCGTGAAGCTCTTGGCGATGCCAAAGATGCTATGAAGAAGCCGAGCTAAGTTCGGCTGATCTGATGAAGCGGCCCGCGTGAAAGCGCGGGCCGTTTTGCGTTAGGGCTTGTGCACGTATTCGAGCTTTAGCCCATCAGGATCGGCGAAGAAGACGGCATAGTAGGTTGGCCCGTACTTCGGATATCCGGCTGGCGGATCGAGGATTGTCGCGCCGATCTGTTGCAATACGGCGTAGGGCGCATCCACATCAGCGCGGCTCTCGGCTTCCCACGCAATGTGATGCAGGCCTGGCGTGTAGCGATCATGCGTGCGGCCTGCGTTTGGCCCGCTCTCGCCGCGTATGCCGATCGAGCAGAAGCGCGTGCCGTTGAGGTCGAAGTCGCAGTACCCGTCGGGATAAACCGTCGCCAGCACATAGCCCATGTGACCGAGCACGGCTTCGTAGAATGGACGCGAGCGAACCGCGTCCTTCACGGTCAGATCAATGTGATGGATGCCGCCGCGCATCAGCGGTTTGCGCCTGGCTTCCACAGCAAATCGGCGCGGCCTTCGTCATTTGCGTAGCGCGCCGCGACGAACAGCAAGTCAGACACGCGGTTCATGTACTTCACCGTCTCAGCCGAGACGGTGTTGTCCGCTTCGGTCAGCGCTACGATGGCGCGTTCGGCGCGGCGCGCGATGGCGCGCGCAAGATGGAGATGCGCCGCAGCCGGCGTGCCGCCCGGGAGAATGAAGGAGGTCAGCGGCGTCAGTTTTTCGTTGAGCTGCTCGACTTCGCGTTCGAGCCGATCGGTTTGGCTGGACTGAATGCGCAGCGGTTCGAACTTCAAATCGTCGGCGTGCGGTGTCGCGAGATCGGCGCCGAGATCGAAAAGGTCATTTTGAATGCGGTCCAAAATTGGATCGAGCAGCGGATCGGAAGTCGTATGGAGTCGCGCAACGCCGATGGCGGAATTGGCTTCGTCCACTGCGCCGTATGCTTCCACGCGGGCGCTGGCTTTCGAAACCGGTTCACCAGTGGCGAGGCGCGTCTTGCCGCCGTCGCCGGCCTTGGTGACGATCTTATCCAGCCTAACCATGCTGGCTTCTGCTCCACAGCATCGCGCCGACCAGGATCAGGATGACCACAAACTGCGCGATCACCCGAAAGCGCATCGCCTTGTTCGACCAGGAGCGGGAAAAGTCGCCGCCGCGAAAAAGCGTGTAAATCCCGAAGCACAGGATAAGGAAAACGACGCCGAGGCCGATGGGGATAGCGTAAGCAAAAGGGTTCATAAGGCCGGAACTTACGCCTGCAGCCGCCCTTCCGCCATGCGCCAAATCAAGCTTATGATGCCGGGGCATGTGGTCGGGCCGGCAGGACTGCTAGGCTTCCGAAATGATCGAATCACTTCCTCTTTTGCTGGCGCTCACCGCTATCGGCGCGGCCGCCTTTTTTGCGTGGCGCGCCATGCAGGCGCAGGCACTGGCTGGCGGCGCTGAACTGCTAAAGGGCGAGCGCGACCGGGCCCTGGCAGAACTAAAAGTTCTGCGCGAGGACAATACGCGGCTGACCGCTGAGCTGGCGGCGACGCAGGCTCAGAAGGCTGAGCGCTCGGAGTCCGAGGAAGCGCGCTTCCTAGCGCTGGCCGCCAAGGCCCTCGAAGCCTCGCAGACAAATTTCATGACGCTCGCGAACGAGACATTCGAAAAGCACAAGCAAGCCGCGCAAGGCGGCGTGAAGGAAGTGCTACAGCCCGCTCAAGAGCAACTGGCGAAGCTGGCGCTCAATGTTGAAGCGCTCGAGAAGGCGCGCCTGCAGGACAAGTCGGCGATCAACGAGCAAGTGAAGCAGATGGTCGATGCCGTTGGCTCCAGCAACAAGACTACGCAGAACCTACTGACCGCGCTCCGCGCTTCGCCAAAAATGCGCGGCCGTTGGGGTGAACAGACCCTGCGCAACGTGCTTGAGCTTTCAGGTCTGTCCGCACACGTCGATTTCCAAGAGCAATTCTCGACCACAGACGGCGAGGGGGCGCGCCTGCGTCCAGACGTTGTCATCAACCTGCCTGGCGGCCGCTGCATCGTGGTCGACTCAAAGGTCGCGCTCTCCGGCTATCTCGATGCTGTCGAAGCTACGGATGACGCCGCGCGTGAGCTTCATTTGAAGAAGCACCTCGCTGAGCTGAAGAGCCACGTGAAAAACCTGGCGTCTAAGGAATATCAAAAGCACGTGCCGGATACAGCGGAGTTCGTGGTGTTGTTCGTGCCGGGCGAGAACTTCCTCGCCGCTGCAGCCGAGCGCGATCCGAACTTGTTCGACGACGCGTTCGCGCAAAAGGTCATTCTCACCACGCCAACAACGATGGTCGCGCTGGCGAAGTCCATCGCTTACGGTTGGCGTCAGGAAGATAGCGCTAAGAACTCGCAGAAGATCGCGGAGCTTGGTCGCGAAATGCACGGCCGCATGGCGATCATGGTCGATAAGATGGCCAAGGTTGGTGACAGCATTGAAAAGTCGGTCAAGAGCTACAACGAACTGGTGGGTTCGGTTGAAAGTCGCGTGTTACCGCAGGCGCGTAAGTTCAAGGAACTTGGCGCCGGCGATGCGGGCATAGAAGTTGCGGCGCCCGCACAAATCGAAAGCGCGCCGCGCCAACTTGCGCCGCCGGAGCAGCTCGAGCTCATGCCGCCGCCGCAAACGCAAAAGCGCGCGCGCTAGGCGTCATTCGTCGCGTTTCAGATGAAGCTATCCCTCCGTCGCGCTACCAGCACGCCAGAGGGAGACGCTCATGAGACACCTATTGATCGCCGCCGTAGGCGCGTTGGCGCTGGCCGCTTGCAACCCAGTTGCGCAGCAAGAAACCCCACCTCCAGCGCAAGTCGCCGTCTCACCGGATGCGGCAAACATTGTCGCCGCCGTCGCGGACTCGCGCCGCCCGGATGCCGACAAAGAGCGCGATGCTGCGCGCCATCCTGCTGAGACGCTTGCGTTTGCCGGGATCGAAGAGGGCGACAAAGTCGGGGAAATCTTCCCAGGGGGCGGCTACTTCACGCGGCTCTTTGCTGTTGCCGTTGGCGACACCGGCCGCGTTTATCCGACGATCCGCGCTGATGGCGTTGCTGGTGAGTACGAGCTGCCGATCTTGCCGATCGCTGCCGAGTACCCGAACGCAACAATGGCGCGCACGCCGTACGATGCGCTGGCGTATCCCGAACCGCTCGATGTCGTGTTCACGGCGCAAAATTATCACGACATGCCGCTGACCGCGTACGCGCTCGGCGATCGTGCACGCATGAATGCAACCGCGTTCGCGGCGCTGAAGCCGGGCGGCGTTTATGTGATCATTGACCACGTCGCCAACACCGGCGCGCCGATTGAAACTAATGCTGACACCGCGCTCCACCGGATCGATCCGGCTGTTGTGCGCGCCGAAGTGGAAGCGGCCGGCTTCGTGTTTGATGGCGAAAGCGATGTTCTGCACAACGCTGCCGACACGCACACGGTTGGCGTCTTCGATCCCTCGATCCGCGGTCACACGGATCAATTCATGATGCGCTTCCGCAAACCGGAATAGGCGTACTCAGTCGTCGTGCGGGCGGGCGCGGTTGGCTTTGATGCTGCCGCGCTTTGCCTTGCCTTCGAGACGCTTTTCTTTTTGCGCCCTTGAGACTTTCGTCGGCTTGCGCGGCTTCGGACGGTGCGTCGCTTGTTCGACCAGCGCCACAAGTCGCGCTTGCGCTTCTGAGCGGTTGCGATCTTGCGTGCGGTGCTCGTCGGCGCGGATGACGATTTCGCCGTCGAGCGTGAGCCGCCGGCCCGCGAGCCGTTCCAGCCGCGCGCGCACGTCCTCTGGCATCTCAGTGAAGCCGTTCATGTTGAAGCGCAACTCAACGGCGGTCGACACCTTGTTGACGTTCTGTCCGCCGGGCCCAGAGGCGCGGATGAAGCGTTCTTCGAGGTCGCGCTCGTCGAGGGCGAGAGAGGGCGTCACGGGAATCATGGGCGTCCAGTGTAACGCGAGGCGGTTTCCAATCGTTCACTTCGCTGGGAAGCGGGAGACAGAAGCGCCCAGCCGGGCTAAACCGCCGCCAGATCAGGGAGGACGTCATGCGTAAGCTATTGGCCGGACTTGGGGTTGTGCTGTTTATCGGCGCTTGCGCCGGGGGCGCGGTGCCCGGATTGATGATGGCGACGACCGCCCCGGCGCTGCCGTCGGCGACCTCGCCCTACATCGTCGCCGCCGTGACCGACGCGCGCCGTCCAGAAGCAGACACAACGCGCGACGCGCTCCGCCACCCCGCTGAGATCATGGCCTTCACTGGCGTGCAGCCAGGCTGGCGCATCGCCGATATCGGCCCTGGCGGCGGCTATTACTCACGTCTCTTCGCTGTCGCGGCTGGCGATGGCGGACAAGTTTATGCGGTGGATCGTCCAGGCACGGCCGAACGCCCCCGTCCGATGGCGACGGTCGCGCCGCTCTACGGCAACATCACGCACCTGACGACCGGCTACGACACGTGGAGCGCGGGCGCACCGCTCGACGCGATCTTCATTTCTCAAATCTATCACGACTTCTATTTGCCGGTGTTCCACTTCGACGTGCCGGCGATGAACCGCGCGATGTTCGCGGCGCTCAAGCCAGGTGGCGTTCTCGTGATCATCGATCACGCGGCTGTCGACGGCAGCCCGATCACAGTGACGGACTCGCTGCACCGCATTGATCGCGCCCAAGTCATCGCTGATCTTACGGCCGCTGGCTTCGTGCTGCAGGAAGAGACTGACGTGCTCCGCAATCCCGCTGACAACCGCACTGAGCGTGTGTTCGAAAGCGATATTCGCGGCCACACCGATCAGTTCGCGCTGCGCTTCGTGAAGCCGGCGAACTAAGGCGAACCGTCCGTGCTTCTCCCGCACAACCCGAACGCCTTCACGCGCTCAACGCTCGATCGGGCCAGTCTTCTCCGCAAGGACGAAGCCTGGCTCGCGAAGGCTTTGGCGGATGATCAAGCGCTGCTGCTGCCGTTCAATAAGGGCAGGCCGTATCTCTATGAAAGCGGTGGCAAGCTCTTCGTGCGTTGGCTCGCGACGCATGTTTATGAGCTTTATGCCGACAAGAGCCTGCCGCTGATCTTTCTCGGCAACGACACCAACGGTGATCCGAACTTCGCGTGCGAGATCGGTGATCCGGCAGCGCTCGGTGATTTGGGCTTCTTCGAAGAGCTGCGCCCGGCTGCGCCGCGCCTCGAATACAACAAGCTCCCGATCGTCGGCACGGCGAAGGCGCTGTTCGAATGGCACGGCAAGAACCGCTTTTGTGCGAATTGCGCGACACCGACGAATGTCGTTGAGGGCGGCTGGGTGCGTAAATGCGAGGCCTGCAACGCCGAGCATTATCCGCGCATCGATCCGGTCTGCATCATGGTGCCGACCTTCGGCGACAAGTGCTTTCTTGGCCGTCAGAAGCCTTGGCCCAAGGGCATGCACTCAGCGCTAGCCGGCTTCATTGAGCCGGGCGAGGCTATTGAAGAAGCGGTGGCGCGAGAGACACTCGAAGAGGCGGGACTCACGGTGAAGCACGTGGAGATGCATTCCACGCAGCCCTGGCCGTTTCCCCACTCGCTGATGATTGGCGTTCTCTGCGAAGTCGCTGACGGTAATGACAAGGTCGATACGACCGAACTCGAAAGCGGCCGCTGGTTCACGCGCGAGGAGGCGAAGCTGCTGATCGAAGGCAAGCACCCCGAGTGCTGGGCGCCGCCGCCGTTTGCTATCGCGCACCAACTCTTGAAGACGTGGTCTGAACGTTAGCAGTGCTCGCAATCGTCGCGCTGGGCGCGTTCGATTTGTAGCGTCACATGCGAGATGCCGAATTTGTGTGTGATGCCGTCGGACACCTTCGCCAGGAAAGCGTCGTCGCCTCCTTCTGGTCTCACAAGGTGAGCCGTGAGCGCGGGCTTCGTCGCGCCCATCGCCCAAATGTGCAGGTCGTGGATGGCAATGACGCCGGGCTGCGCTGCGAGGTAGTCGCGCACTTTGGCGACATCGATGTGCGCGGGGGCAGCGTCGAGCGATAAATCCAGTGACTCACGCAGCAAGCCCCACGTGCCCCAGAGGATCAGCAGTACGACGACCACCGAGATCGCCGGGTCAATCCAGTTCATGCCGGTGAAGTAGATCAGTGCGCCCGCGACGATCACCGCCGCTGAAACGCCGGCGTCGGCAACCATGTGCAGATACGCGCCGCGCACGTTCACGTCTTCCTTGCGGCCGGCGATGAAGAGCATGGCCGTCGCGGCGTTGATCACGACGCCTGCGGCGGCCACCGCCATGATGAAGAGTGGCTGCGTCGGCTCGGGCGAGAAGAGGCGTGACGACGCTTCCCACAGCAACCCACCGCACGCGATGACGAGCACAAGTGCGTTGGCGAGCGCGGCGAGCACGGTCGCCTTCGAGAAGCCATTGGTCCGTTGTGATCCGGCCTGCTGCTTAGCCAGCCAAGCCGCGCCGCCAGCAAGTGCGAGGCCGAGCACGTCAGAGAGATTATGCGTTGCATCCGAAAGCAGCGCCGTCGAGTTGGCTAAAAAGCCAGCCGCGCCTTCGATGGCGACGAAGCCGAGGTTCAGCGCGATTGCGATGGTATAACGTTTGTTCGACGCTTCGGGCTGGGGATGGGCGTGATCGTGGTGACCGTGTGCGTGCCCATGATGCGCGTGCATGGCGCTCATTTGGTTCAGAATCGCGCCAACGGCAAGGCGGCATTGACAGGCGCGCGAACTCAATTCTCATGGCGCGCGAGGGATAAGATAACATCATGCACACACGCCGTACTTTGATGGCGATCGGCGCTGCGGGACTGGTGTCATCGTGCGCGACCGCGCGTGGTTTCGGCGGCGGCTTGATGCGCGATCTACGCATGACGCCGGGCACGCAGCCGGTGCGGTTGCCGCCGGTGCTGGTGTCTGAAGATCGTATCATCCGCACTGACGTTGGCTTGCGTCCCTATCGGCCGGCCGGGTTTCGCGTCGAGCGCGAGCAGCTGGGTAACAAAGTGCTGGTGCACAATTACGGCCACGGTGGCGGCGGCATCACGCTATCTTGGGGCTCGGCCAAGATGGCTGTCGATCTCGGCTACGACACGTCGAAGCCAGATGTGGCTGTGTTGGGTTGCGGCGCTGTTGGCCTTGCAACAGCGCGGTTGCTGCAAGAGCGCGGCGCGAACGTGCGTATCTATGCGAAGGATCTGCCGCCGAACACGACGTCCAATGTCGCTGGCGCGCAATGGTGGCCGTCGTCGACGTTCGACGAGGAGAGCGCCACCCCTGAAATTCGGCAACGCCAGTTCGAAGCCGCGCGGTTTGCGTTCCGCCGCTATCAGTCGCTGGTCGGTGATGCCTATGGCGTGAGTTGGGAGACGAACTATTCGCTCTCCAACAATCCGAACTCAACGTATCCCGCTTCGGAAGACGATCCGATGCACGCACTCATCGTGAACTTGCGGAGACTTGCGCCTGACGAGCACAATTTCCCCAGCCCGTTCGTGCGTCAGTTCGATACGATGATGATCGAGACGCCGCTTTACTTGCGGCGCATGGAGCTCGACGTTCGCCAAGCTGGTGGCGAAATTCACGTCCGCGAGTTCGCGGACATTTCGCAGGTGCAGGCGTTGCGGGAGCAAACGATCTTCAACTGCACCGGGCTCGGCGCTGGGCGTCTGTTTGGCGATACGGAGATTGAGCCGGTCCGCGGGCAACTCGCGATCCTGCTGCCGCAACCGGAGATCAACTACAACGTCATCTCACGCGGCTACATGTTCGGACGCCGCGACGGGATCGTTCTGGGCGGCACGTTTGAGCATGGGAATTGGTCGTTAGAGCCGGATCCTCAGACCACGACGAACATTCTCGAGCGGCACAAAGCAATCTTTGACCCGATGCGCTCTTAGAGCGGCATGAACAGCACGCGCCCACCTTCGGCCGCGGCAATGCGTTCAGCGGTGCGGCAATCGCTTTCGGCAGGCTGTTCGTCCGCGCCCTCGATCCACGCGCGGCAATAGCCAGCACGCGGAACGTCGCTCACAGGCACGCCAGCGAAGTTGTTGCGGCCTTGGTAGACGGCGCGTTCGACCACGCCAGTGCCCGTCTTCTCCATCAGTCGACCGCCCCAGCGTTGCGCGATCCATTGGGCGTGCTCGCACTCCATGGCGACCGGTTGGCGGTCAACAGAGAGGCTATCGTATTCGATGCGACACTGACCGAGACGCATCGGATCGGCTGGTGCGGACGTTTGTATTGATGTTGGGCTTGCTGCTTCAACCGGTGCAGCGTTCAGCGTTGCAATAGAGGAACCGCCAATCATCACCAGCGCGAAGGCTGTAGCGATACCGGAGGCGGCTAACTTGGTCATGTCTCCCTAACACCGATGCTCAGGAGATGTTTCCTGAGCAGAAGATGAATGTAGGGACGCGAATGGATGCATCCTTGTGCCGCCTGTCACGTAAGGAAAAGCGCTCGATCACAATGCGTTGAACGCCTTTGCTGACTGGCCGCAGAATTCGCCGATTGGGAGAGGAACAGAAGACGACGCACCAAGGTTAGTACCGTCACGCGGACCGTGTATCTGGGCTGCGGCGATCTTTGGCATCCGGGGTAAGGGGCGACGCATCATGGCAGGCGTGGTCTTTGTTTTCGTTCGCGAAGACGCAAGCGAAGTGGAAATCTTGGCTGAGGCGTTCGACGAAGCTGGTTACTCAATTACCGGCAGTGAGAACGCAGAGCTTTGCGTGGTTGTGTGGTCGCGCCGCGCGTTGCGCTCGGAGACGTTCCGCGCCGTCGCAGACAATGCATTCCGCACGGGACGCGCCATCGTCGCTGCGTTGTTTGCGCCGCCGGCGCGCGAAGACGTGCTCGATGCGCCGATTGTCGATCTAAGCCAATGGGATGGCGTGGAGACGCTGGCGCTCAGTCCGTTGTTTGAAGCCGCTGACGACATTCTGCACCCCATCGAAGCCAGTGTGATCGCGCTGCCGTCGCGTCCTGTTTGCGAGGATGCCGAATTTACCGAAGCGACGCTGATGATCACGAGCAGCGCGCCTAAGACGAAAGCTACTCGCCAGGCGTGGGAAGTGCCGTTGCCCAGCAAGGTGCTGAGCGCGGTGCCCGACGAACCGCCGGTAGAGCCCAAGCTCGGCGCCGCAAAACCTCGGCGCGATTTCCGGCGCGTCGGAGCGCGCAAACAGCAAGGGCGCGCTCACGCCGCTCTGGTGTTCGCGGTCATCGCGATCCTTGGCGGCGGTGCGTTCGTCGCCAGCGTTGCGGCGAACACGGCGTCGTACGTGCAAAATTCCGAGCGGGCGAAAGCCGAAGTGAGTGGCGGTGTCAGCCTGACGTCAGCCACCGCCGACGCGGTCGGCATGGAAGATCTTGTGCCGGAGGCGCCAGGTCAGATCGGACACCGGGGCGTCGAGCCACCGTCAGCTCGCACAGTGCATCGCGCTAGCTACGAGCCGTAAGCAAGAAGACTTCGCTCAGCAACTTACTGCCCGCGCGGCACATCTGCAGGCCATGGACTGGTTGCGGCCACGACGTGGTCGCTAGACCCAGGGAAGTGGTACGCACTGCGAAAAGTGAAATCGAGCGCGTATGCCGCCATCTCTCGCGCTTGCGCGGGAGAGAGGTGAAACCTGGAGCGGTAGTGGGCTTCCAACGCGTGCTGCGCACGTGGGTACTGCGCCAAGAGCGCGTCATACGCAGCGCGAAAGTTCGACCCTTGGCGCGACCAGCGGAGCAAGCCTTCGTCAATGAGCGCGCGCGGCGTCACATACTCTGAATTTAGCGCCCACGGGCGTAGCGCGACATTTGCCCACGCCTGTGAGAGGGCAAACTGGATGCGTCCGATAGGATTGAGAGTGCCGCCGCCATCTCTACCAAGCGTGGCATCGATTTGCCTCGCGAGCCGTCGAACGGGGGCGGGCAGCAAATCATCGCCGTGTTCGATATCCGGGCGAAACTGAACCGTGCAGCTCTGCACATAGCGGTCGCCAGCCTGCGTGAAGACGGCCCAAGAGGGCAGTGTCCCAATGTTGATAGAGATCAAAGAGAGTTCGTCGCTCGTCTGGTCGCGCAAAACGATCGGCACACGCCAGATCGACCCCTCCGTAAAGGGAGGAAAGTCTGGGCTGGGAAACGGACGGAGCGCATCCTGCTGGATTGCTTCAGGAACGGCGACGGCGTCGTAATTGTAGCCGCGCCAGCTGTGTTCGCCGTCTACGATCACGAGACGTGTCCCATTCCGCGCGCTCCGCGCCCAATGAAAGCGTCCCCAGCCGCTGTCGCCCGGCGGCATGACGATGAACGTATTGGTGTCAGCGACGATCCCTTCGTCGCCGTATGCGCCGCTGTCGCTGACGCTCAGCACAATGTCGGCGCCCGGTGGTGGTGCGCTCGGTCGCTCGTCGAGCGTAAACGCGTCCGACCTGAACGCCGCGCGTCCCAGCACCAGCGCTTGCTCGCACGCCGCAGTTCCGACGCCGCCTTCGAGCCGCGGCCATGTCTCTTGCGCAAACGCGCTGCCGGACCAAGTCAAGCAAAGCGCCGCCAACAACCACCGCATCCGCCACCTCACCGGCACCGGTGTACCACAAAAGAAGAGGGCGCGAACCTGATGGTCCGCGCCCTGAATTCCAATCAAACCAAACTCAGCGTGCTATTGGCACGCGAGGCATTCTTCGTAGTCGGTCTTTTCGATCGTCAGATCGGTCGACGAGTCGATGTCGGCCTTGTTGTCTTCGCCGGCGAAGCCCGCGCGTTGCACCGACTTCGAGCGGCAATAGTACAAGCTCTTCACGCCGCGCTCCCATGCCATCCAGTGGAGCATGTGCAGGTCCCACTTATCGACATCGCCCGGGATGAAGATGTTGAGCGACTGCGCTTGGCAGATGAGCGGCGTGCGATCGGCTGCGAGTTCGATGATCCAGCGTTGATCGATCTCGAACGCGGTCTTGAAGATGTTCTTCTCGTCGTCGCTTAAGCAATCGAGGTGCTGAACCGAGCCTTCGTTCTTCAGGATTGATGACCACACGCTCTCGGTGTTCTTGCCCTTCTCTTCGAGCAATTGCTCGAGATAGGGGTTCTTCACCGCGAACGAGCCTGACAGCGTCTTGTGCGTGTAGATGTTTGCCGGGATCGGCTCGATGCCGGCTGAGGTGCCGCCGCAGATGATCGAGATCGAAGCCGTCGGCGCGATCGCGAGCTTGTGCGAGAAGCGCGCCATCACGTTATTCTCTGCCGCATCCGGGCAAGCGCCGCGCTCTTGCGCGAGCTTCACCGAGGCCGCGTCGGCGCCGCGGCGGATATGCTTGAAGATCTTGTTGTTCCAGACCTTCGCCATCGCCGATTCCATCGACACGCCTTGCTTTTGCAGGAAGGAGTGGAAGCCCATGAGGCCCAACCCAACCGAGCGTTCGCGCATGGCGGCATAAACGGCGCGTTCCATTTCCGGCGGTGCGCGCGCGATGAAGTCTTCGAGCACGTTGTCGAGGAAGCGGAACACATCGTCCATGAATTCCGGCTCGTTCTGCCACTCAAGGAACGTCTCGGCGTTCAGTGAGGAGAGGCAGCAAACGGCTGTGCGCTCACGGCCATTATGATCCATGCCGGTGTGCAGCATGATTTCCGAGCACAGGTTCGATTGGCGAACCTTGAGGCCGAGCTTCTTTTGGTGGCTCGGCATCGCCTTGTTCACGGTGTCGGAGAAGATGATGTAGGGCTCGCCGGTTTGCAGGCGCAGCTCGAGAATCTTCTGCCAGATCTTGCGCGCATTGACGTGCTTCAGCGGCTCTTGGTTCTTTGGTGAGCGCAATGCGAACGGAAGATCGTCGCGCACCGCGATCATGAATTCGTCGGTGAGATTGAGCCCGTGGTGCAGGTTCAAGCTCTTGCGGTTGAAGTCGCCGGCTGGCTTACGGATCTCGAGGAATTCCTCGATCTCCGGGTGGTGCACGTCGAGATACACAGCAGCCGAACCGCGGCGCAGCGAGCCTTGCGAAATCGCGAGCGTCAGCGAGTCCATCACGCGAATGAACGGAATGATGCCTGACGTCTGGCCGTTCTGACCGACCTTTTCGCCGATGGAACGAACGCCACCCCAATAGGTGCCGATTCCGCCGCCATTAGAAGCGAGCCACACGTTCTCGTTCCAGGTGTCCATGATGCCGTCGAGTGAGTCACCGACTGCATTCAAGAAGCACGAGATCGGAAGACCGCGTTCAGCGCCGCCATTAGAAAGGACAGGCGTCGCCGGCATGAACCAGAGCTTGGAGATGTAATCGTAGATGCGTTGCGCGTGCCCGATGTCGTCGGCGAACGCCGTCGCAACGCGCGCGAACATGTCCTGATAGCTTTCGCCGGTCAGCAGGTAGCGATCGTTGAGAGTCGTCTTGCCGAATTCCGTCAGCAGCGCATCGCGGCTCGGATCCGTAACGACCTTCTCAACGACCTTGAGCGGACGCAGGGGCTTGGGCTTGCCACGATGGACGTCACCCATGCGGTGGACCCCCGCTTTTTCCGCTCGTGCCTGCATATTCCTGCCCCCGAATTTAGGTCTGTGTTAACTCGACTCGGCTCTGGCCCAAACCACATTTGGTTGCGTGCCCGGCCGAA
>JAPLOL010000101.1 GCA_026400735.1 Alphaproteobacteria bacterium | reverse complement strand
TATGCGGAAGAGATGATGTGCGAGCAGGGCTTCCGCGCCAGCGATCCGCTTTATCGTCTTTCGCAGCTCAAAGTGCAGCTGCGCACGATTACGAACTCCATCATCGATCAGGCCATCCATGTCGACGGCATGACCCAAGAACAGATGATGACGTTCCTCACGCAGACCGCGTTCCAGGAAGAGCGCGAGGCCGCTGGCAAATGGCGCCGTGCGCAGCTTTCCGTGACCCAGCTCTCGACCTACTTCGTAGGGTTCCAGGAGCATCTCGAAACCCGTGTCGCCGCCCGCCAAAAGCAAGGCGCTGCGTTCAATCTGAAGACATACCACGATGGCGTGCTGGCGTTCGGCTCGCCTCCTGGCCGCTTCGCTCGCCAACTCTTGCTGGATGAACCGATCCAATGATCGATCCGAAAAACCATACCTCGTTCGACAACCACGAACAGGTCGTCTTCGTAGGCGGCGAGGCTCAAGGCTACGCCGGAATCATCGCGATCCATTCAACCGCCATCGGCCCAGCCGCTGGCGGTTGCCGCATCTGGGATTACGACAGCGCTGACGATGCACTCACCGACGCGCTGCGTCTGTCGCGCGGCATGACCTACAAGAACGCGATGGCCGATCTACCGCTCGGCGGCGGCAAGGCGGTGATCTATCGCATCAACACCGATCGCGTGGACGCCTTCCAAAAGTTCGGCGAAGCGGTCGAGAAGCTGAACGGCCGCTACATCACCGCCGAAGACGTTGGCGCCAGCGTCGCCGACATGCGCGCCATCGCGGGCCGCACCTCCTATGTCGCCGGCATTCCGAAGGAACACGGCCAAGCCGGCGGCGATCCATCGCCTATGACGGCGCTCGGTACATTCGTTTCGATCAAGGCATTGTTGGGCGGCTCTGTGCAGGGGCGCACCATCGCTGTGCAGGGCGTCGGCAACGTCGGCTTCAACCTCTGCAGGCTCTTGTCTGAGGAAGGCGCCAAGCTAGTCGTCGCCGACGTGAACAAGGCCAACCTCCAGCGCGCCGAAGCCTTCGGCGTCGAGATCGCGCCCGTGGATCAAATCCACGCGGTGAAGGCCGACGTGTTCGCGCCGTGCGCCCTGGGCGCTGGCTTGAACCCGAAGACCATTCCGGAACTCGGCGCGCCGATCATTTGCGGCGCGGCGAACAACCAGCTCGCTACCGAAGCCGATGGCCAGCGTCTGGTCGAACGCGGCATCACCTACGCGCCGGACTACGTCGTCAACGCCGGCGGCATCATCAACGTCTCGGCCGAATATCTTGGCGAAGCCGCCGATGTCGTCGAAGCCCGCGTCCGCGCCATTGCTCCGCGCGTGCTGCGCGTGTTGGATATCGCCAAGAGCGACAGCATCACGCCGCAAGCCGCCGCCGATCGTATCGTTCGCGAAAAGCTAGCCGCCGCGAGAAAAGGGTAATGGACGACATGAGCCGCAAGCCGAACGCGCTCGATCTACACATCCCGAAGCCGCGCGCGCGTCCGGGCGATAAGCCTGACTTCAGCGGTTGGTCGTTTCCCGAGCCCGGCAACACGCCAAAGCCGGACATCGACGAGAGCGCCGTCGAGATGCGCGAGTACGCGTACGGCCTCATCCGCGTGCTCGACATGGAAGGCAATGCACTCGGCCCGTGGACACCGAGCATCTCGCCGGAAGAGCTGCGCCGCGGCCTCAAATATATGCTGCTTACGCGCGCGTTCGACGAGCGCATGCACCGCGCGCAGCGCCAAGGCAAAACCAGCTTCTACATGCAGTGCCTCGGCGAAGAGGCCATCGCCGTTGCGCAGACGATGGCGCTCAACGGCGACGACATGTGTTTCCCGTCGTATCGCCAGCAAGGCATCCTGATCGCGCGCGAGTATCCGCTCGTCGACATGATGCACCAAATCTATTCGAACGCACTCGACCCGCTGAAGGGCCGCCAGCTGCCGATCATGTATTCGTCGAAGAAAGAAGGCTTCTTCACGATCTCCGGCAACCTCGCGACGCAAGTGCCGCAAGCCGTCGGCTGGGCGATGGCGTCGGCCTACTCGAACGATGGCCGTATCGCCGCGACGTGGCTGGGCGATGGCTCGACCGCTGAAGGCGACTTCCACGCCGCGATGACCTTCGCTGCCGTCTACAAAGCGCCGGTGATCATCAACGTCGTCAACAATCAGTGGGCCATTTCATCATTCCAAGGCATTGCCGGCGGTGAGAACACGACGTTTGCCGCGCGCGGCGTTGGCTACGGCATGCCGCCGCTGCGCGTCGATGGAAACGACTTCCTCGCCGTTTACGCCGTCACCAAGTGGGCCGCCGAACGCGCCCGCGCCAATCTCGGCCCGACTTTGATCGAACACTTCACTTATCGCGGCGGCCCGCACTCAACCTCGGACGATCCTGCCAAGTATCGCCCCGCTGACGAAGGCCGCCAATGGCCGCTCGGTGACCCGATCGAGCGCTTGCGCGATCACTTGGTCTCGCTCGGCGAATGGTCGGAAGAACAACACAAGCAGGCGCAGGAAGAAGCTGTCGAACTTGTGCGCGCCACTGGCCGTGAAGCCGAGAAGGTCGGCGTGCTCAGCACCGAGGCGCCGCAAAAGCGCGCCGAGATGTTCGAAGACGTTTACAAAGATGTGCCGTGGCATCTGCGTCAGCAGCGCGATGAGATGGGGTCGTGATGATGACGCGTACTTTCTTCGAACGTGGGAGCGCGCGGCCTCCGGCCGCGCATGCGCCGCTGGAAGCGTCGCGCTCCAACCTCCAAGCATCCGGAGCGTAACGACATGGCCAGCATGACCATGATCCAGGCGCTCAACTCGGCGCTCGACACCATGATGGGACGCGATCCGAACGTGCTCACGTTCGGCGAGGACGTCGGCTATTTCGGCGGCGTGTTCAAAGTCACCGAACATCTGCAACAGAAGTATGGCGCCAAACGCTGCTTCGACGCGCCAATCAGCGAAAACGGCATCACCGCAACCGCTATCGGCATGGCCGTGTACGGTTTGCGCCCGGTCGTTGAGATCCAGTTCGCCGACTACATGTACCCGGGCTACGACCAGCTCGTGAACGAGGCCTCGCGCATCCGCTATCGCTCAGCCGGCGACTTCACTGTGCCGCTTACTGTGCGCATGCCCTACGGCGGCGGCATTCGCGGCGGCCAAACGCACAGCCAGTCACCAGAAACTCTGTTCACGCACGTCGCTGGTTTGAAGACAGTGATCCCGTCAACGCCGTACGACGCGAAGGGTCTCCTGATTTCCGCCATCGAAGACGATGACCCAGTCATCTTCATGGAGCCGAAGCGCATCTATAACGGCCCGTTCGACGGCTTCCACGATCGCCAAGTCTCGCCGTGGTCAAAGCACGCCGCCTCGGAAGTGCCCGAGGGCTACTACAAAATCCCGCTCGGCAAGGCGAACGTCGTCAAAGAAGGCGAAGCGCTCACCGTGCTCGCGTACGGCACGATGGTTCACGTCGCGCTCGCCGCAGCTGCCGAAGCCGGCATCGACGCTGAGATCATCGATCTGCGCACGCTGGTGCCGATCGACATCGAGACCATCGTGAACTCGGTCGAAAAAACCGGCCGCTGCGTCATCGTTCACGAAGCCACGCGCACTTCAGGCTTCGGCGGTGAACTCTCAGCGCTCGTGCAAGAGCATTGCTTCTATCACCTTGAAGCGCCGATCCAGCGCGTGACCGGTTACGACACGCCATATCCTCACTCCCAGGAATGGGAGTATTTCCCGACACCGCCGCGCATCATCAAAGCGATGCGCCGCGTGATGGAAGGCTAAAGACCAGTGGGCCAGTTCGTTTTCAAACTTCCTGACGTGGGCGAAGGCACTGCCGAAGCCGAGATCGTCGCGTGGCACGTGCGCGTGGGCGATGTCGTCAAAGAAGACGCCCCGCTCGTCGATGTGATGACGGATAAAGCGACGGTGGAGATGACATCTCCCGTCGCAGGCAAGATCGTCTCGCTCAACGGCGAACCCGGCGACATGGCGCCCGTCGGCGGCCCCATCGTCGTATTCGAAACCGAAGCTGAAGGCGACGAGCCTGCCGCCGCGCCACCACCGCCGCCGAAGCAAGAAGCCAAAGCGCCGCCACCACCCGCACCAGCGCCGCAAGCAAACGGCGTCGCGGCGCCGAAGCCAAAGATCAAAGCGCAAGCCGGCGCCACCTGGTCGGAAGATCAAGTGCAAGCCGCGATGCAAACGCCAGTGCCCGCCGCTGCGATGCCGACCGCACCGAAAGCACAGCAAGCCGTCGCCAAACCCGCAGCGCGGGACGCCTCCGTCCACGAATGGAGCCAAGCGCAAGCTTCGCCCGCCGTGCGCGCGCGTGCGCAAAAGCTCGGCCTCGATCTCGGCCAAGTGCGCGGCACCGGCCCCGATGGCCGCATCACGCACGACGACCTCGACGCCGTGCTCGTCCCCGCCGTTGGCGGCGCGCGCCGCAACACAGGTTCTGCGCTCGCGACCAAGAACGGCATCGAGCCGGTCAAAGTCATCGGTCTGCGCCGCAAGATCGCGGAGAAGATGCAGGACGCGAAGCGCCGCATCCCGCACTTTGCTTATGTCGAAGAAGCCGATCTCACCGAACTCGAAGAGCTTCGCGCACACCTGAACGCTACTAAGCGCAACGAT
>JAPLOL010000132.1 GCA_026400735.1 Alphaproteobacteria bacterium | reverse complement strand
GCACATCCCATTTCCGGTCGCCAAACTTGGCTACGGCCCATGGTTCGAATTTCTGCGGGCCGACCAAGCCGCAGGCCGCTCGATCCCGCACGCTGTGTTATGGAACGGCCAGATCGTCGGCCAAAGCTGCTACCTCAACATTCGCCCGCGCGAAGCGGGTGTCGAAATCGGCTCCACCTGGTACGCCCGTGCCGCTCAAGGCGGCATCGTCAACCCAAGCGCGAAGCTCCTCCTCATCGGCAACGCCTTCGATCAAGGCGCCGAGCGCGTCGAACTCAAGACCGACGCTCTCAACGCACACTCCCGCGCCGCCATGCTGAAAATGGGCGCGCAGTTCGAAGGCATCCACCGCAAACACATGCGCCGCGCGGACGGAAGCTTGCGCGACACTGCCTGGTTCTCCGTGATCCGCGATGAGTGGCCAGGGGTGCGCGCGGGATTGGAAGCGCGGCTCGCCACTTCAACGAGCAAAGGATGAGTTCGATGCTGCAGGGACGGATAAATCGAGCAATGTACTGGCTCTGCGTGGGCGTGATCGTGGTCCTGTACGTCGCGTCCAATCTCTTGTTGGAAAGAAGCGTACCCGTCAGCGAAGTCATTCTCGTAATTCTGTGCGTGCCTCGCTTGCACGATATCGGCCTCTCCGGCTGGCTCGTCGTTGCGCCCCTCGCCCTTGAGATTTGCGCTGTTATCGCGGCCTTCTCATTGCTGCCTCAAGAGCAGGCGTTAGCAGCCGGCGGTCTCGTGACTCTGATCATCGCAGCGTTGGTTATTTGGCTAGGCATCATACCCGGCAACGCCGCCGCGAACCGTTTCGGTGAACCGCCGCAGCCAGGCCTCACGTTCAAACCACCGAAAAAACCCTAGCGTGCTGCGCGGGCAGCGTTGCAAACCTCGCAAATGAGCATAAATTCAAATTGACGCGAGCGCCGTGTTTCACGGCTACCGGGGCGCTCCCCGCCGCGCCGCTCTCCAACTCTGGTATAGGAGGCGCGCGTGACACTCATCGCGACAACTCCAATGCGCCGTCGTCGCATCACATCTGGACCGCCGGCGCCCTCGCCGGCAGCTGCGCCATGCCGGCGAGGGCGCCGGCGGTCCAGACTTGCCCAGCTCCATCGGCGAGGTGCGGCATGACACACATTGCGCTTCTCATTCTCGTTCTCGTCAGCTCAACTGTGTCTGGCGTTTTTGGCATGGCCGGCGGTCTCATGCTAATGGGCGGGCTCACGCTTGCCATGCCTGTCTCCGCCGCCATGGTCAGCCATGGCGCTGTGCAATTCGTCTCCAACGGTTGGCGCGCCGTCCTGCACCGCGCGCACATCGATTGGCGCATCATCGTCATGTACGGCGCAGGCTCTGCGATCGCGGCGGGCCTACTCGCATCCGTCACCTACGAGCCAACCAAAGCCTGGGTTTATCTGATGCTCGGCCTCGTACCCGCTCTCGCCTGGCTACCAAAAGGCAAATTCCATCTCGACGCCGCTAAGCCAACACACGCCGTCGCCTGCGGGCTGTTCGTCACCGGCCTCAACGTCATCGCCGGCGTCTCCGGCCCGCTGCTCGACGTCTTCTTCGTCCGCACTGGCCTGCCGCGCCACGCCATCGTCGCAACGAAAGCCGCAACACAAGCCTTCAGCCACACCGTGAAAATGATCTTCTACGGCGTGCCGTTGATCACCGCCGTGAACACAGGGCTGCCGCCATGGTGGTTCTTCCTCGTCGCCGCGCCGCTCGCCATGATCGGCGCATGGCTCGGCGGCAAAGTGCTCGATCGCATGAGCGACGTGAACTTCCTCAAGTACACACGCTGGATCGTGACGGCTCTTGGCGCCGTGTACTTGATCCAAGCAGCGGTGCTGTTCGCGACCGGGTGAACACCTAGAGGCCTGAGCTTGTCGAAGGCCGGCGGGTTCGCGCCCTTCGACAGGCTCAGGGCTCGCGGCGCGCGCATCGCCGGCAAAAAATCTATCCTACACTTCCAAACCCGAGCGATACTGCGCGCGCATGTTCAAACATCCCCGACTTCAGCCACCGCCGCACCCTCTTCAACATCCAGCAAATCAGACGGCTTGCATTCCAACACTTCACAGATCTTCGCCAATGTCTCGAAGCGCACGCCCTTCACCTTGCCGGTGCGCAGCAGCGACAGGTTCGCTTCGGTGATGCCCACACGCTCAGCCAAGTCTTTCGACTTCATCTTGCGGCGCGCAAGCATCACATCGAGGGTGACCACGATCCGCAGCATCAAACGATCTGGTCGTTCTCAGCTTTCAGCGAAGCTACTGCCGCGTCGAGCACACCGCCGATCATCATGACGGACGCAGCAAACACCATCAGCGCGATATCCAGTGGATCAAAGCGCCATGTGAACGGCGCGCCACCCAGCAAGGCGATCGCGAGAGGCGCAATCAGCAACTTCAAGAAGAACGCCGCAAGCGCAGATATGCCCGCCTGTTGGAAGGCGGCGCTCGCCTTCTCGGAGACGAACCGGCCTTCATGATATTCGACAAGTGCAGGCTGAAGCATCACGACGGCGGCAGCTG
This sequence comes from Alphaproteobacteria bacterium, assembly GCA_026400735.1. Taxonomy (GTDB): domain Bacteria; phylum Pseudomonadota; class Alphaproteobacteria; order Caulobacterales; family Aquidulcibacteraceae; genus Vitreimonas. The sequence goes on along the minus strand of JAPLOL010000132.1, from coordinate 18,054 downwards.
CCGCCATGGCCGGCGCATAGCTCAAAAGCTTGATCAGAATTGCAGACAGCGGGCCGACCTCAGCCGCCCACGGCGCCGGTTCAAATGTTACGAGATACACCTCACCGATCAACGGCAGCCCGATCGCTGCTGCGAGCATCGGGATCAGTACCGCGCCCATAACGCGCATCTGCCCCGCTTGCGCTCGCGCTTTTTGAATACGGATATCTACGTTGCTCATCACACGATCTCGTCATTTTCGGCTTTGATTCTGGCAGCGGCCTCGAGCACCCGGCCAAGCACGGCGACGAATGCGGCAAAGCCGATGAGGCCAAAGTCGAACGGCTCCATGTGCCATTCGAAACCTCGCCCCTCTTGCGTGATCCAAGCAAAGATCGTTGGGGAGCCGACAATCTTGAACCCGAGCGCCCAGAGTGCGTACTCGGCCGCGGAGCGGACGCCAGCGCTAGCCTTCAGCGTGAAGAAGTGGCCCTTGCCGTACTCGTCGAGCACCTTGCTCAAATCGAGCAGTGCGCCGGCCAGCAGGAAACTCGGTACTGCCAGTACGATGAAGGCGCCAACGGCCCGAATGAAATTGAGGACGCCAGCAAGGTCGGGCGTCGCCTCGCCGCTCCGCAGCGCCTCAGCGGCGGGCGGCATGATCTCGCGCCCAACGGCGCCGATCACAATCAAGACAGCCCCGACTACGGCTGCCGTTGCGGCGCCGCCGGCAAGCTGTTGAGCGCGCTGCAGGGGCGCGAGTGCAGCCTCTGTCATCTAAAAACCCCTCAAGTAAGACGATAATCTATTATCGTCTTACAATAATTTTGTCAAGACGGCGCTCAGGATGGTTAAGGCCCTGGCAACCAGGGCGCGGGTCCCATGGACCACTTGAGATTCGGGACGGCAAATAATGCCTATCATCACGCACATTCTGCTCTACGCCGCCTACGCGATGGTCTCGCTGACGGTAGGGATCGCGCTCAACCAAGTTGGCGGCGAGGAGCTGGGGTCGTCGATCCTTGGCGGCATCGCCCTCTTCTCTGCGTGCGCCGTTACGCACGCTGGCATCTCCGCGACCGCAGCGGCTGGCCGCGTTGGCCAAGCTGAGAAGAAGATCAAGGGCGACATGGAGCGCTTGCGCACCGCGCATCGCGAAGTCGCCGCCGACATCGACGCCGTGCAAACACGTCTCGACCAGATCGAAACCCAAGTCGCCTTCGGCGCGCCGCCCGCGCAGCCGCAAATCGCAGCACCGCAAGCCAACGATGGGCAAATCGAACTTCGAATGATCGATCAAATCGTGGACAAACTGGGCGCAGCTATGGATGCGCGCCTCGGCACGCTGCAGAGCGCCGGCAACATCACTGCCATCAATCCAACCGCCGCGCGCGGCCCGATGGATCTCGTGCGCGAAGCCTTGATGGAAAATCGCGTCGAATTGCACTTGCAGCCGATCGTGCAATTGCCGCAGCGCAAGACGGCCTTCTACGAAGGCTTCACGCGCCTGAAGGACGCCAACGGCCGCCTAATCTTGCCGACGGAATTTATCCCAGCGGCCGAGCAAGCTGGCCTCATGGGCACGATCGATAATGTGCTCTTGTTCCGTTGCGTGCAGATCGTCCGCAAGCTGATGAAGCAAGATCGCCGCATCGGCATCTTCTGCAATCTCTCGCCTGCTGCTCTGGCCGATGAGCACTTCTTCCCGCAATTCCTCGACTTCATGCGCGACAACCGCGATTTGGCGGGAAGCGTGATCTTCGAAATCCCGCAAGATTCTTACGAGAACCGCACGTCAATCGAAGCGCGCGCCATGGCGAAACTCGTGGATCTCGGCTTCCGTTTCTCGATCGACCGCGTGACCAACACCGAGATCGATCTGCCGGACCTCGAACGCTCAGGCGTCCGCTACGTGAAAATCGCAGCTGGCACTTTGGTTGAACAAGTCGTGCATCGCGGTTTGCGTCCGCGTTCAGCCATCACGCGCGAGATCGCCGCTGCCGACATCGCTGCAGTCTTCCAACGCTACGGTGTAGATCTCATCGCCGAGCGCATCGAAGCGGAAGACACCGTGCTCGAAGTGCTGGACCTCGACGTTCCGTACGCCCAAGGCCACCTCTTCGGCGCCCCGCGCGCGATCAAGGAAAGCCTCATGGAAGAAACCGCGCCGCCGCGCGAATTCTATCTGAAGCAAAGCGGACGCGTGAGCTAGACCGCCTTGCGTGCAGGCGCGTGCTCGTCCACCTAACGGCCAATGACGAAACTCATAGCCATCACCGGCGGCTCCGGCGCGGGCAAAACAACCGTGGCGCGCGCGCTGGCGAAGCGGCTCGGCGCTGGCGCAGTGGTGATCGCGGAAGACGATTACTATCGCTGCTCATCGACAGTCCCAGACTTCGATCCTGCGACTTACAATTTCGATGTCCCAGCAGCCAAAGAGCACGCGCTGCTGCGCGAACATCTGGCGCTCGCGAAGAGCGGCGAAGCGTTCGACAAACCCGTCTACGATCTCGTCACGCACCGCCGGACGCCACACGTCGAGCGCATCGTGCATGCAGACTGGGTGATTGTTGAAGGCATTCACCTGCTGGCCTCACCAGAGCTGAGCGGCTTGTTCGATGTCAGCGTCTTCATGCATTCAGACGAAGCACTCCGCCTCGGCCGCCGCATGATCCGCGATGTGGAATCTCGCGGCCGCACGCCACGCTCGGTCATGGCGCAATTCTTCACGCACGTGCGCGCCATGCACGAAGCGCACGTGGAACCGCAGCGCGCGCTGGCTGACTTAGTCATCGTTTGCCCCTACGAAGCAGGCCCTGACCACGCGGACGCCAGCGCCGCCAAAATTGCGGAACGGCTGACGTGACGAAACTCATCAACGGCATCTTCGATATCGCCGACCGCTACGACGCCGTGCTCTGCGATGTCTGGGGTGTCATCCACAACGGCCGCCAGGCCTATCCAGCCGCGTGCGAAGCACTGCAGCAGCTTCGCAGTGTAGGAACGCACGTCATCCTCATCACCAACGTGCCAAAGCCGCGCGGACCAATACCTAGTCAACTCGATCGCGCTGGCGTCCCGCGCAACGCGTGGGATGCCATCGTCACGTCCGGTGATGCGAGCCGCGTTGAACTCGCAGCGCGCGCGCCCGGCCCAAGGTTCAAGAGCGGCCCCGACGATTATGACCGCACGCTCTGGGAAGGCCTCGGCCTCGCTCAAGCGCCGCTCAGCGAAGCGGCCTTCTTCGCCATCTCAGGCCTTAACCGCGACGACGAGACCCCGGAAGACTACGCGGACGTGCTGCGGGAAGCGAAGGCACGCGATCTCGACTTTATCTGCGCCAATCCCGACATCGTCGTTCAGCACGGCAACCGCATGATCTGGTGCGCCGGCGCGATCGCACGCGATTACGAAGCGCTAGGCGGCAAGGTCATCATGGCCGGCAAACCATTCGCCCCGATCTACGACCTGGCGCGCAGCGAACTCGCCGCCATCGCCGGACGCACCATCGAGCCTTCCCGCATCCTCTGCATCGGCGATGGCGTGGTAACAGACATCGCGGGCGCCAACGCCCAAGGGCTCGACAGCCTCTTCATCGCCGCAGGCATCCACGGCGAAGCGCTATGGACCAACGGCAAACTCGATTCGGCTAAAGTCGACGCGGCTCTGGACGCCGAAAACGTTCGCGCCACTTACGCAATGGCGGCGCTCGCTTAGTACGTTTGCACGCCGAAATTATCGAACTGCTCGCCGATATGCCCGTCGAAGTCGCGCGCTTGGTTCATGTCTTCCGTGCCGTCACGGTCACCGCTACGGCGGCGAGCGACGCCTCGGCCGAAGAGCGCGATCGGATTGCCGGATTCCACCGCCAACGCGGCTTCGAATGAAGTCTTGGCATCCGCCCACTGCCCCTCGCGCAATTGCAAGACGCCGCGGCAAAGCTGGCCATCGACATTGCGCGCGTCGGCCGTAACTGCAGCATCCGCATCCTGGCGAGCGCGCTGCAGTTCGCGATTTTCGTTGAGATCGAGCCAGCAACGCCCCGACCGCGCAACGGCGAGATTGCCATCAGCGCGAATGGCTTGGTCATAGTCATTCGCCGCGCCATCGAGGTCGCCGAGGCGTTGCTTGGCGCGCGCACGGCCCGCAAGCGCGGTAGCCGAGCGCGGATCGTGATTGAGCGCCGCGTTGAAGAACGTAATCGCTTCCACGAACTCGCCGCGGCGAACCATGATCTGGCCAACAAGATCGTTCGCTTCACCCGATTGATGAAGTTCGATCGCGCGGCGAAGAATGGGCTCAGCGGCGTCGAGTTGTCCGCTCGCGACAAGGATGCGGCCGCGGCCAAGCAGAGCTGCGAGATTTTCGTCATCAAGCTCAAGCGCCGAACCGTAATCGCGCAGAGCGGCGGTCACATCACCGGATTCGTCCTGCGCATCGCCGCGCGTGCTGTAGGCGACAGAGCGCTGCTCAGGCGTCAACGTTTCATTCTGGGCAGCGGCGGTGCACGCTTCGATCTTGGCTTCGGCCTCCTGCGCCGTCAGGCAGCGCTCAGAATCGTCGACCACTTCGGTGCGGTCGCAGGCAGCGAGAGCCAAGGCGGCCAACGCGCCGACAAGCCAAACTTTGCGCATCCGCGTCCCTCCTCAAAGTCAATCTAGACCATCCCCGAAAGGCGCGCCTAGAGTGGCCTCACATAACAGGGAGCGCCGCGATGGCCAATTTGTTCGACCTCACGGGCAAGAGCGCAATCGTCACAGGCTCCTCTCGCGGCATCGGCAAGCAGATCGCTTACCGCCTCGCGGAACACGGCGCGAATGTCGTCGTCTCGTCACGCAAGCAGGACGCGTGCGATGCGGCGGCGGCCGAGATCAACGACAAGCTGGGGCGCAAAGCAGCGATTGCGGTGGCGGCGAATATCGCCGCGAAGGAGGCGCTCCAGAATTTGGTCGATGAAACCAACCGCGCCTTCGGCAAGATCGACATCTGCATCTGTAATGCTGCATCAAACCCGTACTTCGGGCCGATGAGCGGGATCACGGACGATCAGTTCATGAAGATCCTTCAGAACAACATCGTCTCCAACCACTGGCTCATCAATATGTGCGCCCCGCAAATGCGGGAGCGCAAAGATGGCGCGGTGATCATCATCTCGTCTGTCGGCGGATTGAAGGGCTCGCCTGTCATCGGGGCGTACGACATTTCCAAAGCCGCAGACATGCAACTGGCGAGGAATTTGGCGGTGGAGTTTGGACCGGACAATGTGCGCGTGAACACGATCGCGCCTGGCCTGGTGCAGACGGATTTCGCCAAGGCGCTCTGGGAGAACCCGGAAATCCTGAAAGCCTCGACTTCTCGCGCAGCGTTGAAGCGTATCGGCCAGCCCGACGAAATCGCCGGCATGGCGGTGCTCCTCGCCTCGCAAGCGGGCGCGTTCGTAACAGGTCAGACGATCATTATCGATGGCGGCGTAATGGCCGCCTAGAACGCGCCGATCACTGGCACGAGCGTCGATTTCAGCGCCTGCGCACTGAACGGCTTCACGATGAAGCTGGACGCGCCCTGCGCTTCGGCGCCTTCGGAATTGTCGTTGGCGACCATCACGAATGGCGTTTGCGCGATGCGCTCTTCGGCGCGAACGCGCTGCAGGAATTCCATCCCCGTCATAGGACGCATATGAGAATCCGAGATCACCAGCGCGTAGTCTTTGTTGCGCATCTTGGCCAAGGCGGCGGCACCGTCATTGGCTTCGTCGATATTGGTGAAACCGAGTTGGCGGAGCAGGTTTCGCATGATGCGGATCATGGTGTTGTAGTCATCCACGATCAAAATCGGCATCGTCATCGAAACGGACATCAGCGCCAGCCTTTCCCACCGACCGACGCTTGTTGTTATCGGAAGCCGTCACACTGCCGGACCAGGGTGCGATGGCCCGGCAGTGAGACGTATCCGGCTTTAAGTGCGCCGTGTCGTGGGAACATAGATAGCAAAGACCTGAGAATTTTCGGTAAAACAGCGCTTAAGTATGAATGAACGCGGGCATGTATTGTTCGCCCCCGGTTAGACATTGGAAACGGAAAGCGCCATTTCTGGCATAATCGCGAAAGACTTTGTGAACGAATGGCGAGCTTAGGCCCAACCTCAACAATTCCTAACGATGCGCGCGGCGCAGCGATTGCGCTCGGTAATTTCGATGGCGTTCACTCGGGACACCAAGCCGTGATTGCAAGCGCGCGTAAAGTTGCTGATGAAGAAGGCGTTGCGCTTGGCGTTGCCGTGTTCGAGCCACACCCGCGCCGCTTCTTCAAACCGGACGCTTCTCCCTTTCGGTTGCAGAGCGCGCGTCAGCGTGCGCAGGCGCTGAGCGAGCTTGGCGTTGAAGAGGTGTTTGAGATTGGTTTCGACGCGGCGCTTGCAGGTTCGACGGATCGCGAGTTCGCGGAGCGCGTGCTGCGTGATCTGCTCGGCGTTTCGCACGTTAGCATCGGCGCTGACTTTGAATTCGGCAAAGGCCGCTGCGGTAACGCAGAGAGCTTGGCGCGGCTTGGCGATGAATTGGGTTTTACCGTTGAGGCCGTCGCGCCGGTCGGCGGCGACGATAAGGTTTCGTCAACGGGTATCCGAGAGGCCATCGCGCGCGGCGACATGGCGGTGGCGAGCGAAGCGCTGACGCGGCCTTGGGCGATAGAGGGCGAAGTGCTGCGCGGCTTTCAGCGCGGGCGCACGCTTGGCTTTCCAACCGCGAACCTGGCGCTCGGCGAATATGTGCGGCCACGTCTTGGCGTTTACGCGGTGCGCGTGGATGTCGGCGACGGCGTGCTGCTGCCCGGCGCCGCGAGCGTGGGTGTGAATCCCACGGTGGGCGACGCCCTGCCCGAGCCGTTGCTCGAAGCGCATCTTCTGGATTTCAGCGGCGATCTTTACGGCAAGACGATCGAAGTCGAGTTGATCGCCTTCCTCCGCGACGAAGCGAAGTTCGATAGCCTTGGCGAATTGAAGCGGCAGATGACGCAAGATGTCATCGACGCACGGCGCGCGTTGATCGGTGCCTAGAGTCATTCCAGACGGCCGGAGGCCGATCTGGAATCCAGGGCCGACGTCGAGCCCTACGATCCTGGATTCCAGGTCTCGCTCCGCTCTTAAGCGGGCTTCGCCGTCGCCTTCACCTCGGCTTCGCCGGTCAGCACGACTTTATCATCGACGCGGCACTCGCACTTCAGCTTTACACGCCGCCCGCGCTCGACGAGTTCAAGCACTTCAATCGTCGTGTCGACCGTCGCCCCAACCATCACCGGCGCACGGAAGCTCAGTGTCTGCGAAATGTAGATCGAACCCGGTCCTGGCAAACGCGTGGCGATGATCGCTGACACGAAGCTCGCAGTGAACACGCCGTGTGCGATGCAAGCGCCAAAGGGCGTCGTTGCGGCGTACGCCTCGTCCAAGTGGATCGGGTTGTGGTCACCGCTGATCTCTGCGAACGCGGCGACCTTGTCTTTGGTCACGATATTGCGCGTCGTCTCACGCATTCCGACCGCGAGGTCTTCGAAATAGATTGTTTGCATCTCTGACATGGGGTGTCCGTTAGCGGCGGGCCTTGAAAAACTCTTTGAGCAATGTCGCCGCAGCTTCGGCTTCGACGCCAGCGGTGACTTTCGGTTTCCAGTGCGTTTGCGCATGATCCCAGACCCGCGCGCCGTTCTCAACGCCGCCGCTCTTGGGATCGTTCGCGCCATAGACGACACGAGCGATGCGCGCGTGGCTGATCGCGCCCGCGCACATCGCGCAGGGCTCTAGCGTGACGTAGAGCGTGAGATCGGGTTTCAGCCGATAATTGCCGAGCGCCTGCGCAGCTTGGCGCAGCGCGACAATTTCGGCGTGCGCCGTCGGATCATGCGCGCTGATCGGCGCGTTCGCCCCGGTCGCAATCACCTGGCCTTCCGCGTCAACAATCACGCAGCCGATCGGCGCCTCGCCTGCCTCAGCAGCGGCGCGCGCCAGGTCGAGCGCTTGGGCCATGAAGGCTTCATCGCTCACGGGCGGCGCGGCTCCAGCAGATCCGCAACGACATCGCCCTGGGCGATAGTCTCGAACGTGCCGGGCACGATGGCTTCGCGATATTGGCGGCGAGCTTCATCGTCGGAATGGTGCATCCGGGTTTCCATGGCCTTCTTCCAGGTGTCTTCGTCTGGCCACTGGGCATAAGCGATGTAAACGCCATCGGCCTGCTTATGGAGCCTGGAGCCCCAGCCGCCGAACTCGGCCGCAATCCGTTCGGTGCCGCGACGCCAGCCGGTCTCGAATTGCCCCTCACACCCTGGTAGCACCTGCCACCTATAGATCACCGCGAACATGGCCAAACCCTCAGAGCCCCCTTCTAACCCGGAAGCCGAGCGCATTGCGAAGTTCCTCGCGCGCGCAGGCGTGTGTTCGCGCCGGGATGCGGAACGGCTGATCGCGGAGGGCCGGGTCAAACTCAACGGCAAGGTGCTTGATACGCCGGCCGTCAAGGTGACGACGGCAGACAAGGTGCAAGTCGATGGCCGCCCGATTGGGACGCCCGAAGAAACGCGCATGTGGCGCTATCACAAGCCCACGGGGCTGGTGACCACGCACCGCGATCCTGCCGGTCGCGCCACCGTGTTTGAGCACTTGCCGCCCGATCTGCCGCGCGTGATCTCCGTCGGGCGTCTCGATCTCACCTCTGAAGGCCTACTTCTGCTCACCAATGACGGCGAACTCGCGCGCAAGCTTGAGCTGCCGGCCAACGGCTGGCTACGCCGCTATCGCGCGCGCGCCTACGGGCGCGTGACGCAGGAAGAATTGGACACGCTGAAGAACGGCATCACCGTTGAAGGCGTTCGCTACGGTCCAATCGACGCACAACTTGAACGCGGCGGCGGCGCAAACTCGTGGATCACCGTCAGTATCACCGAAGGTAAAAACCGCGAAGTACGCCGCGTGCTCGATGCTCTCGGGCTGCGCGTGAACCGTCTGATCCGGACCTCCTATGGTCCATTCCAGCTCGGCACGATGTTGCCCGGCGCGGTGGAAGAGATTCCGCGCAAGGTCCTGAGGGACCAGCTAAGCAAAAACGCGTTCTAGTGCCCGCCTAGAAAGCTTGGAATCGCAGGCACGTAGACGGGCCAGAAATTGTGAGCGTCTTCCCAGATCATCCGCGTGCCGGCGAAAATGATGATGATGATGCCGATGAGGGCGATCCAACGGTAGCGATCGATCACACGAGCAATGATCGAAGCAGCAACGCCCATCATGATGACCGACAGGACCAAGCCGAACCACATAATGACTTCGTTGTGGCGCGAGACCGCGGCTACGGCGAGCACGTTGTCGAGCGACATCGAAATGTCGGCGATGACGATCGTCAGCAGCGCACTGAAGAACGTTTTCGGCTGCTTGCCTTTGTTGGCGATGACTTCTGCGTTGTGTTCGCCCGCGACCGGATCGTTCACCTGAATGGGCCGGTGCGCCTTCAGGTCCGACCACATGCGCCAAGCGACCCAAAAGAGAAGCAAGCCGCCAGCCAGCAGCAGCCCTTGGATCTCCAGCAGATGCAGCGTCACGCTGGCGAACGCGATCCGCATCACGAGCGCGAGGACGATCCCCCAGAAGATGGCGCGGCGTTGCTGATCCCTTGGAAGCGCAGCGGCGGCGAGGCCAACGGCGACAGCGTTGTCGCCAGCGAGCGCCAGATCGATCAGAATGACCTGAAACAGCGCCGCGAAGTTGGCGACTGCGTGATCTGGATTGAAGACGTCGGCAAAGCTGGCGATCAATCCATCCACGGTGGCGCTATCCCTATATTCGCCCCAAGATTGCGGGGCCGCTCTTGTTCACGAAGGCTGACGCGAAGGTCAAGCACTAGGCGACGGTATCCTAACGCGACATATGGCCTGGACGGATGGAGTTTGAAAGATCGCGATGCGGATTGTCGGCGGCAAATACAAAGGGCGAGAAATTGTTGCGCCGCAAGGCCGCGACACACGGCCGACGTCCGACCGGGCGCGCGAGAGTATTTTCAATGTCTTGGCGCACGCCGATTGGTCGCCGGGCGTAGAGGAACGGCGGGTCCTTGATCTGTTCGCTGGGTCAGGCGCACTTGGGTTGGAGGCGATGTCGCGCGGCGCTGCGTTTGCACTTTTCGTGGAAACTGAGGTCGCAGCCCGCGGCGCGATACGCGACAACATCGAAGCGCTGGGTCTCTTCGGGAACACGCGCATTCATCGCCGCGACGCCACGGATCTCGGCGTCAAACCGGCGGGCCTCAGCGAGCCGTTCGATCTGGTGTTTCTCGATCCGCCTTACGGCAAGCATCTCGGCGAACGCGCGCTCTCATGCTTGACCCAGGGCGCTTGGATCACGCCGGACGCGGTCATCATGCTGGAAGTCGGCGCTGACGAGACGCCAGAGACACCAGCGTTCGAGACGCTCGATGAACGCAGCTACGGCGCAGCGAAAGTGCTCTTCCTCAAGCCGCGCACTTAGTTCGCGCGCCGGGGCGGACCTGAGATGCCGATCGCACGCCGCAGAGCGTCCGCCTGCATCAATCGGCCGTCGCGCATCACCAGGACGACATTGCGCAGGTCGCCGATGTTGCGGCTCGGGTCGCCCTCCACCAGTGCAAGATCAGCGGCTTTGCCGACACGGATCGAACCAGTTTCATCGCCAACGCCGAAGAGGCGCGCAGGAACAAGCGTTGCGGTTGCCAGTGCATCAGCAGGCGTGAAGCCAGCGGCCACATAGAGTTCGAGTTCGCGCACCAGTTCGAGGCCCGAGCCGTCCGTGCCGGCAACAATCGTGATGCGGCGGCGGTGGAGTTCGCCCACCAAATTCTGCAGCGCGGCCTGGGCGCGGCGCATTTGTTCGCGTGACACTTCCGGAGACGGCGCAAAGCTCGCGGCGCGGAAGCCACGCTCCACCGCTGGCGGCATGGTGCCAACGAACGGCGCGTAAGCGGCCGCCATCTCGCCCATGTCAGGCACGAAGCCGCCTTCGAATGTCACCAACGTCGGATCGACGGCGATGTGGCGGCGCGCGAGTTCATCCAGATAGCTGCGCATCTCCGGCGAACGGAGATTCACATCCGGCGCGTAGCGCGCGGTGCCGTAAAAGCGCGGCAAGCCGTTTGAGTTCTGCACGACATCGTCCGGCATCGCTTGCATCATGACGAAGTTGATGTGGGTGATCTCATCGTATCCAGCGCGGACTGCCTCAAGCGGGCGCATGCCGTGCGGAATGTGCCCCTGCACGTGCAAGCCCAAGCGATGCGCCTCCGCCGCGATTGGGGCAACGAGCGCTGGATCGAGCGTGCCGTAGAGCTTCACGCCGAAATAGCCTGCTTCGTGCGCGTGGCGGACAGCGGCAATGCCCTCTTCGGCATTGCGCGCCACCGTCGCCATCTGCGCGGTGTTCGGCCCTTCACCGTCGATCAGCAGCGAGGCGATGATGCGTGGGCCGAGCAGCTGGCCTTCATTGATGCGCACGCGGCGCGCCATGAGTTCGGCGTCGCGGTTACCTGGATCGCGGATGTTGACGATGCCTTGCGAAAGCAAAAGCGGCCCTGCGTCATCGCCGCTGAAGTGCTGGTGGCTATCCCAGAGGCCGGGCACCAAGGTACGGCCTTCTCCGGAAATGATCTGAGCGTCCGCCGGCGCCCGAACGTTACGACCGACAGCGGTAATGCGGCCATCGACGACTAGGACGCTTTGATTGTTGCGGAACCGGCGGCCTTCAGCATCGAAGATGCGGACGTTTTGAAACAGCACCGGGTGCATGGCGCGCGGACCGATTTCGTTCACCAGCGCTGTGGCGCGGCCTGAGAGCGCTTCGTCTTGTGCGGCGGAGAGTTCAGCCGCGACGCTCTCCCAGCCTTCCGGGATGTACGACAAGAAGCCTGCGAAGGCGAAGAAGTGGTCGCCGTCATACCAAACTGGAAACGGCGAGAGGCCGACGCCAACAATGGCGTACGCGGTGAGCGTCTTGCTCTCGCGGCCGTTGCTGACCGTGCGTGTTGCAATCTGCATCAGCTCGGCGCGGCCGCCGGGAAGCAATTGCATGCTGTGGTCGGGGCGCGAGCGCAGATAATCGACAAACGCAACGCTGCTATCGATCGTGCCGCCGAACGATGAGTAGAACGCACCTGCCGGCAGCGCGCCCTCGCCGTTATCGACGGGCGAGCGGAACTGGTAGCGGCCGTTGGCGCTGGTGAACGCTTCCGCGGCATCGCCGGATGGCGTCGAGCCGCGGATCGTCAGGCTTTGCAGCGAACCGTCGCCGTTCAAGCGCATTTGCTGATCCAGCTCCGTCACGAAGCCGCGCAACAGAATGCTCTCGCGCGACCAGCGCACGCCATTCTCGGTCCAAACCCGCGACGTGCCATGACGGCCTGCCGTCGAGACAATGGCCCAGGTCTGCGCGTTGGCGGGCGCTTGGGCCAAGGCCGCCGTTGCGTCTTGAGCCTGGGTAGCGGGTGCGGCGGCAAAGCAGGCCAGCGCAAACAGAACGGCCAACAAACGCTTCATCATCGCGCCCTCCCTCGGACGGTTGGTAGTTGCCGCCCAAGCCCGCTTTGGTTTCAAGCGAAGACTGACGAGCGCAAATTTTTTAGCGGCCAGCGCCCTAAGGTGTCGGCGCTGGCGTCACTTCCGGACGCACCTGGATCGCACGGCGCTGCAGCTGCGGCGAAAGCTGAACATCGTTGCGCAGATTGGTGCGGAACTGACGCTGGCAACGCTGCAGAAGCTCGGCATCCGGCGCCGCAACGTCGTGCTGCTCTTGCGCTTGGCGGAGGCGTTCGCACGCTTCGCGGGTCCGTCCGGAGCGATCGAGAGCGCGGACGAGCTGCTGCGCGTCAGCTTCGATCGATCCCGCGGCGGCAGAATCCGGCGCCGCCTGCGCCACCTGCTCGCGCGCCGTGTAGGCTTGCGAGAAGCGGGCGCTGGCGGCGCTGAAGTCGCCCCGCGCTTCGGCGATTTGGCCGAGTTCCGACGCGACCGGCGCACGCAGCTCGGGTGAAGTCAGCTGTGGCAGAGCTTGTTGCAATTGCTGCTCGGCAACGGCGGTGTCGCCCGCGTTCTGGGCCGCGACGCCGTCCGACACTTGCGCTGCCGCCTCGGCTTCGCCGCTGCGGTTCACGCGGCTGTAGGAGCGCGAGAGCATGCGCCACACCGCCGGGTCACGAGAACGCAGGCTCGTGGCTTGCTCCAGCGCGCGCTGGCCGAGCGGGTTGTTGTTCACTTCGCCGACCGAGCCGCAGAGCAGATAAATCTGATCACGCAGCGGATCTTCCGGATGGGCGTTGGCATATGCCCACAACGTCTGCATCGCGGCATCGCGCGTGGAATCTTGCGACATTTGCGCGACAGCGAGGCGCACTTCCGCGTCCGGGTGGGCAGCGAGTGCAACGAACGCCTCTCGATAGGCCGCGCTTGCCGTCTCCTCAAAAGAGGCTTGGCTCACGACGCCATCGGTTGGGGCCGCGGAGGGCGCCGTTTCCGAAGCAGCGCCCGGTGACGGTGCGCCCAAGCGCGCCTCGGACGTCTCGCCGAGCGCGCCTGATTCCAGAATCTGCGCGAGCTGGATCGCTTGCTCGGGCGTCAGCTGGCCGTCGGCCAGCAACCGTAGCAACTCAGCGCGCAGATCCGGCGGCGGCGGATTGGGACGAACGAAATCGTTCACGACCCAAGCGATACCGGCGATGAGCGCGATAACGGTCAGCACGGAAACGATCCGTACGCGCATGCCCAAACGGCTGCGGCGGCGCTGAATTTCATTGCTGTTGACTTCCCGGCCTGAGAGCTTCGCGCTCAACACTTCAACAAGCAGCTGCATTTGCGGCGCGTTGGCGCCGCCGTTCCAGCGCGTGAAGTCCTCTGCTTGGAATGCACCAAAACCGAGCGGGATTTGCACGCTATCAAGCATGATCGGGACGAGACGACCTTCATCACGCGCGCGGCCGGCTTCGTCCCGAACAAAAGTCGAGTTGGCGGAGCTTTGCGTCCACAAGACGATGACGGCCTTGGCGTCCTTCAGTTCTTTCTCGATGATCGCGGTGTAATCCTGCCCCGCAGCGAGCGAGCGGTCCCACCACACGTTGAAGCCGCGCTCTTGCAGCGCTTCGGCGAGCGGGCGGACGCGATTGCGATCTTCGCTGGCGTAAGAAATGAAGATGTCCGCCATACGCGCACCCCTGCCTCGGCGCATTCTCGCGCCGACCGTGTTGTCCCTACGCCTTCAATAGGCGCTCGCAAGCGCGGCGGGAAGATGACCGGGGTCACGCCCTGGTGAGTAAGCGAACGAAACGAGAATTAGAGAATTAGTTTGTCGCAGGCGCCGGCGCCGCGGGCGGCACAGGGCACACATTCCTCGCGCGCTCTCTGAACGCCTCAAACCCTACCGCGACAGCTTCGGGCGTCTCGTCTGGCATCATCCAACGAATGGTCGTCCGAAAGCGGCCTTCTTGGGTGTCGCGCACGACAGCGTACGAGTCCGCACTCATCGTAAACTTCGATGCGAGGACCAAGGTGGCGGCGCCGAAGCCTTGACCCTCCGGATATTCCACTGGAACGGTGCAATCGAGTCCGCGCGCTTCATTGACGGTGCAACACAGAAGCGCAGCGCCTGACATCTGCTGATTCAGCGCATCTTGCGGATAGTTGCGCGCAAAATCTTGAGCGTCGGGCCGCGCGTCCCAGGTGATGCGCAATGGCGGAGTTGCTGGGGTCTGCGTCTCCTGGGCGATCGCGGCGCCAGCAATGGCAATTGCAACAACTGCAAAGACGGCAATGCGCATAAGGCCCTCCGATTGGCCGCAACGCTAACGGCTTGGACGAGACTGGGAAAGGACCAACTTGCAGAGTGTAGCGCCTAAGGTCAGCGGCGCGGTTGGCCGTTCTGACAAAGCACTTCCGCATCGCCGCGCGTGAAGTCAGCAGTCCAGTTGGTTTCCCAGGTGCGATTGTCGAACGAGAACGCTTGCTCCCAGCGTGCGTGGTCGTGATCGGAAATGATCCAGAGATAGCGCACTTTGATCGGGCGGCCTTCCCACGTGTCGTTGGCGTAGAACTCGCCGCGATTGCCGTCGAAGCCGCCAACCACAGGGACTGGATCGAGGCGGCCGTTGACGCTGCTCACCCAATAAATCGACCATTGATGACGTTCTTGATCGAACAAACGAAGCGTGAAGCCGGCCGTGCCGCGCGTCGGGAAATAGACTTCGTCGACTGTCGAAGCGCCGTTGAGATACGGCGTTGCGCAAAGAATGCCGGGATAGTCTTCCCAATCGTTGCTGCCGGGCGTGCGCGTGCGCAGGCGATGCTGCACATTGTTCCAGCCGCCTTCGAAATACGCAAAATCATTGACGTGACCGGTGCGCTCCATGGTGAAGCCCGGAGGTAGGGTTTCTTGCGCAGCGACCTCGCCGGCGCACCCCATGACCAATGCAAACATCCAACCCAGCTTCATTTCGCGTCTCCTTTGAGGTGCGGACCCTACCCGAGACGCGCGTGCGTTTGACACGACGGAGGGCGGATGGAAGGCTAAGTCTGCCTTATGCTCGAAAACATGCCCTCCTTACCCTCGATCCGCGCCTTCGAGGCTGCGGCGCGCCATGGGAGTTTTGCCAAGGCGGCGATGGAGCTCAGCACGACTGCGGCGTCCGTGAGCTATCACGTGCGGCAGTTGGAGCGGCAGGTCGGCGTGCCGCTCTTCATGCGCCACGCGCAGAAAGTGACGCTGACCGAGCAAGGCGAAGCGATTGCGCCGGAATTGACGGCGCTGTTTGCCTCGCTGCGGGCGACGTTTGTAAATGCGGTCGATGCCTATGAGGCGCGACTATCGCTAACCGCGCTTCCGACATTCGGTACGGCATGGCTGACGCCGCGCTTGGGACGCTTTCGCAAAGCACACAAAGACATCGCGATCGCGCTCGATCTTTCGGAGACAGCGCAGGAGATCGGAGCTGGGCGCTACGACGCCGCGATCCGCAATGGCGGTGGGCGGTGGACTGGGCTGCGCTCGGTGAAGCTGTTTCCGAGCGTGTTCATGCCGCTCTGCAGCCCGGCGCTTAAGAGCTCGGTGAAACAGATCGGCGACCCGCGCCGCGCTCTGGATGCGCCATTGCTTGGGCGTCCTGACTGGTGGGCGGCTTGGTATGAGCAGCGCGGGCATCGGGGCGTCGACTTATCGAAGTGCTTCTGCACATCACTACAGGCGGAGTATCTCGACGCAGCGGCGGCGATCGCGGGACAAGGCGTGACAATCGGCTCGCCGCTTTTGTTCTCGGATGACATCAAGGCTGGGCGGCTAGTGCCGGCGCATGATTTCGTCGCGGAGTCCGGCCGAGCATTTTGGTTCGTGTATCCTGCGGTGCGCGAGAAGAGCCGCAAGATCGCGACATTCCGCGATTGGGTGCGCGGCGAAGCTGAACAGGCGAACGCGGAATATGCGGCGCTGGTGCGCTAGCTCAGCGGCATAGAACGCAGATCTCCACAAACGGGCACGCTATGGCGAGCGCATCCTCTCAAACATCACGATGTCTAGGCCTTGCGCGGTTTGAACGCGCACAAGCGCGGTTTGATTGCTCTCAAACAGCGGCCGCGCCACGGCAGGATCATCTGGGACGGGGCGCATCGGACCGCCATCCTCAATGAGCGCCCATACAGAGCTACCCTGGTCGAACCACGATCTCGGGAAGCCAAGGATCGTCTCCATCTCGCCTAGGGGGCCTGTACCAGTTGGGTACGACACGATGCACTGGACATTTTGCACTTGAGCGCCCGCTCGGGTTTCGGGGCGAAACGTCAGCACCGCCAAGGTGTGCCGGCGATTCATCGTGTCGACAGAGAAGCGAAAGGCGACCGCCTCGAATTGGCCAGTCGCCATCTGACTTTGAGCGGTTATGTCATCAGCTCGCCAGCCAGCAGCGTCCGCACGCGCGAGCGCGGCGGCCGGGTCGCCGTGCGTTGCGAGGCAAAGATTACTCCAATCTCGTAGCGCCACGTTTTGCTGAGCGTGCGCTGCTCCGCAAAACGCAGCAGAGACGAAAGCTGCAATTGCGAGGATCGCCCTCATCATCTCTCCCGCAACGAACTAGCGCTCGATGAATAGCGCGGCTGGGTGTTCGAGCAAGCCCTTCACGCGCTGGATGAACGCCGCCGCATCGTAGCCGTCGACCACGCGGTGATCGAAGGACGAGCTGAGGTTCATCATCTTGCGGATAACGATCTGGCCGTTCTTCACGACGGGGCGTTCGACGAGTTTGTTCACGCCGATGATCGCGACTTCCGGGTGATTGATCACCGGCGTCGTCACGATGCCGCCGAGGGCGCCGAGCGAGGTGATGGTGATGGTCGAGCCTGAGAGTTCGTCCTTGCCGGCGCTATTGTTGCGAACGGCAGCGGCGAGGCGCGAGACTTCGAGCGCGCAATCCCACATGTCGCGCGCTTCGACATGGCGCACGACAGGCACGATGAGGCCGTTATCGGTCTGGGTGGCGATGCCGATATCGACGTTCTCATGGCGATAAACGACGCCCTGCTCGTCATCGTAGCGGGCGATGATCTGCGGGAAATCCGGCAGCGCCATCACGAGCGCGCGCATCAGGAACGGAAGCATGGTGAGCTTCGGCTGATCGTTGCGCTTGGTAGCGTTCAGGTGCGCGCGAAGCTCTTCAAGTTCTGTAAGGTCAGCCTCTTCGACGTAAGCGAAGTGCGGGATGCGGCGCTTGGCGTCCTGCATCTTCTCCGCGATCTTGCGGCGCAGGCCGATGACTTTGACCGGCTCGATGCCGTTGCGCTCTGCCATGGCTGAGCCAGTGCGGCGCGCGCTGCCGACAGCGGGGACGAGCACAGCGTCGAGGTCATCGTGCGTGATGCGGCCATCGGGGCCGGTGCCGCGCACTTGGCCGAGATCGAGGCAGAGCTTTTGCGCACGCGCGCGCACGGCGGGCGAAGCTTGCGCTTGGCTCCATTCGTGGACGGAGGCGTCCCGCGCTGCGGGTTTGGCGACGGCTTGCTGTGCTTTCGGTGCGGTCGGCATCGCAGCGGCGGGCACTGGCGT
>JAPLOL010000127.1 GCA_026400735.1 Alphaproteobacteria bacterium | reverse complement strand
GGCGGCGCGTCCGAGCGCGTCCCGCGTTGATTTGCGGGCGGAAAATACTCAGGCGCGGATTCTTAGCAAGGATCGCGTGATTAGCGGACATTCGTTGCCCGATTGAGCGATACAAAGGGTCATTTCAACCCTCTGCGGCCGCCTTCACCGTAAAATCATTGCTGCCGCACTGCAGCAATTCCCCCTAGCTGATCTGGCGCCACGAATAATCGGCGCCGATCCGCCCAAAGGCATTGTCCCAAGCGGTGCGGACTTCGTCCTCACTGACGTGGTGATCCTGACCGTGGGCGACGAAATAGATGTCGAACGCCACGCCTTCTGCTGCTGGGCCGAACTGACGCGCAACCACGTCGCCGAGCTGATCCTCAGCGCCTGAATAGATGCTGTAGAGATCCGAGTTCTGGCGCATGTCCGACACCAGGATGAGGCGGCGATGGGCGACATTGGCGTTGAAGTCGTCACTGCCCAACCAACGGTGTACGTATTCGACGATCGGGCTGGTGCGCGCCTCTGACGGTTCGCGCACTTCTTCAACGACGCGATCGGCCGCGCCTACGAAACGCTCTTCGAAATCGCGCGTGGTGTAGCGGCGGCCGCGATAGAGGTCGGACCAGAACGTCGGCTCGCCCGGATTGCAGATCGAGAACAGCGGATGCACCGATTGGTTCGCGTCGAGCGAAACGATCGAGAACTTCTCGTACTTGTCCGTATCGCGCTGCGCGTTCTCTACGAGTTGGGTGAGCGCCGCGCCCATCGCGGTGGTCCAACGATCCGTGCGATCGACAATCACGACGGTGTGGCCGGCGAGCGGACGATTGGTTGGGCAAAGCGTGGCGGCGTCGAGGTCGGCTGGGCGCATAAGCCAAACGGTGGCCGTCAGCGCGAGCACGCTGAACAGCACGCCGGCCGTGAAGCCGGCATAACGCCGGTTCGCGGCTTCACGTTCGCGGCGCATCTAGCGGGACCTCCGCCGATGACGGAATGAGACGGCTTCGGCCTGCTCTTCCGTTTCCTCATCGTCGCTTTCCGGGCCGAGCTCGATCGGCGCGAGTTTCTTCACGTCGCCGAATTCGCCGCGGACGTTGATCGTTGCAGCGTTTTCGATGTTCTTCAGGAACGGCGTGAGCTCGTCGTCATAGAAGGAATGATATTCCGCCTCGAGCTGCGCGCGTGCGCCGGCCAATTGGCTTTTGCAGGCGGTGATGTTCGAGGTGGCGCGGCCGAAGGCTGTGGTCAGTGTTTCCAAGATTTCGGCCGATGATGGCGGCTCGGCGTCATCGAATGCGTCGCGCGAGAAGTATCCCGGCTCCGCCGCCGAGCGGGCTTCACGATTGGCGTCACGATAGATCTCGATGGCGTCGCGGCCCTCGGCCAGGATTTCGGCAGCCGTGAAATCCCAGATCGCGGCGTTGTCTTGCGTGCGTGCGATCGCTTGGCGCAACGATGCGACAGCGCCGGTGCTCTTGGTAGTGATGTCGTTAAGCGCGCGATCAGCGTCGGCTTTGGCGACGTCGATGTCTTCGGACAGACGCTGCGCGATATCTTGCGAGCGCTCGCGCGCCTCTTCCATGCGGCGGTGACGCGGGCCGTAGCCGGGATAGGGATCGTCCCAGTTGGCCCCGCGATGGACGGCGAAGATGCCGATGAGCAGCGCGATGATGAACAGCAACAGCGATTCCAATTGTTGGAACGGCTGGAACGGTTGCGTCAGCACCGACGTCAGAATGTTGTCCGGCACCGGCGCGTCGAGCGAGCTGTGCGAAAGCTCATAGCGATAGTGCGCGATATAGAAGGCAAACAGCAGCAGGAGCGCGCTGCCGACTATAAGCGCCGGTATCGCCCACATGCGGTGTTTGAAACCGCCACCATCGGCGCCGCGATAGTTGAGATAGCGCCACGGGCCTGCGCCGAGCAGCGAGCCGGTGAGCACGACGAGCACTGAAATCATCAGCGCCGTCGACCAGCCTTGCACCAAACCGCCAGGGCTTGCCTGGCCGATCATCCAGCCGTTCGCGGCGACTTCGACGATGAAGAGAAGCGCCAGGAAGAACACCTTGCGCCAGAACACCGTGTCGTAGCTCGGCTCAGTTTCGGTGAGCTGATGCTGGATGCGGAAGGCGCGGTAGTCGCGATAAGCGCGTGCGTAATCGGTCTGCGCAGCGTTGAGTTCGAGACCGAGCGCCGCTTGTGCGCGCGCTTTCTTGGCGCGAAAGCCGGTCAGGATTGTCTGCGGCTCTGTCGCCATCGACTCGAGGTCTTGCGGCAGCGTGGTGAAATCCTGCCCTGACCCAACGCCGAGGATCTCGTTCGACTTCTGCGAGATCGCGCCTTCGATCCGGCTCACCACCATCGCCTCGACGGCGGACAAGCGGCTATCTTGAGAGCCAGGAATATTCTTTGCGCCGTCGGCAGCGCCGCGGTCGGAAAGTTTCAGATCGGACTCAAGTGAGTCAGCGGTAAGCTTAGGAATGGCGCCCTCCATTCGCATGTGACGTGCAGCGTCATCTGAACGCGAAATCGAAGCGCGAGTTCCATGCTGTGTGTGCGGCGGTTTCTGGGCGTTGGCTGCGCTGGAAGATTTCGAAACTGCAATGTTCCCTCTCGGGCGCCACTCGCTGCTTACTTCTTCTTAGCGGTGTTGAACGCGACAGCGGCGCGGATGAGCGCCTTCAGAGCCTTCTCATTGATCTTGTCGCCTTCGTGGATGTCGATAGCGCGGCGCGTGCCGGCATCGAGGCTGGCATTGAACACGCCCGCCGGATCATCGAGCGCAGCGCCGTGCGCGAAGGTGAACTTGAGTTTGTCTTTGTAGGTTTCGCCGGTGAAGAGGATGCCGTTCTGCGACCAGGTCGGCACGCCAGCGGGATTGGTCGCCTTTTTCCATTTGGCTTCAACTGTCGCGTCCGGGGCGGCCACTTCAATGATCGCGCGCACGCGCGCGAACGTTTCGGCGCGCCAATCATTTTTCACGACGGCCTTGGCCTTCTTTGCGGTCGCTTTCGCCACGGCTTTCTTTGCCTTCTTCATATCGCTCACATCTTCTCGCCGGGAAATTTGCTGGCTTGTTTGACCCACGCCGTGAATTGCTTCTCGTCGAGTTCGCCTTCGTGGATGTCGTAATAGCGGACGCGTGCTTGCTTTGACGTCCCCGCAGGCTGCGGCTTCAGCGAGGCGCCGTTGAAGAAGGCGACCTTCACGTAGCGCGTGAAGACGTGAAAGCTCAGAAACCAGGAATTCTCGATCCGCCCATAGAACGGCGAATTCCATTTCACGGCTTTCTTCACGCCCGGCACGGCCTTGGTGATAATCGCGTCAAGTTGCTGGCAGACGTCGCGCCGCCAATCGGGAACGGCAGCGATGTAAGCTTGCACCGGCGCGTCACCATATCCTTTGGCGATCTGCGGATTGCCGCCAGAGAGAAGCTTGGGCTTTGCCGACCTCTTCTTCGGCACAGCCTTAGCTTTCGAAGCCTTCTTTGTTGCCTTCTTCGCCACGTCGCGCCCTCAGTTCTTGCGCCGCCACTTCGCGGCGTACGGCTGGAAGAACATCTAGATGCCGGTCAGCGACAGCAAAGCCAATGGCAGAAGCGGCACGTAGGACATCCACATGATCGGCGTCGGCTGCGCCAGCGCGATGGTGGTGGCGATGACGCTCAACACGAACAAAGCTGACGTCCAGCGATGAAACTGGCGAATGAATTTGCTCATGGCGATCTTCCTCGATGCGGCTTGAATGAGTTCGGCGTGCATGGCGCTCAGCCCTGGATCATTTTCCAGCCATTGCCGGACGGATCGCGGAAGTTCGCATCGACGCCGCCATAGCGCGCGATCGGCTCTTGCGTGAACTCTACGCCCTTGGCGCGCATCGCTTCGTAAGAGGCTTTGCAATCCTCAACGACCAGCACCAGCGGCGGCATCGCGCCTTTGGCGACCATCTCGCGCATGGTCTGCGCGGTCGCGGCGTCCATCACCGGCTCTTGTGGCTGAAAGAGGCCAAGCTCAATCGTCGGCTGGCTAGGGTGCTTCACCGTGAGCCAGCGATAGGCGCCGTTGCGCGCGTCGGCGTGGACGGCAAAGCCCAATTTGTTGACGTAAAAGTCGAGCGCCTCGTCCTGATCGTGAACGTAGAGGCCGACCACGCCGATACCGTTGCTCATTTCGTTTCCTCCGAAGTCTCTGTTGCTTCGGGATCGGTTTTATCTGCCGCCTCCTGGCGGCGCTTCTCCGAAACTGCGGACTTGAGGTTGGGGCGATAGGCGGCGCTGATGAAACAGTGCGGAACCTGGTCAAGCGCATGCGCGCCCGCTTGCTCGCGGGCGCGGAGTTCTGTGGGGCTTTCGCCGGTGATGTCGCGGAAGACGCTGCCGAACGTGCCGAGGCTCGCCCAACCGGTCTGGAAGGCGATGTCGATGATCGGCTGATCGGTGTCCCGGAGCAGCGCCTTCGCGCGCTCGATGCGGCGAGTCAGCAGATAGCGATGGGGCGGCACGCCGAAAGCGTCTTTGAATGAGCGCGCAAAGTGCGCTTCGGAAACGCCACTGACCGCCGCCAGCCGCTCAACCGGCCACTCTTCTTCGGAAGCCGCATCCATGCGGTCCTTCGCGCGCAGCAAACGGCGCAGCAATGCTGGGTCGAGCCCTGATCCCATCCCCGAACGATCCAGCGTTCGGCTGTCTGCGGTCAAGCCTTCGCGCTGAACGCGCGCGCGAAATCAGGCTTTCGAGTCCGTCGAGCGCGGCGGCGTCTCGATCGGCAACTCTGCCTTCGCCGCCAAGATATCAACAAGCTCAACCTTCACCGGCGCGCCGGTCATTCCTTCCTCGGACGCAACCAGCCGGTGACGAACATCGTCCTCCCACTCATCAAGCAGCGCGCACTTTTCCTTCAGCGAGAGCTTCGGATCAGAAATGAGATCGCGCGGCGTGGCGTAACGCGCGGCGGGATTTTGTGGCTGCATTGAACCAGTCATGGGCAAACCTCGTGCCCTGTTCAAAGCTCTGGGCGCCGCCAAAGTTCCCAGACCGACCTGTGGCGGTGGGCGATTTGGACAGCCGTACTTGGCGCTGGATGCGCCGCGGGAGAGCAATGGATCTCCCGCACACTCTGCTCAGAACGCTGCGCTGAGGCCGACGCGAAATGAGCGCGGTGAACCAGGCATCACATTGGTGTTGCTGTGCGCGTTGATGAAATAGGTCTCGTCGAGCAAATTCTCGACGTTGAGCTGAACGCGCAAATTGTCGTTGATCGTCCAGTACACGGCGGCATCAACACGCGTGTAGTCTTCGAGCACGACATTGCTTGCTGGCGTCGCGACGTTCTCAACCGTAGCGAAACGCTCCCCAACGTAAACAACCCCGAGACCTGCACCGAAACGATCGTTGAAGTCGTAGCGATTCCAGAGCGAGAAAGAGTGCTGAGGCGTTTGGGCCAGCGTCGCACCGGCACGAACGGTTGCCGACTGATTGCTCAGGATTTCGCTGTCCTGGTACGCATAACCGCCGACGATATGCCACCGATCAGTTAGATCGCCGCTGACGCCAATTTCGACGCCGCGCACCTCTTGCCCGTCAACCAAGATTAGCTGGGTCGGATTGAGCGGATCGGTAATCGCAACATTGGTGCGCTGCAGTTGGTAAATTGCGCCATTGAGCGAAAGCGACGGCAGGATGTCCCACTTCGCGCCGAGCTCGATGTTCTCCCACTCTTCAGGATCGAGCGCCGCGTTGGTGGCGCTGAGCGACGCGAGCTGCTCGCCGGCGCGTGGAACGAACGTCTGCGAGTAACTCGCATAGATCGAAGCATCTTCGATAGGCTTGACTATAAGTCCGAAGCGCGGCGACCACAGATTGTCCTCGGCGCTGAATTGCGCGCCGGTACGGTGGTTCGCGAGCTCAGACTCGAAGCGATCATAGCGGACCCCGACCACCGCTTGCCAGTGCGGCGAGAACTCGATCTGATCTTGCATGAAGGCAGCGTACTGCGTGGCCGTGCTGTTGTTATCTGCGTCAGTCGCGCTTTGCCGGAATTGAATCGCACCGGTATAGCGCGGGTTGCTCACCGGCACAGTTACAGCGGTCGTGGTTGGCGAGACTGCCGTGAAATATCCGGTTTCGCGGAAATTGTCCGTAATCTGGCGGCCATATTCGAGACCAATAAGAATGTCGTGATTGATGCCGCCGGTCGCGATGTCGAAGTTGAGATCTGTCTGATTGAAGAACGAGTTGCGGTCCGTCGCTTGACGGTAGGCCTCGATTGCCACGCTGGCGCCGCCACCCGAAGTCGCGCCGGCAAAAACGTTCTGATAGAATTTATCGTAAATGCCCCAGCGCGTGTGGTTCGTCAGTCGCAAGCCATTCTCGAACTGGTGCTCAAAGTGGAGATTGAACGCATTGACGGTTGTGGTCGTCGGGCTGCGGTCAGGATCGCCAAAGAAGGCGCGAGGATCAACATTGAGCGGGCGGCCGTTGAAGCTGGACACGCCGCGGTCGGCGACGAATTCGTAGTCGTAATACTCGTAGCCAACGCGCAGGAGCGTGTTCTCACCCACGCGTAGCGCGAAAGTCGGGTTTATGCCGTTGCGTTGATACGTGACCTCGTCGCGGTAGCTATTTGAATCTTCATAGACGCCGGTAACGCGAAACGACGCCATATCGTCAATGGCCATGCCGAAATCACCGGTGATACGGCCGCCGCCCTCACCGGAGAGTTGCGCGGTGACCTGGTGCACGTCTTGGCCATTGGCCTGACGCGTCACCCGATTGATGACCCCGCCGCCGCCCCCGCGCCCAAAGATCATCCCGTTTGAACCGCGCAGCACGTCCACGTGATCGACGTTGTATAGATCGCGAAAGTACTGAACGTCGTCGCGCACGCCGTCGACGAACATATCGGCCGTCGAGGCATTACCTCGGAAGATCGGCGTGTCGCGGTTGCCTTCGCCCTGAGCGAACGACACGCCCGGCACGTAGCGCACGGTATCGGCGAGGTTTTGCGCAGCGCGGTCGCGCAGTTCAGCTTCGGTGACCACAGTGACCGCTTGGGGAACGTCGATGAGCGGCGTGTCGGTTCTGGTCGAACTTGAGCTTTCGGCGGCGCGATAGCTCCGAGACCCGACGACCGTAATGGTCTCCGTCGTGGTCGATTGGGCCGCCGCCGCACCGGCCATGCCGGCTCCGAACGCAGCAAATGCGCAAGCAAATCGCAGCGAGCGACGGCTGTTCGGATTGATAGTCATTCTCATTCCCCCGGAGGCAGGGGTGGCGGATAGCCCAAATGCGAACGGCTCTCAACTGAGCAAATGCACTTTTTCTCAATTTCAGCGCGAACAGGTCCGATGGAGGTAAGATGTCGCAGAAAATCAACGTGTTCAGCTTCAGGAGCCCCACGTCATGCAAACGGCCTTCGACCAATGGCAGACTTGGGCATTTCTATCCGCCGCGTTCGCCGCCCTTACAGCAGTTCTCGCCAAGGTCGGCATCGAGCGGGTCGATCCAACGTTCGCTACCTTCATTCGCACGATGGTCATCGTCATCGTCGCCGGCCTGTTCGTGGTCGCGACAAACGCGGCTCAACCACTGAACTCAATCACGTCGCGCTCATATATTTTTCTTGTGCTTTCGGGCGTCGCCACCGGTTTGTCCTGGCTCTGTTATTTCCGGGCGCTGAAAATGGGGCCGGTCGCACAAGTCGCCTCAATCGATAAATTGAGCGTCGTGTTCGTTGCGATTTTCGCGGCGTTGTTTTTGGGGGATCATCTCTCGCTGAAGCACTGGCTTGGCGTCGCGCTCGTCGGCGGTGGCGCGATCATGCTGGCGTCAGCGTAAGTGACGATGAACCGCGCGCAATAAATTGCCCGCAGCCAACCGAGAGATTGGCCTCATCTCCGGATTGTCGGACTACAGGCCTTCCGGTGCGCTTTTAGCCTATAACACCGCACGCAACTCTCGCTCCACCACCGCCAAGCGGCGCGGGCGTGTCGCTGTAATTGTCGCCGTTCGCATGAATGATGATCGCACGGCCATTTAGGTCTTCGATCGAATGGACACGCGTCAGCATCAACGTCTCGCGCGCATTGCCCTGTGCATCGACATGCAGCCGCGGCAGATCGCCGAGATGGCCGTTGCCGTCCGGCCCCTCGTGATGACCGCTTTGCGCTGGATCGTAGTGCGCGCCAGCGGCCCCGGCCGGCGTCATCTCGCCGTTGCTTCCAACAGCGCTCTCACAACTGGCGTTAGCGTGCACATGCATGCCGTGTTCGCCCGGCGACAAGCCGTGCAGATCAACCATCAACGCGATATGGCCCGACATGGAATGGATCATGATCGTCCCGACCTCAGCGCCCGCAGTTCTAGGCGCCACGCTCCGCATCGCGACCATGGTCATCGGCTCGGAGGCCGGCGTCGCGCAACCGAGCAACACAAGCGCGCACGAAGCGCCGAGCAAGAACCGGAGGTTTCTTTTCATGAGGCACTCCATCAATCAGGACGTGGGATCGTTGACGGCGATAGGCGCGCTATCGCTAGCACAGCTGCCCCGCGAAAGCCGTGCGTCAATCGCGCGCTGTTCTCCCCTCAAAGCGCCGATCTCGCGCGCGTGATTACCGCCAATTAGCGAGCCGACCGGCAAAAACAGGAGCGCTACACCTAAGGTATCGATCCTCCGTGTGCGTCGCTGCGTTGTTTCAAGCCGGGCAAGCGATTGATCGATCGTTGAATGCTCGGCTGTTAGCTGCTCACAACTCATCCGGCTGTACTGATTGGGCGGCGGCGCAATGGCTGCGATGCGGTCCGGCGCTGTTGCACAGGCGCCTAGTGTCAATACGGCCAACAGTGTTGCGGTGTTCGCAGCTCTCATGATTGCACTCCAACAAGTCTCCTGACCTAGACGCCACCGCCGCACGTGCACCTCAGCATGAGGGGACACGCCTTTGGCGGCGTCTCCAATGTATGAGGTCAGATACGATGTCGAATTGGCCAAGGCGTGCCGCCATTACTGTAACGTTTGCAATGTTTGCTGCGCTCTTCTGCTCCGCATCGGCTGAGCCTGCGGTCACAAGCATAGAGAGCGCGGTCACAGAAGCTGTGAACGGCAACACAGAACTAGATGCGCTCACACCGAGTGATGCGAGCGCCTTCTGTTCAAATTTCGAAATCTTAGACGTTGCGGCGAGAGAAGTGTTTTGGCGCGATCTTCTCACGCAGATCGCGGAGCGCGAGAGCGGCGGCGTTACAACGCGAACGCGATGGCATCCATACGACAGCGCCATGCACCGGCCGACATTCCGGCGCGGGCTTTTCCAAATCTCAACTGAAGCGGCTGCAAGCCGACAATACCGGTGCGACGAGACTTCCGCCGCTGCGCTTACACTGCCGTCGGCGAACGCTGCCCGCGCCGTAAAGATTCTCGTGCGTTCAATCGAGTCGAGCGGCGCCATACAAGGCGCAGGCGCCTATTGGCCGACGATCGCACACCGGCGAAGCCGCACAGCCGTTGCCGAACATCTGTCAACGTCGCCCCCATGCGCGCAAGGCAAGTAGACGCAGGCGCAGATCCAACGCAAATCCGCTCGCTAGATCAGCCTCCACCTCGTCGGGACGTTTGCAACGATGGCTTGGCTCCACGCGATGAAGCCATTCATGGTCCAAAGCGCAACCGTTCCGCCTGTGTTGCGCCAAAGTATGTGATCGACGCCGACGTACCCGAGCAAACGAAGCCGGTTCGGCTTACTTCGGCGCTCTCCGCTTCGCGATGTTGTGAAATCCGGCAGCCATGAACGACGCCATACGAGCTTTCACTGCATCATAGTCGTCAGATCTGCAAAGACCGCCGCTGAGCTTGTCGATACGACCTGTGCGCGCCAGCGTCAGCATCAGAGCGCCGGTGACGAAATGATAGCCCCAGAAAATGTCCTCCTCGGCGCAATCGGGCAGCGCTTTCTTCAATAGCCCGAGCAAGCGCAGCACAACCGGATCGAAATGCTTGTCCATGAGCGCCGCGCCTTCGGCCGTGTTTGAAGCCTGCGCACCGAGCGCCCCGTAATTTTTCCACCCCTCGCCGCCTTGGCTGTAGAGGTCAAAGTCGGTATCGAGGAAAGCGTGCAATGCGCCTTCGACAGTGGGCTTGCCTTTAGTCTCTTCGTCGTAACGATCGAGCGCAGCCATACGCAGCGAACTCGTCACGCCTGCGCGACGCGCGAACACCGCGGAGAAAAGCGTGTTCTTGTCGGTAAAATAGAAATTGATCAGCGTGTGGTGGACGCCGACACGCTGCGCGACATCCTTCAATAAGACGCCATTGAGGCCATGCTTCGAGAACAGATACTCAGCCGCATCGAGTATCTGTTCCATTTTATCGGCGCGTTGCTGCACCTTGGTGACGCTGCGGCGTGGCTTGGCGTCGGCGCGCGGCTTGACCTTGGCTTTCGCCTTCGCGGACGCTGGCTTGCGCTTGGTTCCGGACTTAACCGCCATACTCAGCTCTCAAACGAATCTTGTCGATCTTACCTGTGGGCGCGAGCGGCATCTGCGCAATGCGTACAATTGCATCGGGTATCCACCAAGGCGCCAAAGTATCGCGCAATGGCGCCAGCAATGCCTCATCGCTAATCGCACTCTCCTCGCGTGTCTGCACCAGGAGTATTGGTCGCTCGCCCCATTTCTCGTGCTGGCGGCCAATCACCGCCGCAAGCGAAACCTCGGGCAAGCTGCTGACCACGGTCTCTATCTCAACCGGATTAATCCATTCGCCGCCCGATTTGATGAGATCTTTCGCACGTCCGGTGATGATCAGGTTCCCAGCCGTATCGATCTTTGCAAGATCGCCGGTGGCAAACCATCCGTCAGCAGTCGTTGCACTACTCTCATCGCCGAAATAGCGCTCGATCACAGCTGCACCACGAACGCGTAAATGTCCCTCCACTTCGCGTTGCTCCGCCAGCGCATTGCCATCGGCATCGGTGATCAGCAAATCGACGCCAATCGACGGGCGGCCAGAAACTGCGGCGGAGCGCGCCGGGTCATGCGGCGCGGCAAACGTGCCAGATGGCGAAAGCTCGGTCATGCCCCAGCTGGTTTGCACGCTCGCGCCGAGCCGCTCTTCAATCCGGCGCATCAAGGCTGGCGGCAGCGGCGCGCCACCGACGACAACCCGCTCCAGCGAAGGCGTTTGTCCGCCATGCGCCTCAAGATGCTCAACGAGGCCCAGCCAAACCGTCGCGATACCGACAGCGACGGTGACGCTCTCAGCGTTGATGAGAGCAGCCAGACTCGCGCCATCAGTGTTGCGGCCAGGCAGAACAAGTTTTGCGCCGGCCGCAGGCACCGCGAAAGGCAAGCCCCAGGCATTGGCGTGGAACATCGGCACAACCGTGAGCACGCTATCTTTCGCGGTCAGCGCGAGAACGTCAGCCTGCAACAGTCTTAGTGTGTGAAGATAGCTCGATCGATGGGTGTAGCTAACACCCTTTGGCGCGCCTGTCGTTCCCGACGTGAAGCAAAGGCCAGAGGCGCGCGTCTCTTCGAATGCACCCCAAACAACACTACGAGCGTCGGCGGCGGCAAGTAGCGGCTCAAGCGCCTGCATTCCTTCATCGGCATCACCGTCGATCACCAGAATACGATCGATGGCGCTCCCGGCGCCGGTTATCGCGGTCGCCAATGTGGCGAGATCGGCGCTGACAATCAGCACCCGCGCCTTTGACTGCGCCACCATCGACCCCAATTGAAGACCGGTAAGGCGCGGGTTGAGCGTGTGGCACACCGCACCCATGCCCATGATCGCGTACCAGGCCTCAACATGCGTTTGGGTATTCCACGCTAATGTCGCGACGCGATCGCCTGGCTTTACGCCAAGATCGCGCAACACCGCAGATACCCGGCGGCTGCGATCCATTAGCCCAGCATAGCCAATACGGTCGCGCCGGCCGCCGTCACGCGCCGTCACAACTTCGGCGTTCGGGCGCCATTTCGCTGCGTGTTCCAAGAATTTGTCGAGGGTCAGCGGGAAGGATTGCATTTCGCCGTCGATCATCGGCAGTGCGGCCCTTCTTGCGGGAGCGGCGGAGCGATCACGCCGAGATTCCAATTCCACGCGATCGTGCCTTGAGCGCGGCGATGACAAACCACCGCCTCATGAATTTCATAACTGTTGGGCGGCGCCGTACGCATCACCGGCGCGTCCTCAAAAGCCATGTAAGCGCGGTCGGCTCCGTAGGGACGCCACTCGGCCGCTCCGGGCGCCGTCGGCGTTCCATCACGCACGAACGTCGTCCAATAGCTCACCATCGCATCCGATAGCTGCGCTTGTTCCGGCGTTTGCGGAATCGCTGGCCAGCGCGGCCCCGTCCGCGTCGTGTTGCCGAAAGCGAACGGAATTTCACCGCCGTGAAATGCATGAAGCCCCGCACCGTCGGCGGCCGGGTAGGAATGATCATAGAAATAGAGATAGGAACGTGCACCGACCGCTGTCTGCTTTGACGCCAGACGCTCCGCGGTCCAGCCGTACATGCCGTCACGCGTCGTCGCCAACATGCTCTCAGGAATGTTGTCGGCGGGATAACGCGCCAGGAATGCATCGGCGAGCTCGCCATACCGCGTGCGAATTTCGCTGGTGTACGCCGCAGCGTCCGCTGGCGCTGGTGGCAACAAGAAACGCAAAGACCGGATCTCGCCTTCGTTGAAGCCGGCGAGGATCGGGACGTGCGCCTGGTCCCCACGATCAAATGTGTCTACCAACTGACGCGGCACGGTGCGGCCATCCACCGTGACGAAGGGAAAATAGCCGCTGGTCGCGGAGCCGGCGATGATCGCCTCTGCGCTCATCGAGCGAAGACCCGCAATATCCCCGGCGCCAAGTTGGCCCATGAGCCAGTATCCGATCGCTTCAGCAGGCGGAAAGTCCCGGTATGTCGTGCTGCGCAATTCCGGCGCTGTGATCATGTAAGCGCTCTGCGCGATCGCGCGCTGAAACAGCCCGCGCGCCTCAGGCGTCGCCATCAGATACATCACACTCAATGCGCCAGCCGATTCACCGGCGATGGTGATGTTCGAGGCGTCGCCGCCAAAGGCCCCAATGTTACGCTGCACCCAGCGCAGCGCCTGGATTTGGTCCAGCAGACCGTAGTTTCCAGAAATGTTGCGGCGCGACTCCGCGCTAAGTTCAGGGTGCGCCATATAACCAAGCGCGCCCAACCGGTAATTGATCGAGACGACGATAATTCCGTGCTCCGCGAAGCGCGTACCGTCGTACATTTCTTCGCTGCCAGCGCCGCCGACAAGCGATCCCCCGTGAATCCAAACCATGACCGGCGCATTGCGCGCGTCTGCGGGCGTCCAGACATTGAGAAAGAGACAGTCTTCGCTCATCGCCGCGTGCGTATTGTAGTAGATGCTGCCGTCGCGAGACGGTGGCTGCATGCACGCAGCGCCGAAGCGCGTAGCGTCGCGCACATCGCGCCAACGCTGCGCAGGCAATGGCGGGCGCCAGCGGAGCGCACCGACAGGCGGACGAGCATACGGAATGCCACGGAATACGTTGACATTGCCCGCCGTCTCGCCGCGCACACCGCCGGCATTGGTCACGACAATCGGCGCGTCTTGCGATCGCGCGGGCGTCGCGCAGCCAACGGCAAGCGCCAGTGCAAACATCTGAAGCAAATGTCTCATGCACGTACTCCGGCGGCAGTCTCACGCTTCAGCGCGCGAGCGAGCCACATGAACAACAACACCGCCAACACGTAGAACGGCACCAAAGCGTAGAAAGCCAGCTGCAGTGAATTGTTGGGATGCGTCGGTTTGAAATAATCACTGACGAAGCCGACGAATGTCGGCCCAAACCCAAGGCCAACCAGATTCATCACGAGAAGCAAAAGCGCCCCGCACAACACCCGTTGATCAGGGCGCACTTCTTCTTGAACCAGCGTCACCGCCGGTGAGAGATAAAAATAGTTGAGGCCGGTCGGCAAAGCCAAAAACAGCAACGCCATCTGCCATGTCGGCGCCCACACAAACCCAATGAACAACGGGATCGCCAGAACGAGACCCGTCGCCGGTATCCACGCGAACGCGGTTTTTGAGCGTTTGGCGAAGAAATCGATCAGCCGTCCGGAAACGAACATGCCCGCACTGATAAAGACGCCGATCAAAAGCGCGTAATAAAGCGCCACTTCCTGCAGCGTCATACCCTTCTCACGCATGAGAAAGAGTGTCGTGAAGTTCAAAATACCATAGGTGACGAACTGAGTGGCTGCACACGCCAGCGACACCCGCAAAAGCACCGGATGCGTAAAGAACATTCGGCACGTCGACCAAAAGCCAGCCTTCGGGCCCGCGTCCACGGCCGAACCATTGCTCGCATCGAGCGAGCCTCGCGCGGGTTCCTTTACAAATATCCAAACGATGAGCGCCGTTGCGACGCCGACGATACCAATCGCGATGAACGCCGACCGCCACGAGTAAGCGGCCGCGACCGAAGCCCCGAACGCGATACCGAGCGCCTGACCGATAGGCGGTCCAAGATTGAACAAGCTAAGCGCCGTGCCGCGCTTCCCCGGCGGGAAATAATCCGAGATGATCGCGTAGGACGGCGGCACACCGCCGGCCTCGCCGACTCCCACCGCCATGCGCGCCACGGCGAGTTGGGGATAGCTTTGCGCAAAGCCGCATGCGGCAGTTGCGGCGCTCCAAAGTCCGCACGCCAGCGCGACAACGCGCGATCGATTAGTGCGGTCAGCGAGCCAACCGACTGGAATGGCCAGGATGCAGTAGAACGCGGCAAAGTAGAGCCCGCCGATCAGACCGAGTTGGCTATCGCTGATCCCAAGCTCGTCCTGAATGGGCTTTGAAAGAATGGAGAGAAGCTGCCGGTCGAGAAAGTTCAGCACATAAACGAAGCATAACAGCCAGAGTGCCGTCCACGCGTGCGCTCCCGGACGCACGGCGTCGGCACTCTGGCCCGACATAGTGTTACTCGATGCCATTGCGTGGTCGGACCTTCAGCAAAATTGGAACGCTACATCCGGCCGCAATTCAAAGCGAACCGCGACCGGATTTAACGGAGCTTAGAACGCCCGATATACGCGAATGCCGTACTGGCGTGGCGGACCGGCAAACCGAAGGCCCGAATTGAGCGCGCCCATGTAGTGCTGATCGGTCAAGTTCGTCGCCCACAGCGTGGTGACGAAATCGCCATGCGTCCAGGCAAGTTGTGCATTGACGATGTTGCGTTCTTCAACGCGATCGCCGCGTGCAACGTTCTGGAACAGCGTCGCCCACTGCTCGGACACGTGCCCGTAGTTGAGGCGCGGTGTCAGCGTATCTTCGCCCGGCAGTTCGAAGACATACTGCATGCCGACATTGAATGTGAGCTCTGGTGCGTAGGTCTGCTCACGTCCATCGAGATTGATGCACGAAGCGCTGGCCGGACCGGTTGCTGGATTGCAGGCCGTAAAGCTCGCCGCCCGCGGATCGGTCGCGAAGAATTCGCCGATTTCGGTCTCCATGATGCCAAGACCCGCATCGAGGGAGAAATTGCCAAACGTAGCTTCGACTTGCGCTTCGACGCCGTAGATCGTGCTCGGATTGGGCGTGTTGAGTTCGAAGCCGAATGTTGGAAACTGCGGATAGCCGATGATGACCTGGAAGTTTTCGTAGCTGTTGTAATAGGCGCTGAGCTGCGTGCGCAGATGCCCATCGAACCAACCGGCCTTCCAACCGACTTCGTAACTTGTCACGTTCTCTTCATCGAACGGCGCCGGCAGGCCGAGGCCAACTGGCACGTTCAAACCGCCCGGGCGGAAGCCGGTGGCGATGAACCCGTATACAAA
The DNA here is from genome assembly GCA_026400735.1 of Alphaproteobacteria bacterium. Taxonomy (GTDB): domain Bacteria; phylum Pseudomonadota; class Alphaproteobacteria; order Caulobacterales; family Aquidulcibacteraceae; genus Vitreimonas. The sequence goes on along the minus strand of JAPLOL010000127.1, from coordinate 1,614 downwards.
GTTGTGATCGTCGACCGTCCAGTTAAGAGAGACTTTTCCGGAAAGATTTTCCCACTCCGCTGATTGCTCTTGAACAATCGGCGTTCCGTACTGACTGACGGTCACGTGGTTTTCAGTGGTGCTGCGGCCGTACCGTGCGCCGACCTCAAGCTCGAGCCGATCCGTCAGATCATATGAGATTTGCCCGAAGATCGCCGACGTCTCTTTAGGATTCGTCCCCTGCAGCCGGTATTCGCTGAAAACGCTGCCGGGTGGAACGCCGATGACGAATTCTCCCGGCGGGAAATCATATTCATCGTGCTGGTAATAGAGGCCCAATATCCAAGAAAGCGCCCCCGTGTCAGGCGAAATAAGATTGAACTCTTGGCTGAAAATGTCTTCTTCGACGTAGTCGCGGAACGTGAGGTTGCCGGCGCCGGTGCCATCAAGATCGGAGCGATAAATCGTACTACCCGCCTGGTAGCTCGTGACGGACCGCAATGTCGTGCCACCCTCGAACTCGTAGTTGAGCTGCAGAACGGTGCGCGCGAAGCGATCGAGCGCTGCGATGTCAGCATTCGCGGTGATCTCGAACTCGTCATTCGTTGCGAGCACGGGATCTGCGTTATAGCCACTGAGATCTAGATAATTGACGTCGGTCTTCCAGAGCGCTGAAAAGTTCGACGTAGGTTCCCACAATAGACTGAACCGTCCGCTGAACGTGTGGACGCCGTCATCGCCGGTATAAGGCCCGGTGATATCGTAGAAGCTGTCGCGATTGTCGGTGTTAAACGCGACGCGCGCGGCAAGCGTGTCGCTAATCGGCAGGTTCACGGCGCCTTGAAGGCTGTAGGAATTGTAGTTCCCGAGCGAGCCCATGATGTAACCATCGTTGTCGCCGCCGATCTGGGGATTTTGCGATGTGACGAACACCGCGCCGCCTGTCGCGTTCTGCCCGACGAACGTACCTTGCGGCCCGCGCAAAATTTCTACGCGTGCGATATCGTAGTAAGGCTCGCCGGCGAAATACCCTGGAAACGTCGCCACGCCGTCGCGATAGGTGATCACGCCCGTCGTCGTCTGCGTGTTGTGCTCGGCCTTACCGATGCCGCGGATATTGAAGTCGATGCCCTGGCCGAAATTGTTCACGGTAGCACCGGGTGAGACGAACTGAAGCTGATCGACCGTTGTCACGCCAGCGTTCGCAAGATCCTCCCCGGTCATGACTGTGGCGGCGATCGGCGTTCGCTGCAGGCTCTCAGAACGGCGCTCCGCTGTGACGACAAGCTCGTCATCAGACGCTTCGTTTGCTGCCTGATCGTTGGTTTGCGCCTGAGCCGGCAAGGCAAGCGCCAATTGCGCAACGGCGCACGCCGAAGCGAAGAGCATCGCTCTCATCCGTAATCCTCCCCTGGGCGCCGATCATGGTTGCCGACGCTTCCAGACGGAATGAGCCACCCAAAATCAGCCCCTGTCAAGACTCACTCTCGCGTGCGTGAATATCTTTCGCCAAGCGCGATCCCGCTCGCACCGAGGGTGTTGGGTGGGCGCGCGTAGGTGAATCCGGAAACCGGTGTGCGGATTGGGAGTCGAGCCGCGTCTGCAAGGGCAATTGCAAACGACAAGGCCCCATGG
>JAPLOL010000123.1 GCA_026400735.1 Alphaproteobacteria bacterium | reverse complement strand
CAAGAATGCCCGCCGAAGTCCAAGCTGAAACGCTGGGAAGTCGTCGGCCGCGTCGGAGCATAATGCTATGATCCAGATGCAAACCAATCTCGAGGTCGCCGACAATTCCGGCGCCAAGCGCGTCATGTGCATCAAGGTGCTTGGCGGTTCGAAGCGCCGTTACGCCACGATCGGTGACACGATCGTCGTTTCCATCAAGGAAGCGATGCCGCGCGGGCGCGTGAAAAAGGGCGATGTTCGCAAAGCCATCGTGGTGCGTGTGTCTAAGGACATTAAGCGCAAGGACGGCTCGACCATCCGCTTCGACTCGAACGCTGCTGTTCTGATCAACAACACGGGCGAGCCTATCGGCACCCGTATCTTCGGACCGGTGCCGCGCGAACTGCGCGCCAAGAACCAAATGAAGATCATCTCGCTCGCGCCGGAGGTCCTCTAATGGTCGCCCGCATCAAGAAGAACGACACTGTCGTCATCATCGCCGGCAAGGACAAAGGCAAATCGGGCCGCGTTCTCATGGTGATACCGAAGGAAGACCGTGTGGTCGTTGAAGGTCTCAACCTGGTGAAGCGCCACACTGCGCCGAACATCACGCACCCGAACGGCGGTGTGGTGTCCAAGGAGGCCTCACTTCATATTTCCAACGTTGCGCTGCGCGACCCCAAGACGGGCAAGCCGACGCGCGTTGGTTTCAAGACGAACGACAAGGGCGTGAAGGTCCGCGTGGCCAAGGGCTCGGGAGTTGAGATCGATGTCTGATAACGCCGCCGATAAGGGCGCGAAGGCCAAAGCGGCTGCAGCGGAAAAGAAAGCGAAGGCTGCGGCCGGCGCTTCAAAGCCGCGTGCGCCGAAGCCGGCTGACTACACGCCGCGCATGAAGGATCGCTACACGAAAGAGATCCGCGCCAAGCTGAAAGAAGAGTTTAAGTACACGAACGAGATGCAAATTCCGCGTCTCGAGAAGATCGTGCTGAACATGGGTGTTGGCGAAGCGACAGCTGACTCCAAGAAGCTGACGTCTGCGATTGAAGCGCTGACCGCGATCTCTGGCCAAAAGCCGGTTGCGACGAAAGCCCGTAAGTCGATCGCCGCATTCAAGCTGCGTGAAGACATGTCGATCGGTGCGAAGGTCACGCTTCGCAAGGATCAGATGTACGAATTCCTGGACCGTCTGGTCACCATCGCGCTTCCGCGCGTGAAGGACTTCCGCGGCCTGAACGGCAAGAGTTTCGACGGCAATGGCAACTACGCCATGGGCCTCAAGGAACACATCGTGTTCCCCGAAATCAATTACGACCAGATCGATCAGATCTGGGGCATGGACATCGTTGTTTGCACCACTGCGCGCAGCGATGCCGAAGCCAAGGCTTTGTTGAAAGAATTCGATTTCCCGTTCCGGAACTGATCGCGAGAGCGATCCACCCCAGAACGCACCGGGAGAGAGTAGAGAGTATGGCCAAGACAAGTTCTGTCGAACGCAACAAGAAGCGCGAGCGCCTGACGAAGCAGTTCGCTGCCCGTCGCGCGAAGTTGCGCGCAACTGCGCTGAATGAAGATCTTCCGCTGGAAGAGCGCTTCGCTGCGCGCCTCAAGCTGGCGCAGCTGCCGCGTAATTCTTCGGCGACCCGCATTCGCAATCGTTGCGAACTGACGGGCCGTCCGCGAGCGTTCTACCGCAAGCTGAAACTGTCGCGTATCGCGCTCCGTGAATTGGCCTCGAACGGCCAAGTTCCGGGCATGGTCAAGTCGAGCTGGTAAGGGAGCGTCGATAGATGAACATCAACGATCCTGTCGGCGATCTGATCACCCGCATCCGCAACGCGCACCTGCGCGGCCGCTCGAAGACGCACTCACCGGCGTCAACGCTGCGCGCTCGCGTGCTCCAAGTCTTGAAGGACGAAGGCTACATCCGCGACTTCCGCGAAATCGATGTTGAGAACCGCAAGGAACTCGAAATTGAGCTGAAGTATTTCGAAGGCGCGCCGGCGATCCACGAGATCACCCGCGTTTCGAAGCCGGGCCGCCGCGTTTATTCGTCGATTAAAGATCTTCGCCTCGTGCGCAACGGTCTCGGCATTTCGATCATCTCGACCCCCAAGGGCGTGATGAGCGACAACGCCGCCCGTGACGCGAACGTCGGCGGCGAGATCCTCTGCGAGGTCTACTAAGATGTCCCGCCTCGGTAAAAAACCGATCCCCGCTCCCAATGGCGTCACCGTTACGGTGAAGGGCCAGGACGTGAGCGTGAAGGGCCCCAAGGGTACGCTGAACTTCCGCGTCCACGACGACGTCGAAGTTGCCTACGGCAACGGCGAGCTCTCGGTGAAGCCGCGTCACGAAACCACGCGCGCTCGCGCGCTCTGGGGTACGACGCGCGCTGTTCTCGCCAACAACGTCAAAGGCGTCACCGATGGGTTCGAAAAGAACCTGGAAATGACGGGCGTCGGCTATCGCGCGGCGATGCAGGGCAAGAACTTGCAGATGCAGCTCGGCTACAGCCACGAGATCATCTACCAGCCGCCGGAAGGCATCACGATCGCGGTGCCGAAGCCGACGGAAATCAAGGTGAGCGGCATCGATCCGCAAGCCGTTGGTCAGGCCGCGTCGGAAATCCGCTCCTACCGTCCGCCGGATCCCTACAAGGGCAAAGGCGTTCGCTATGTCGGCGAATACATCCGCCGCAAGGAAGGCAAGAAGAAGTAAGCCATGGTCCGCAAGCTTAATCCCACTGAGCACCGCGCACGGCGCAACCGCACCCGGCTAAAGAAGCTCGCTGGCGAAGGCCGTCTGCGTCTTTCCGTCTTCCGCTCGTCGAAGCACATTTCGGCGCAGCTGATCGATGACGTGAATGGCGTGACAGTCGCTTCTGCTTCGACGCTCGAGGAAGCCGTAAAGGCAAAGAGCTCGAACAAGGAAGGCGCCGCTGCTGTCGGCAAGCTCCTCGCTGAACGCGCCATCGCCGCCGGCAAGAAGTCGGTCGTGTTCGATCGCGGCCGCTATGTATTCCATGGCCGGGTGAAAGCCCTGGCCGATGCCGCCCGTGAGGGCGGCCTCGAATTCTGAGGACGTTGAGATGACGGACGAAACTGCAGGCGGCCCACCGGCTGACGCACCAGGTTCAGATCGCCCAGCTCGTGGTCCGCGCGGCCCGCGCCGCGGCGGCCCAGGCGGCGGCGCTGGCCGTGGTCCGGGTGGCGGTCCAGGTCGTGGCCCAGGTGGTCCGAACCGTGGCCCACGCCGCGATGACCGCAACCGTGCACCGGAAGAGCGCGCTGAAGGCGAACTGATCGACAAGCTCGTCGCCATCAACCGCGTCGCGAAAGTCGTGAAGGGCGGTAAGAATTTCGCGTTCGCCGCACTCGTCGTCGTTGGCGACAAGAAGGGCCGCGTTGGCTTCGGTCACGGCAAGGCGCGCGAAGTGCCGGAAGCGATCCGCAAGGCGACGGAAGAAGCCAAGAAGTCGCTCGTGCGCGTTCCGCTTCGCGAAGGCCGCACGCTGCACCATGACGGCAACGGCCGTTGG
>JAPLOL010000162.1 GCA_026400735.1 Alphaproteobacteria bacterium | reverse complement strand
TCGAAGATGAGCCGTGTCGTGGCTGCGCTGCAGCAGCTGAGTGGGGATAAGAATGCTTGAGCTTCTGACGCAGTACAGCGACAGCTCGCAGTTCTTCAACCTGTTCAACTACATCACGTTCCGCACCGGTGGCGCGATGTTCACGGCGATGATTCTGGCGTTCGCCATCGGTGCGCCGTTCATCGCGTGGTTACGCAAGAAGCAAGGCAAGGGCCAGCCGATCCGTGAGGACGGCCCGGCCGGTCACCTGCTGACGAAGAAGGGCACGCCGACGATGGGCGGGCTCATTATTTTGATCAGTCTGGGCATCTCGTCGTTGCTCTGGGCTGATCTGAAGAATCCCTACGTGTGGTCAGTACTGATCGTCACGCTTGGTTTTGGTGCGATTGGTTTCGTCGACGATTTCGCGAAGGTGACGAAGCAGCATCACGGCGGTTTGTCTGCAAAGCTGCGCTTGCTGTTCGAATTCTCGATCGCGGGCGTCGCTGCAATCGCGATGTTGGCGGCGGAGTGGGTTGCGACGACGCCGGGTCAGGCGCACGACGCAATGGGCTTCTGGGGTGCGCTTTGGGCCGGTGAGCCGCTGACGGCGATCGCGCTGCCTTTCATCCAAGGCTGGGGCATTCAAATCCTTGGGCTCTACGCGATTTTTGCAATGATCGTGATCGTCGGTTTCGGCAATGCCGTGAATCTCACGGACGGGCTCGACGGCTTGGCCATCGTGCCAGTTATGATCGCGGCGGGTACGTTTGGCGTCATCTGCTATCTCGTCGGGCGCGTCGATTACTCAAGCTATCTTGGTATTCCGCACGTCGCTGGTGTTGGTGAACTCGCGACAATCCTTGGCGCGCTGCTTGGCGCTTCGCTCGGCTTTCTCTGGTACAATGCGCCGCCCGCACGCGTGTTCATGGGAGACACCGGCTCACTCGCACTTGGCGGCCTACTAGGCTCAATCGCTGTTGCGACCAAGCACGAGATTGTGCTCGCCATCGTCGGCGGTCTGTTCGTACTCGAAACGCTTTCGGTGATGCTGCAAGTCGCAGTGTTCAAGCGTACCGGCAAGCGCTTGTTCCTGATGGCGCCGATCCACCATCACTTCGAAAAGCTGGGTTGGCAGGAGCCGACCATCGTCATCCGCTTCTGGATTATCTCGGTGATTTTCGCACTCGCGGGCCTTGCCACGCTGAAGCTGCGTTAAGAGTTGCGTTAACGGCGCGAAGCGGCGCACACCCGCTCCTTCACGAAGGGTTGGAGGCGATCGGATGATTCCGATCACGGAATTTAAGGGCCGCGACGTTGCGGTGTTTGGCTTAGCGCGAACGGGTCTCGCAGCTGCGCGTGCGCTCACGGCTGGCGGCGCACGCGTGCACGCATGGGACGACAACGACGTCACGCGTGCGAAAGCCGAAGCCGCCGGCGTTCCCGTATCCGACATCAATAGCCGCGATTGGCGTACGTTTGCGGCGCTAGTGCTTTCGCCTGGCGTGCCGATCACGTTTCCCGAGCCGCACCGCGTCGTCACACTCGCCGAAGCGACGGGCGTGCCGATCGTCAGCGACATCGAACTCTTCGCGCGCGCGGTAAACGCGTTGCCGGCGGCACAGCGGCCAAAGGTGATCGGGATTACCGGCACAAACGGCAAGTCGACGACCTCGGCGCTGATCGCACGTATCCTGAAAGAGGCGGGCAAGGACGTTCGCCTCGGTGGCAACATTGGCGACGCCATCCTCGAACAGCCGCCGCTGCACGCCGGCGCGTACTACGTCATCGAGCTCAGTTCGTTTCAACTCGACCTCACGTCGAGCCTTCGGCTCGATGTGGCGGTGTGGCTCAACACGACGCCGGATCACCTCGATCGTCACGGCGACATGGCCGCTTACGTTGCCGCCAAGAAGCGCATCTTCTTGAACCAAGGCGCGGCCGATTGGGCCGTCATTGGTGTGGACGACAGTTATTGCGCCATGGCGTGCACCGAACTCACGCGTGGCGCCGTGCAACACGTTGCGCCGATCTCTTCCGGCCAAGCGCTTGGGCGCGGCGTCAGCGCACTGAACGGTAAGGTGATTGATAGCCTTGGCGGTCGCGCGGAAGCTGTGGCCGATCTTTCCGCCGCGCCGGCCCTGCAGGGTAAGCATAACGCGCAGAATGCCGCTGCGGCGTTCGCGGCGACGAGTGCGCTCGGCGTCGATCACCGCGTCATCGCGCAAGCCATGACGACGTTCGCTGGTCTGCCGCACCGCTTGGAGCGCGCGGGCACGATCGATGGCGTGCGCTTCATCAACGATAGCAAGGCCACCAACGCCAACGCGGCGGCGCAAGCGCTGGCGGTGTATCCGCGCGTGTACTGGATCGCAGGCGGCGTTGCGAAAGAGGGCGGCATCGAAGACCTCGAACCGTTCTTCCCGCGCATGGCGAAGGCGTATCTCATCGGGCAGTCCGCCGGTGACTTCTCCGATGTGCTGCGCGGCAAGGTTGCTGTCGCGATGTCGGGCAATCTCGAAGCCGCGGTGAAGATGGCGTTCGCGGATGCTAAGGCGTCAGGCGAGCCGCACCCTGTCGTGCTGCTGTCGCCTGCGTGCGCGTCGTTCGACCAGTTCAAGAGCTACGAAGATCGCGGCGATCAGTTCAAGAAGTTCGTCGCGTCGCTGAATGACGGCGCAAGCGGCAAGCGCAACGGAGGCGCAGCTTGAGCGCTGCCATCGCTGAGCGCTTCGGCGCGGCGGTTGAGCGGGCGCGAACCTACGACCGCCCACTGCTAATCATCGCGGCAATCTTGTTTGCGCTGGGCATTCTGTTTTCGATGTCGGCGAGCCCCGCCGCCACGGCGCGCATTCAAATCGGCGAGGCGTTCTACTTTGCCGGCCGCCAGGCGGCGTATGCTGCCTGTGGCGTTGTCGCCATGCTGGCGGCTGCTGCATTGGACCCGCGCCAAATCCGGCGCGCCGCCGTCATCGTCGTTGCGATTTTCTTGCCATTGGCCTTGCTCGCTTCGATCTTCGGCAATGAGATCAAGGGCGCGCAGCGTTGGTTCGATATCGGCTTCTTCTCGCTGCAACCGTCGGAGATATTGAAACCGGCGCTCATCGTTGTATGGGCGTGGATGCTCGGTGAGAGCATGAAGCAGCCGGGCTTTCCCGGGCGCGCGATTGCGATTGCGCTCTATGGCGCGTCGGCGGCTGTACTGTTGTCTCAGCCAGACATCGGTCAAACCGCATTGCTCGGCATGTGCCTCGCGCCGTTGCTGATCCTCTCCGGCGTTGCACTGCGCTACGTGCTCGGCGGCGGCGTGCTAGCGGTCCTGAGCGCATGGGCGATCTACACGTTTTATCCGCACGCACGCGAACGCGTGAACACGTTCCTCAATCCAGAAGGCGATGCAGCTTATCAAGTCAGCCGCGCGCTTGACGCCATCGCGTCCGGCGGTGTGTTCGGGCGGGGCCCTGGTGAGGGTGTCATAAAAACGCGGTTACCTGATGCGCACGCGGACTTTGTTTTTGCCGTTGCGGCAGAAGAGTTCGGGCTGATCGCGTCGATCGGCCTCATAGCCGTCTTCGGCGCGTTGGCGTTCCGCGGCCTTTCTCGCGCGAGCCGATTAAATGAGCCGTTCGAACAACTTGCGGCATCGGGCTTGATCACGCTGCTCGTCGCACAAGCTTCTATCCACATAGCGGTGAACTTGAGTTTGCTTCCGGCGAAGGGCATGACGCTTCCGTTCATATCGTTTGGTGGTTCCTCGATGATCGGCTCGGCGCTGGCCTTCGGGTGTTGTCTCTCCCTTCTCCGTGACCGGCCGGGCGCATATCTCTATCCGGGACGCAGACGCGATTAGACCATGAGCAAAAAAGTCGTCGTCATTGCAGCAGGTGGAACCGGCGGGCATTTGTTTCCCGCCGCGGCGTTTGCTGAAGAGATGTTCCGCCGCGATTGGCGCGTGGTGCTGATGACCGACGCGCGCGGGCGCCGTTATGCAGAAGGTTTTCCAGCAGAGCGCATCGAAGATGTTTCTGCGGCATCGATCTCGATGAACCCGATCACGGCAATCCCCGCAGCGTTCAAAATCTGGAAGGGCATCAACGAAGCGAAGGCGCGCTTCAAAGCGATGCCGCCTGCACTGGTTGCGGGCTTTGGCGGCTATCCCTCATTCCCGGCTTTGATGGCGGCGCGCGCACACAAGGTTCCGATTCTCATTCACGAGCAGAACTCAGTGCTCGGCCGTGTGAACCGGTCGATGGCAAGTAGTGCGTCGATAGTTGCGTGCGGCTTCGAGCGCCTAGATCGTCTACCGAGCGAAGTGGCGTCGCGTAAGCACGTGGTTGGCAATCCAGTGCGTTTGCCGATACTTGCTGTGCGCGAGCGGCCGTATCCCGAAGCGCCGGCTGGCGGGCGGCTTAACATTCTCATTATCGGCGGTAGCCAAGGCGCGCGTGTGTTCGGCGAAGTGATCCCCTCGGCGATCTCGCTATTGCCGCCGCCGCTGCGGTCCCGGCTCGATATCGTGCACCAAGTGCGCGAAGAGCAGGTCGAGGACGCGCGCGCGAAATACAAAACCGCCAACGTCAGCGCTGAGGTTGCGCCGTTCTTCAAAGACATGGGTCAGCGTCTGGGCGCGGCCCATCTCGTGATCTCGCGCGCCGGCGCATCTTCCGTGACCGAACTTCAAGTCGCTGGCCGACCGGCGATCCTCATCCCGTTCGCTGCCGCTGCCGACGATCACCAGACTGCCAACGCTGAAGGGCTCACCGCCGTCGGCGCCGCCGATCTCTTTACCGAGGCCGAATTCAACGCCGGCGCGCTCGCCGCCCTGTTGGAGCGCCGGCTGGCCGATCCTCACGGGCTCGCCGTTCGCGCCGCCGCCGCCCGCGCGGCGGCCAAGCCAGAAGCCGCCAAAACCCTGGCCGACCTGGCCGAGCGGGCCGCGCTCTAAAATCCTCCAGAAGCCTTGCATCCAAGCCCGCCCGCAGCGGCGGTAGAGGACTAGAAGCGCTGAAAATTGGCGCTGGCTGGAGGCTTCGATGACTGAGGAATTGTTCCGCGACTTCTGGTGGCTGATGTTCCCGGTGTTCGGGATGGTGATGGCGATTCTGGGTGCGGCGCGGAACGGCGCCTACCAAGATCAGGTCCTCCGCGAGGCCCGCGAGAAGCTGGAGCGCAAGTGATGAATTTCGAAGAGCTGTTTCGCGACTTCTGGTGGCTGATGTTTCCCATTTTCGGGATGGGCATGGGTCTCTTTGGAATGAGGTCAAGCGAGCGGCGCTCGCGCGAGGTGATGAACGTCATCAAGTCCTACGTCGATCAAGGCAAGGAAGTGCCGCCCGAACTGTTGCGCATGGCGCAGTCGGATTGGGAGCCATCGAGCCGTGCGCCGTCTTCGCCTCAACAGTCGAGCAGTTGGAATTTCTTCGTGTTCGCTGCGCTCGCAGCGGGCTTCACAACGGGCTGGTGGTTCGTTCGCGGCGAGAGTTGGTCGTTCGCGTTCATCATCGTCGCGGTGACGATGGGCGTGCTGGCCATAGGTGCGCTCGTTCTTATGCTTACCTCGCGCCGCCCCTGATCGAAGATGAACGCAGGGGAGGAGGCGCGGCTTGTCGGCCTAGCGCGAGGTGGCGACTACGCCGCCTTCGGCCGCTTGGTCGACATGCACCAATCGGCGGTGCGGGCGTTTTTGCGTCGCGTCACCGGCAACTATGCCGATGCGGACGATCTGGCGCAGGAGGCGTTCGCGCGAACATGGGATGTCCTCGATCGCTTCGACGGCAGTTCATCTTTGCGCACGTTCATTTGCGGCGTTGCGTTCCAGTATTGGCGCCGCGCCCGCCGGTCGCAGAGCCGCCGCGAAGCGCGCGAAACCGCCTATGCCGATTTGAGCGAAACGCAAACGGAGGAGTCGCCAGAACGGGCAGGTCAGCGCTTAGCGCTGCGCAAAGCGATGGAAGAATTGCCGGAAGATCAGCGCGCGGCGCTTGCGCTTTGTCTCGGTCAGGAATTCACTCACGCCGAGGCGGCGGAGATTTTGAGCCTTCCTTTGGGTACGGTGAAATCCCACGTGACGAGAGGCCGGGTGCGCCTACGGGCAGCGCTTGGGATCGCGGAGACGAGCGATGAGTGACGATCTCGATCTTGCTGCGCTTTTGGGAGAGGCGCCCCGGACGCCGGATCCTGGCTTCCGCTTCGATGTGCTTAGCCTCACCGCCGAACGCGCCCGCCGCCGTGAAGCGCGCCAGCGCGCATTCCGCACGACCACGCTCTTTGCTCTGATTGGCCTGATTTTCCCGATTGCCCACACGCTGGGGCTGGGGCTTGCCGAACTGCAGCCGCTCCTGTTGGTTGCGGGCGTCCTTGGCGTCGCCTATGTGCTGGCGCTCTGGACCTTGGAGGGGCCGCGCGCCGTGCTGGCGCGTTCTCGCGCTCTCTTGCGGATGCCACGGACGTAAACGGGGAGAGCGGAAATGGCGCGTTACTTGGTGCTTGCGCAAATGCTGGCGGTGCCGAAGCCTATGCCTGTGGGCCAGGCGGACACGCCTGCGGAAGCCCTGCGTAAGGCGCGCGAGCTTGAGAAGGCCGGCCGCGATGGCATCCAGATCGGCGACACCGAGGCGGAGCAATATTTTTCGATCGCTCAATTCGCCGCGCAGCACGGCATCCGCTGAGGGCTTGCGCCTTTGATGCGCCGTAGAGCGCGCCTATACTGGCGCGGACAGGGGAGATCATGATCCGCCGCGCTATTCCGTTTGATACGGGTCCAATTCATTTCGTCGGCATTGGCGGCATCGGCATGTCCGGTATCGCGTCGGTGATGAAAAATTTGGGCTACGAAGTGACCGGCTCTGACGCGAAGGACGGCGCCAACATCGAGCGCCTGCGCGCCCAAGGCATTCAGGTCACGATCGGTCATAAGGCCGAAACCGCGGCGCACGCTGGCGTCGTCGTGATTTCTTCCGCCATCAAGCACGGCAATCCGGAAGTCGACACTGCGCGTGCTCGTGGCGTGCCCATCGTGCGCCGCGCCGAGATGTTGGCTGAGATCATGCGCCTTAAGTGGACCGTCGCCATCGGCGGCACGCACGGCAAAACCACAACGACTTCGATGATCGCCGCACTGCTCGATGCCGGCGACAAAGATCCGACCGTCATCAATGGCGGCATCATCAATGCCTACGGCGCCAATTCCCGCATGGGTGAAGGTGAGTGGATGGTCGTCGAAGCTGACGAAAGCGATGGCACCTTCACGCGCCTGCGCGCCACCGCCGTCGTCGTCACCAACATGGATCCCGAGCACTTGGATCATTACGGCTCGGTCGAAGCCATGAACGCGGCGTTTCAAACGTTTGTCGAGAATATCCCTTTCTACGGCTTTGCAGTGATGTGTCTTGATCACCCGCAGGTGCAGGCGCTCGCCGCGCAAGTTCGTGATCGCCGCATCATCTCCTACGGCTTCAACCCACAAGCCGACGTGTGTGCCGTGAATGTTCGCCCGTCGCGCGATGGTTCAACATTCGATGTTGTCGCCCGCCGCAAGGGTGAGGGGCCGGGTGTTACGATGCATGACCTCTTCCTACCGGTCGCTGGGCGCCACAATGTGCAAAACGCCGTCGCGGCGATCGCTGTAGCGCGTGAGCTTGGCGTTACGGACGCAGGCATCCGGAATGGCTTGAAGAAATTTGCCGGGGTGAAACGCCGATTCACGACAACGGGCTATTGGAATGAAGTCCGTATCGTTGATGACTACGCCCACCATCCTGTCGAGATCGCTGCCGTGCTTTCGGCCGCGCGTGAGATGACGGAAGGGCGCGTCCTCGCGGTTGTGCAGCCTCACCGCTACACACGCCTACGCGATCTCTTTCAGGATTTTTCCACGTGCTTCAACGACGCGGACATTGTCGCTGTGGCTGATGTCTACGCAGCCGGAGAAGCGCCAATTGACGGCGTAAGCGCCGACACGTTGGCCGCGAGCCTGAAGAGCCACGGCCATCGCGACGCGAGGCGTCTTGGCAGTTTGGACGATCTTCCGGCCTTCGTGCGCGCTGAAGCAAAGCCGGGCGACATCGTCGTTTGCCTCGGGGCTGGCGACATCACCGCGTACGCGAATGTGCTCCCCGCGAAACTCGGCGCGGCGGCGGCCTAACTCCGTCAGTTACGCGCCGCCGCACATGTGTTGCGAGTCCGGCGCTGTCCAAGATTCGCCGGTTCGCGCGTTCGTCGCGCCGTAAACGCGGCCGCGATCGTCGCCAGCCGGGCAATTCTCGGGGATGCTCACGAGGCACAGACGAATGCTATCGCCAGTTTGCGAATGCGATATCCCTTCAATGACGTCGTACGAGACCTGGCTCGTGCCGTTGGCATAGACGACGGAGCTGCCGCTGTCAGGAACGCCTTCGAGGCGCGAGCCCGTCTCGCTCACCGTTGTATCGACACATTCGCCAACGGTTCCGGGCGTCGTCGCGGCTGCGACTTCGGTTGTGGTCGCCGCTTCGTTCTGCGCCTGCTCCGATGTCTGTCCGCAAGCGGCGAACATTAGGCAAGCGGCGATGGCGGCCGAAGCGAGCAGTCTGGCGTGCGACATGATCGAGTCTCCTAGCGCTTCAGTAACGCCTGCGATTTGGTCTGGAGCAAGGACGATTTTGCCGCCCACAGAGAGACGGGAGCGCGGCAACGAATGTTTCGTTTGCAGAGTGATTTGACGCGACGCCCCGACTCCGCGCAGCCCGGTTTCATGCCGGACACAGCTCACCGCAAACCGCCGCCGCTCCGCGCCGCAATCGTCTACGATTTTGATGGCACCCTCGCGCGCGGTAATCTGCAAGAACGCAGCTTCATTCCTGACATTGCGGGGATGAAACACGCTGATTTTTGGATGGAAGTGAAGCGTCTCGCGAAGCTTGAGGATGCCGACGAGATTCTCGTCTACATGCACCTCATGCTGGATCGTGCGCGCGCAGCTGGTCACCCGGTGACACGCAAGCAGCTCCAGCAAAACGGCGCTGATCCGGATTTCTTCGATGGCCTAGATCACTGGTTCGACCGCGTGGATGCGTTCGCGGACGATCTCGGCCTGCAATTGGATCACTACATCGTCTCCTCGGGCATCTATGAGATGATCGAGGGTTGCCCACTTTTCCCGCGCTTTCGACAGGTGTTCGCATCACGCTTTCTCTACGACAAGCAGGGCGAGGCGAAGTGGCCGGGCGTTGCGATCAACTACACGACTAAGACGCAATTCCTCTTCCGCATCAACAAAGGCATCGACAATGTCCACGATACGGAAGCCATCAATCGCTGGATGCACAACGACGCGCGCGAGCTTCCGTTTGAACGCATGATCTTCATCGGCGATGGCGATACCGATATCCCGTCAATGAAGATGGTCACGAGCCAAGGCGGTTGCGCGATAGCGGTGCTTGATCCGTATCAGTGGACCGAGCCGCGGAGCTTGGACAAAGTTAGCCGCCTCATCTCTGAGGATCGGGTGAGCTACGTTGCGCCCGCGGACTATCAACCGAAGAGCCAGCTCGACGTCATCGTCAAAGGTGCACTTGGACGTATCGCCTTGCGCGCTGGATTGCCTGTGAACGCCTAGCTGCCTTGCGCCACGTCGGTGGATAGGCGCTCGATGTGGGTGACTTGATAAGGCAACGGCGGGTCGCCGCCCATCAATTGCACGCCCGAGGGATCGCCGACGCAGATGAAGCTTGAAAGCGATCGTACCGAAATGGCGTGAGTCCAATCGAGATCACGCGTCTGCTGCGGGATGGTCAGCACGTACTCCCGCGTTGGGCCAACGTGCAACCGGACGCGATGGTCATCGACGACGCCATAGCTGCGAACGTCCAGAGAGCGGAAGCAATCGCGATCATTGCTTGCGCTTGCGGTTGGAGCGCCGGCGGGCGAGGCGCAGGCGCCAAGCGCGAGGAGCGCAGCGAGAAGTTGGAAGCGAAGCATTTGGCCCTCCGAATAAGTTAGCTGCCCTGCACCGGGGCGCTGTCTGGCGCGCGCGAAACTCGTGAGACTGGGTACGTGCGCTGCGGGTCGCCGCCGATGATCGTGACGCCGAGGCCGTTTCCAGTGCAAATCCGGCCTGTGGAGGATCGTAGTGCGATCGCATGCGTCCAGTCGAGGTCGCGTGCGTTCCAATTCGTCGTCAGGATGTAGTCTCGGCTCGCGCCAACGCTGAGACCGATATTGTGTTCATCGATGACGTTGTAGCCGCTGACCTGCTCGCTGCGGAAGCAATCGGTTGAGCTTGCAGTTTGCTCACCTTCGGTGCTGGCGCATGCGGCCAAGGTCCACAGGCAGAGAATGGAAGCGAAAATCCGTAGCATCAGGCACGGCCTCCTTAGCGACATTATGGGGCGCTCCGCCTCGCTACGCGAGCGGCGCCATGCGTTGACGGGGGTCAAAACCCTGCGATACCCAATCAACAATGAGTGAACTCGACCTTCCGCAGGTGCGCGGCCAACTTCTGCGTGGCGAAACGCTGGCGCCGTTTACCTGGTTTCGTGTTGGCGGCCCGGCCGATGCGCTTTTCCTGCCGGCGGACGAAGACGATCTCGCCGCGTTTTTGTCTCAATTGAAATCTGACGTGCCGCTGCTGCCGATCGGCGTTGGTTCGAACCTCATCGTGCGTGATGGAGGTGTGCCAGGTGTCATCGTGCGGTTGGCAGGACGGCATTGGGGGCAGATCGAAACGCTGGATGGCGCGCGCGTGAAGGCGGGCGCGGGCGCGCTTGACGCGATGGTCGCAAAGGCCGCGGCGAAGGCTGGAATTGGTCAGCTTGAGTTTTACGCCGGTATTCCAGGAACGATCGGCGGCGCGCTGACGATGAACGCGGGTTGCTATGGCAGCGAGACAAAGGACGTGCTGATTGAAGCGACGGCGATGGATCGACAAGGTAAGCGCGTCACCCTCAGCAATGCTGACTTTGGGTTCACCTATCGCCACAACGCGCTGCCGGACGGTCTGATCTTTGTCAACGCGACGTATCAAGGGGCGCCAGATGATCCGGCTGCCGTCACAGCGCGCATGGCCGAGATCACGAGCCGCCGCGAAGCGTCACAGCCGATCCGCGAGAAGACGGGCGGATCAACGTTCAAGAATCCGATTGGACCAGATGGCACGAAGCTCTCCGCATGGAAGCTCAATGACGAAGCCGGCATGCGAGGTTATCGCCACGGTGGCGCGCAGGTAAGCGAGCTACACGCGAACTTCCTCATCAACACCGGCGACGCGACAGCCGCTGACATCGAGGGGCTCGGCGAAGACGTTCGAGCCGCCGTGAAAGCCAAGCACGGCATCGAACTCGAGTGGGAAATCAAGCGGATCGGGCGGGCTTAGCGGCCAGTTCCGGACGATACGCGCCTGCATGGCAGGGCGCCGCTGTGCTGGTGTGGCTTTTCGGGCCGCGCCGCTCTAAACCCCGGCCAATCCAATTTCCCAGGAATCCGCCTCATGCGTTTGAAGCCCAACATTCTTGCCGCGATCGGCAATACGCCGCTCGTGAAACTCAACCGCGTTGTGCCTGAGGGTGCGGCGGAAGTTTGGGTGAAGTGCGAATACCTGAACCCGGCCGGTTCGATCAAAGACCGCATGGCCAATTACATCATCGAGCAAGCCGAGAAGAAGGGCATCCTGAAGCCCGGCGGCCTCATCGTTGAAAACACCTCCGGCAACACCGGCCAGGGTCTTGCGATGGCGGCGGCGATCAAAGGCTATCGCTGCATATTCACGATGCCCGACAAGATGTCGAAGGAGAAGCAGGACTCGCTGAAGGCCTACGGCGCCGAAGTGATCATCACGCCGACGGACGTTCCGGGTGACTCACCGGAGCACTACGTCAACGTCGCCAAGAAGATCGCCGAAGACACGCCAGGCGCCTTCTACGTCGATCAGTATCACTCGTCCTGGAACATCGACGCGCACTATCATTCGACCGGCAAGGAGATCTTCGAAGATACCGATGGCGGCAAGTTCGACGCCTTCGTCGGCGGCACCGGCACTGGCGGCACGGTCTCGGGCGTCGGGCGCTATCTGAAAGAGCACGCGCCGAACGTGAAGATCATCGGCGCCGATCCACTTGGTTCGGTTCACTATCATCTCTTCCACACCAAGACGCTGCCGACAGCGCACGTCTATATGGTCGAAGGCATTGGCGAAGACATTGAGTGCCGCGCGATGGATTTTTCCGTCGTCGACGACATGCGCCAAGTGAACGACCGCGACAGCTTCGTCATGGCGCGCCGTTTGGTGCGTGAAGAGGGCCTCTTCTGCGGCGGTTCGTCCGGCTCGAACGTCGCTGTTGCGATCGAGATCGCAAAGGAGCTTGGCCCGGGCAAGGTGGTGCTGACCGTGCTGCCGGATCACGGCAACCGCTATGTCTCGAAATTCCTGAACGACAACTGGATGAAGGAACACGGCTTCACCGAGACGGAGCGCGAGTTGGGCTTCGTCGAAGAGTTGCTAAACAACCTCAAGACCGACCCGATCACAGCAAACGCGGACTCGTCGCTGCGTGAAGTCGTCGCCCTGATGCGTGAACATGGCGTCAGCCAGATTCCGCTGATCGAACGCGGCAAGCTCAACGCCATCGTTCACGAAAGCGATCTGTTGTCGAAGATGCAAAAGCGCGACTTCGATCTCAGCGCCCCAGCAAAGAGCGTAGCTTCCCCGATCGGCGGCCTGATCTACCCGAAAGCCCGCATCGAAGAGCTCTTCCACATCTTCGCGGCGGACAACGTCGCGGTGGTCGTCGATTCTTCGAAGGTCGTCGGCGTCATCTCCAAGATCGACCTGATCGAATATCTCTCCAGCAAGCGCTGAGGCGAACCATGCACGACGATAACAAGCGCTTCGGCACACGCTGCATCCACGCTGGTCAGCAACCAGATCCGAGCACTGGCGCGATTATGACGCCGGTCTACCAGACCTCGACGTTCGTCCAGCAAAGCCCGGGCGTCATCATCGAGGATTACGACTACGCGCGCTCCGCCAACCCGACACGCAAGGCTTTGGAGGCAAACCTTGCGTCTCTGGAAGGTGGACGGCACGGTTTCAACTTCGCTTCGGGCCTCGCAGCGCAGGCCGCTTGCATTCACTTGCTATCGTCAGGCGATCACGTCGTCCTTTCGGACGACGTCTACGGCGGCACGTATCGTCAGTTCGATAAGGTCTTCAAACAGTTCGGCATCACCTATACGCGCGCCGATCTGACCGACCTCAAATCGGCTGAAGCGGCGTTCAAGTCGAACACCAAGATGGTGTGGCTCGAAACGCCGACCAATCCGTTGCTGAAGGTCATCGATATCGCTGCAGTCGCGCGTTTGGCAAAATCGAAGAATGCGCTGACCATCGTCGACAACACCTTCGCGACGCCGGTTCTCACCAACCCTCTGGCGCTCGGCGCTGACATCGTCAGCCATTCCTGCACGAAGTACATCGGCGGCCACTCGGACGTGATTGGCGGCGCGCTGATCTGCCGTGACGACGCACTCGCGGAGCGGCTGCGCTTCACCCAAAACGCCAACGGCGCCATCGCCGCGCCGTGGGACAGCTTCTTGCTGTTGCGCTCGACCAAGACGCTGCACGTGCGCGTGCAACGCCACTGCGAGAACGCCGCGAAGATCGCGGACTTCTTGGCTGATCAAAAACAAATCGAGCGCGTCGTTTACCCCGGCCGCACCGATCACCCGCAGCACGATATCGCCAAAAAGCAAATGACCGGCGGCTTCGGCGGCATGATCACCGCTTACTTTAGGGGTGGCCTTGATCCGGCACGCACGTTCCTCGAACGTGTGAAGCTCTTCTCACTCGCGGAATCTCTCGGCGGCGTGGAAAGTCTGATCGAGCACCCGGCGATCATGACTCACGCTTCAGTCGACAAGCACCTGCGCGAACAGATCGGCCTCACCGATGGCCTCGTGCGCTTCTCCGTAGGTATCGAAGACGTCGAAGACCTGATCGCCGATATCGAAGAAGCGCTGGGCTAGGGCGCCAGAGCTGCGATTTCGCTGGCTTGCGCGTAGGCCGCGCTCGCTGCGCTATCGATCGGCGCGGCGACCTGCGGGTAACGTTGGTAGGCGAAGCCCAAAGCGCCTGCGCCGAGTAAGCAGAGCGTCAGAATGATCGCGAACGCGCGGCTTGAGCTGTCTGAATATAGGCGCATGTCTGTCCCCACCGTTTGAGCCGGCCGCGCGGTGCGCTTGGCGCGAGCTGTATGAATGCGTGCGCGGGCGGGGCTGCTGGTCGGCGCCGCCAACGGCCGCGCCTTGGTGCTCAACAACCGCCGCCACGCGACCTCCTTTGCTAGGCGTGCACTGCGCCGGCTCTCCACTGGCGGCGGCGCGTTGTCCAAGCGCACGCACACGAGCGATCCCGTTGCGCGCGCCTTTCGCGCCGCCGCCCGGAGCGCGGGCGTCCCCCACGCCGCGCGCGACCACAACACGACGACCTTGTCCGAACCTGCGCGTCTAGCGCCGGGCGTGTAGTCGTTGACCTCGTATCCAAGCGACCGCAATTCAGCGGCGACGCTTCGCGCTTGCGCTTCGGCGCCGCGTGGATGGGCGATAAGGATCCGTTTGGTCATGCCCGCTTTTGTGCGGAGCCGCCGCACCGGCAGCCAAGGCGCCGGTTCCCTCATTGTCGTGGAAACCGGGAAGGGCGCCCAAATCAGAGGCCGCCCGCTCAAACAAGAAGCGCCTCCGGAGCGTTCAATTGGCCGAAACCGCGCTCGTGTAGTTGAAGGCGGCAACCAAACGGCAATCGTGGTTAAGCGAGCGAAATACGTCTGAACCGAAATTTACTATAAAAATCAGCAACTAACACCGCCGCCCTCATCATGCCTTAACCCAAAGGCGTTTCATTATGACACTCCCGGAATGAGCGCAGAAAACGCGTTTGGCTGGGGTGGTGGTTGGTTGGTGAGGCGCGCGCATGGCCCGGGTGGCGGTGCTATTGGGGGGCTTGAGCCCCGAGAGGCCGGTGAGCCTCAGTTCGGGCAAGGGTTGCGCTGATGCGCTCCGCCGGCTCGGGCACGACGTTATCGAAATTGATCCGCAGAACCCAAGCTGGATTGCCGAGCTGCAGGACGCGCGCGTGGACGTGGTGTTCAATGCGCTGCACGGCGAGTGGGGCGAAGATGGCCGCACGCAAGGCGTGCTCGACTACTTAAAACTTCCTTACACGCACTCTGGCGTGCTCGCCTCATCGCTGGCGATGGATAAGGACAAATCCAAAGCTGTGTTCGCGCAGGCGGGTCTGCCGCTCGCGAACGGCAAGCTGATGAACCGCCTCGACGCGGCGAAGGGCCATCCGATGGCGCCGCCATACGTCGTGAAGCCGAATGCGCAGGGCTCAAGCGTCGGTATCTTCATCGTGCGCGAAGGCGCCAACCGTCCGCCAGAACAACTCCTCGATCCGGACTGGACGTTCGGCGAAGAAGTGCTGGTCGAAGAATTTGTCGACGGCAAAGAACTCACCGTCGCTGTCATGCACGACCGCGGCGCGCTCGCCGTCACCGAGATTTTCGTCACCAGCGACGGCGACTGGTACGATTTCGACGCCAAATATTCGAGCGGCGGTTCGCGCCATGTTGTGCCGGCTGCCATCCCGCAGACCATCGCCGACCAGTGCATGCGCGCGGCTGAAGCTGCGCACCACGCGCTCGGTTGCCGCGGCGTGACGCGCAGCGACTTCCGTTACGATCCGAAAACCGATCGCCTCGCGCTGCTCGAAGTGAACACGCAGCCAGGCATGACGCCCACCTCGCTGACGCCTGAACAAGCCGCGCATGTCGGCATGTCCTACGACCAGCTCGTCCAGTGGATACTGGAGGATGCGTCATGGCCGCGGTGAGAGCACGTCGCCCTGGCGGCGGAAAAGGTGGCGGACGCGGGCAAGAGCCGCCGCCGCGCGGCAAGCGCCGCCGGCAACAGGCTGTGCCTGCTTATGAATCCATGCCGCGCCTCGCGCGCATCAAACTCTCCGGCGGTCTGAACGGCGATGACGTTCAGGTGACCGGCAAAAGCTTGGCAATGGCGCTGACGGGCGGTGTGCTGTTTCTCGGCATCGCCGTCGCTGGGGCTGCGTGGCTGGGCTCTTCGCTGTTCGATGCAAGCGAAGCGTTCGCTCGTTCTGCGGATGCGACCGTCGCCAACGCCGGCTTCCAGATTGAAGAAATCCAAGTCGCGCAGCTACCCGGTTCGCCCGACATCAGCGAAGCGCGCGAACAGGAAGTGCGTTCGCTCATCGTGCCGGAAGGCCGTCACTCCATCCTCGCGCTTGATCCGCAGGACGTGAAAGCGCGTGTCGAAAGTCTCGATTGGGTAGCGAACGCGCGTGTGCGCCGCTTGTGGCCGTCATCGTTGCTGGTCGAAGTTCAGCGTCGCCAAGAATATGCTGTGTGGTTGGACGAGAACCGCCAGAGCGCTGTTATCGACGCGAACGGCGAGCGTTTACTCACCGAGCGCGTTGAGGATCATGCCAATCTGCTGCGTGTTGTCGGCCACGGCGCTGGCCCAGCCGCGCCGCCGATCCTGGCCGCGCTGGAAGGCATGCCCGACATTCGCGAACGCACCGCTGAACTTGTCCGCATCGGCGATCGCCGGTGGGATTTGCATCTGACTTCGGGCGCTGTCGTCGCGTTGCCGGAAGAGGGCTCGCTCGAAGCGCTCACGCAATTGCAACGTCTGCATCAGCAATACGGTTTGCTGGATCGTCCGGTGACGCGCCTCGATATGCGCGCGCCTGGTCGTCTGGCCGTTCGTGTCCATCCCGCCCTTGAAGGCGGCCCGCTGTTGGGGGGCGTATAATGGCCGCCCAACGTCGGACCGCCGGCTTCCAGACGGCAGAACAAGAAGGACGGCAAGATGCTGGCGCTCCACTGGCGCCACTCGTTGCTTCGCTCGATGTCGGTGTTTCGAAAACCGTGTGCTTAGCCTCGCGCCGCGATCCAGTGCTCGACATGCACCCGGAGCGTCCGCTGCGCGTGCTCGGTGTCGGCCATCAAACCGCGCCCGCGATCGCCAGCGGCAAGCCGGCCGACTTTGACGCTTGCGCCCGCGCCATCGAAGTCGCCATCAACGAAGCTGCCGCCATGGCCGGCGCGCCGATCGGCCGTGTCGTCGCTTCGTATTCAGGCCCTGGTCTGAGCTCGCAAATCGTCCGTGGCGCCGCGCGCGTCAAAGGCGCTGCGATCTCTCACCGCGATATCGAAAACGCAATCGACGAAGCGATGAAGGCCGCTCCGGCGCCGCAACGCTCGTTCATTCACGTCGAACCGTTGCGCTATATGATCGACGACGGCGAGGGCATTCCCGATCCGCTCGGCATGCCGGGTAAGATGTTGGCCGTCGAAGCCTGCGTCGTCACCGCGCCGACCGAAGCTATGAATGCGCTGAAGGCCTGCATTCGCGAAGCTGGCGCAGAAGTCGAAGATATTATTGCCGGTCCGCAAGCGGCCGCGCTTTCGGCGCTGACGCCGGAAGAACGTGAAGAGGGCGCGCTGCTGATCGATCTCGGCGCGGGCGCCATTGGCATGGCGGTCTATGCGGACGATGCGCTCGTCCACTGCGAAACCATGTCCTCTGGCGGCGTGCGCCTGACGCGCGACCTCGCCATGAAGCTGCAAACCACGTTCGCGGCCGCTGAGCGCGTGAAGCTGCACTTTGGCGCCGTCGGCAATGCCTGCGATCCGCGCGAAGCAGTCGCTGCGCCGAAACTCGGCATGGACGGCCGTCTCGAAGCCGCAACGACGCTGCGCGGCGTCATCTCCGATACGCTGAGCCCGCGCGTCTATGAAATGCTGCTCGCAGTGCGCGACCGTCTCGCGCGCGCCGGTTTGTCCGGTGGCGAAGGCCCGCGTCGCGCGGTCATCGTTGGCGGCGGCGCACTCATCCCGGGCGTGCGCGAACTCGCGGCGGAAGCGCTTGGCATGCCGGTGCGCGTTGGGCGTCCGCTCGAGCTTTGCGGTTTCGACCACGGCGAAGCTGGCCCTGCTTACGCCGTTGCGGCGGGCCTTCTGCGCCATCGTCTCGACGGCGGCGACATCGAAGCCATTGACGGCGATTTCCAACCGTCACTCGCGCACCTCGGCGCATCTATGCGAAACGCCGTGCACGGTATGTGGAATTGGCTGCGCGAAAACTTCTAACCGGCGCATCTCTGCTGCAATTCTAACGCGATCTCTTCCTAGCCTCTGAAGTCTCGGAGGAGGGAAACATGCGCGTCGCGTTTGCTTTGGCCGGCTTGGCCTTGTCGGTGGTTGCTATCGGCGCCTGCGGCGAAGGACAGTCCAAGGACGCTGACGCGGTCGCCTGTATGGCCTACCTCTCGCTGCAAAGCGCCGCGGTTCACGAAGGCCGAGTTCCCGGTGACGCCGCCGCGCTTGATGGCGCGGCCGCCGCCTGGGGTTCCCTTGCTGCGCAGAAGTACAACGCAGATGAGCTCGCTGAATATTTCGCTGGCAGCGTCGCGGCTTTCAGTGAGATCAGCGCAACAGATCTGCAGCAGGTGTCGACTGCGTGTCTGGCGCACGCGCCCGTCTAGCTAATTGCGTCGTTTTCCCCAGGCCCGGCATGCGTTTGGCCCCGGCGGCGCCGCAAAAGCGCCGCCTCGATTTCCAACACTTAACGAAGGCTTAAACGCCGTCGCGGACGGTGCAGTGCGAGCGTGGGCGAATCGTGAGACTCGATCGTCCCTGGAGCGGGTAATGAGTCAGTACAGCGCGCCGACCATTCACGACTTGAAACCACGTATCGTGGTGTTCGGAGTTGGCGGCGCCGGCGGCAACGCCGTGAACAATATGATGGACGCCCAATTGCAGGGTGTTGAGTTCGTGGTCGCCAATACCGACGCGCAGGCGCTGACGCGCGCCCGCACACCGAACCGCATCCAGCTCGGGCACTCCATTACCGAAGGCCTCGGCGCAGGCGCTCGCCCGGAAGTGGGGCAGGCGGCAGCGCAAGAGAGCCAGCCAGAGATCATCGAGTTCCTCGAAGGCGCGCACATGGTGTTCGTTGCCGCCGGTATGGGCGGTGGTACGGGCACGGGCGCAGCGCCTGTTATCGCGCGCACGGCGCGTGAGCGCGGTATCCTGACGATCGCGGTCGTCACTAAGCCATTCCACTTCGAAGGTCAGCGCCGCATGCAGCTCGCGGAAGCCGGCGTGCAGGAACTGCGCAAGCATGTCGACACGCTGATCGTCATTCCGAACCAGAACCTATTCCGCGTCGCCAACGAGCGCACGACGTTCGCCGAGGCGTTCCAGCTGGCGGACCAGGTGCTTTACTCGGGCGTCCGCGGCGTCACCGATCTCATGGTGATGCCTGGCCTGATCAATCTCGACTTCGCTGACGTTCGCACCGTGATGGCCGAGATGGGCACCGCGATGATGGGCACGGGCGAAGCCCAAGGCCCAAACCGCGCGCTCGACGCGGCGCACGGCGCCATGGCGAATCCGCTCTTGGACATAGTGTCGATGCGCGGCGCCAAGGGGGTGCTGATCAACATCACCGGCGGCTTCGACATGACGTTGTACGAAGTTGACCAAGCCGCGAACGAGATCCGCGCCGAAGTCGACGCCAATGCCAATATCATTTTGGGCTCAACGTTCGACGAAACGCTTGAGGGTCGGATCCGCGTGTCGGTGGTAGCCACTGGCATCGATGACGAAGCCATCATCACGCAGAACACCGTGGTTGAGCCTGCGCGCCGCGCTGCCGAAACCACACCGCGCCGCCCAGTTGTGCCGCCGCGTGCTGAGATCCAGCGCGATCCGCCGCCGCGTCCGATGCGCGAACCGGCGTACGACGAGCCGCGCCCAAGCTTCGCCAACGACGACATCGAACAAGATCGCCGCCCAGCGCCGCAGCAACCTGCTGCGAAAAGCAGCGGCGGTGGCTTCAGCATGTTCGGCTGGAAGAAGCCGGACGCGTCGCGCGACGACGAACCGCGTGAGTTCAATCTCGATGCGCCCGATCCCGAGCCGCGCCGCGCGCAAGACGACGCTCAGCGCGATCCCTCGCTCGACGAAGAACTGGAAATCCCAGCCTTCCTCCGTCGTCAAATGAACCCGCGCTAGTTCCCGCTCCGGCGGCACGGCGCGTTGTAAGCTTCCATGTACGGGCGGCCGAAGCACGCCACGAACCCATTCACGGTTTCGATGTTCAGAGGCCAGACCGGCGGTGGTTGGTCCGGATAGCGCTCGCGGAAGCGCGCGATCGATCGCGTAAAGTATTCTGGCTCCGGCACGGCGAGGAGTCGGTCTCTCGCGGCGTTCAGCGCGGGCAGATCGCCGCGCAGAAACGCAATCTCTGCGTCATGGTACGCGATCATCTCAGGCGCCGACTGCATGCTTCGGACTTGTTCGATCAGGGCGATGGCCGCATCCGTTTGCCCGGATGCCGCGCGCAACTGCGCTTCGTGGTGCATCAAACTGCGGCGCTGCTCGTCGATCTTGTCGGTGCGATATTGTGCGAGCAGATCAGCAGCGATCGCTTCGCACCCGGGCCGGTCGCCAACCATACGCCAGCCGCTATCAAGCGTGCTGTCGAACGTAGCGAAGTCCATCGACATCATCGCGCCGAGATCGAAGGCGCACCGATCTTCGGTCTGCGCCGCCGCCGAGCCGCCGAAGACGAGCGTCGCTGCAATGCTAAGGCACAAAGCTCTCATAGCGCTCTCCAAGTGTTGCGCGGAGCCTAGCCGCCCCAGAGCTTTTTGCGCAACGCCGCCTCGCGATCGGTCAAAGCGCCGCCGCGCGCGAGATCGTCGAAGCGCTCCAGCGCGGCGCGCCGATGAGATTCCGCACCTGGACCGCCCGTGCCGGCAAGATGGCTTTCGACGATGGCGCAAAAGCGCATGCCCTCGATATCGTCTGCCTCGAAAAGGCGGAAAGCGAGCGAGAGTTCATCTTCCCAGGCCGCGCGCGCAGCGGCGAGATCGCCCATCGCTTTCGCGGCCAGGCCCAATCGTTCGAGTGCAACCGCAAGAGCGTGCGCCGCCACGCGATCATTCGGCGCGTTCTCCATAAGCTTTACGCGGATTATCGCGCTTTCGCTGAACGCAGCGCGCGCAGTCGCGTTTTCATTGTTTTCCAGCGCTGCATCGCCTTGCTTCACCAGCGCCGCCGCCAGCCCGCGCGCATGTCGCAAATCATCAGGTGCGCGATCGCGCGCCATGCGGCGCATCTCGGTCGCGCGCGCGAAAGCGTCTTGCGAGGGTGTGCGCGCGATGCGCGCGATCTCGCCCATGCGATCCCAGCATGCCGAGGCGTCGGCTAACCAGGCGGGCGTCGTGTCCTTCATCGACGCAAACCGTTCAGCGCGCGCGCGCGCCTCATTGGCGGCTTCGCGCGCGACATGGAGTTCGCCCGCGCGCAATGCATGATCTGCTTGATCCAGCAGAGTGTGCACCAGGAAGCGGGCGGGTTCCTGTGCAAGGCGATCGGGTGCGCACAATTGTTCGGCCAGCGCGCGCGCTTGGGCCATCGAGTCAGATGCGGCGGCATTGTCGCCAAGCGCTGCGCGCAGTGCCGCGCGCACCCGCCATGTGCCGGCAAGCGCCCAGCTTTCGCGCGGATCTTTCGCCGCCAGCCGCAGTCGCACCTGCAGAGATTTATCCATTGCATCGCGCGCTGCATCGGGATCGCCGCGCGCGTAGTCCGCTTCAGCCGCAAGCGCCCACGCGTCGGACAACACCGCGCGCCAATGCGGCTCGGTTGGTTCTGTCGCACTCAGCGCCTCGTATCGACCGATCGCTTCGCGAATACGCCTGCGTGCCGAAGCGGGTTGGTTTGCGTCGAGTTCGAGTGCGCCTAAGCGCAATTCCGCATCGGCAATGTCGGCGGCGATTTCAGGCGTTTCGCCAAGTTGAGCTGCCGCGGCGCGCAACATCGTTAGCGCGCCTTCCGAGCCAGATTTGGCGCGTGCGAAATCACCAACACTCGCGTCGATCTCTGCAAGCCGGCCGCGCGCGCGCGCGTACCAGCGGGCCGCGTGAGGATCGCTGCGATCCACGTTGAGCGCGGCGTCGGCCAGCTTCAGCGTCTGCGCGTAGGCGTTTCGCGCTTCCGCCATGGCGCCCTCGGCGCGTGCTGTGTCGCCTAGCAGGTAGGCTGCCCGAGCCTTGGCAGCAGGTGCAGCATCACTGGTGAGTACGGCGGTGGCTTCTGCCTTGGCCGCCGCGAGGTCGCCAGCCTCGGCCGCCAGCCGGGCCAAACCTAGCCGCGGCGCCGGATCGAGCGGCGCCAACTGGACCGCCAGCGCTAGCGCTTGGCGCGCTCGGCCCGGCGCTGATTGTTCCCACAGCGCAGCGGCCCGCCTGGCGGCTAACGCCGCACCCGGTCCGCCCCCTTGCGCTACCGCCCACAACGCCTCTGCGTCAGGCCCTTTTGGCTTGCCAGCTTCCGTCATTCTTTCAGCTACTTAATTCACACTGGTTAACCGTCACAAACCGTAACCCAACGTGTTTTGTCCGGCGGGGAACTCGTTTGATACAAAAGCGTCGGGTCGGGGGGCCCAAAGTCCTGCTGGGGGACGAGAGGTAGCATCTGTGCGTCGTCAACAGACCATAGCAGGTCCGGCCATGTGTGCGGGCGTCGGTGTTCATTCCGGCTCGCATGTGCGCATGGTGCTTAGCCCGGCGCCAGTCGATACGGGCATCGTGTTCGTCCGTTCGGACGTGCGCGGCGTGTCGTCGAATGCCATTGCTGCCCACGCTGACAGCGTTTCCGAAACGCGCAACTGCACCACCATCCGCAACGCCTCTGGCGTGGAACTCGCCACCATCGAGCATCTGATGTCGGCTTGCGCTGGCCTCGGCATCGATAACCTCATCGTTGAGGTGGACGGCCCGGAAGTGCCGATCCTCGACGGTTCGTCCGCGCAATTCGTGCAAGTTCTGCTGAACGCTGGCTTGAAACAGCAGCAAACCGCGCGCCGGGTGATCAAAATCCTTGAGCCGATCGAGGTCCGCATGGGCTCGAAAAGCGCCGCACTGCTGCCGTCTGAAGGCTATGACGGCCTCGATATGGACGTCACGATCCGCTTTGCGGACGCCGCCATCGGAACGCAACGCCGCCGCGTTCATCTCTCACCGGAAACGTTCCTGAACGAGATCGCTGACGCACGCACCTTCGGCTTTCTGGCCGATGTCGAAACGATGCGCGCTGCTGGCCTCGGCCTCGGCGCCTCGATGGCCAATGCCGTCGTGGTGGACTCCGGTCGGGTCGTGAACCCGGAAGGACTTCGCTTCGACGACGAATTTGTGCGTCATAAAATGCTCGACGCGGTGGGCGACCTCTCGCTCGCCGGCGCGCCGATTTGTGGCCGCTTTGTGGCGGATCAGCCCGGTCACGCGCTCAACGCCCGCCTGGTGCGTGCGCTTTTGGACACCCCGGAAGCGTGGTGCTGGGAGCACGGTGAGGCGCCGGAAACCGCGCGCGAAGCCCAGCCCGCCCTCGCGGCCGCTGCCCGCTAATCCACTGCTCACACGCCACAGCCGCAGGTGCTTTGCGCCGCGCCTGGGTTCCTGTATCAGCGGATCAAAGCCCGCTTCGCGGCGGGTCCTGAGCTAAAAGAGGCCCGGCAGAATGACCCCTCGGAAGATCCAGCTGTCTAAGGCCCTCGCGCTTGCTCTGCTTGCCGGTAGCACCGCTGCTTGTGCCGGTGGTGGCGTTCGCGACCGCGCAAACGTCCAGTACGTCGAAGAGCCCGCTACGCAGTTGTACAATCGCGGCGCCGATGCGTTGGACCGCGGCCGCTATCCTGCGGCGTTGCGCTTCTTCGAGGAAGTTGAGCGTCAGCACCCGTATTCGTCGTGGGCGCGCCGCGCGATGCTCATGGAAGCTTACACGCACTATCAAGCGCAGGCCTACGATGACTCGATCGAGGACGCGCAGCGTTTCATCTCTCTGCACCCGGGCAACGAGAGCGCACCGTACGCGTACTACCTGATCGCGATCTGCCACTTCGAGCGCATCATGGACGTGGGCCGCGACCAAGGCACGACCGAGCGCGCGCTTGCTGCACTGAACGATGTGGTCCGCCGCTATCCTGACAGCCCGTACGCGCGTGACTCGCGACTGAAGCTGGACATGGTCTATGACCAGCTCGCCGGCAAAGAGATGGCGATTGGCCGCTTCTATTTGCAGCGCGATCAACACCTCGCCGCGATCAACCGCTTCCGGAATGTGATCGAGAACGAGAACTTCCAGCGCACGACGCACGTGCCGGAAGCTCTGCACCGTTTGGTCGAAGCGTACCTCTCCGTCGGCATGACGGAAGAGGCGCAACGTATGGCCTCGATCCTCGGCTACAACTTCCCAGGCAGCGAATGGTACCAGCGCACGTACGCGCTGATGACCGAAGAGGGTGTTGCGCCCGTCGCCGTCGAAGAAGCTGAGCGCCGTGGCTGGCTCCGCCGCACGTTCGGCCGGGTGCTCTAACCTCCTCGTTTTAGGGGAGGGCCGTGAGCGATAAAGCTGTCGATAAGCTGAGCGAAAAAGAGGCTGCCGCTGAACTTGAACGGCTGGCGGCTGAAATCGCGCGCCACGACAAGCTCTACTACACCAAGGACGCGCCAGAGCTCACGGACGCCGAATACGACAGGCTTCGCAAGCGTAACGCCGCTATCGAAGTGCGCTTTCCGACGTTGGTGCGCGAAGACAGCCCATCGACCAATGTCGGCGCTGCGCCCGCAGAGAGGTTCGGCAAGGTCCGTCACGCCGTGCCGATGCTGTCGCTCGACAACGCGTTCGATGCGGAAGACGCGCATGCGTTCGTCGCCAAGGTGCAGCGCTTCCTCAATCTCGACACGCCACCGATCATTACGGCTGAGCCGAAGATCGACGGTCTTTCCGCGTCGCTGCGCTACGAGAACGGCAAGTTCGTGCAAGGCGCCACGCGTGGCGATGGCCGCGAAGGTGAGGATGTCACCGCGAACCTGCGCACCATCGCCGACATCCCGCACGCGATCAAAGGCGCGCCCGCCGTGCTCGAAGTGCGCGGCGAAGTTTACATGGAGAAGGCGGCGTTCGCGAAAATGAACGCCGGGCTCGAAGCGGCGGGCAAGCAGACCTATGTCAATCCGCGCAATAGCGCCGCCGGCGCGCTGCGCCAGCTCGATGCGAAGATCACTGCGTCCCGCCCACTGCGCTTCTTCGCGCATGGCTGGGGCGAGTTAAGTGAGCCTCTGGCGGCGACGCAGTTCGAAAGCGTGCAGCGCTTGGAGAAACTCGGCTTTCCGTTGGCGGGCATCAAGCGCGCCAAGAACGCTGAAGAGCTCCTGGCGATCTACAACGGTATCTTGGCTGGACGCGAGAAGCTCGCCTACGAGATCGATGGCGTTGTCTACAAAGTCGATCCGCTGTCGCTGCAACAACGCCTAGGCTTCGTGTCGCGCAGCCCGCGCTGGGCGATCGCACACAAGTTTGCCGCTGAGCAACAAACGACGACGCTGGACGGCATCGACATCCAAGTCGGCCGCACCGGCGCGCTCACGCCGGTTGGTCGCCTGAAGCCCGTCTTCGTCGGCGGCGTCACCGTCACCAACGTGACGCTTCACAACGCTGACTACATCCGCGGCGTCGGAGCTGACGGCGGGCCGATCCGTGGCGGCAAGGATCTGCGCGTCGGAGACACTGTTGTCGTGCAGCGCGCCGGCGACGTGATTCCGCAGATCGTCGACGTGCTGCTGGAGAAGCGTCCGAAGGGGCTGCGCAAGTATCAGTTTCCTGAACGCTGCCCAGTTTGCGACAGCCACGTCGCGCGTGAATTGGAACCCGGCGAGGAGGGCGTCATAGCTCGCTGCACGGGCGGGCTCAATTGTCCCGCGCAAGCGGTTGAACGTCTCATCCACTTCGTTGCCCGCCGCGCGATGGACATCGACGGCCTCGGCTCAAAGCAGATCGAGGAATTCTACGAGCTCGGCTGGGTCAGAGAACCAGCGGACATCTTCCGCCTTGCCGATCATCGCGATGAACTGATGGCGCGCGAAGGCTATGGCGAGAAGAGCGTTACCAGCCTGCTCGCCAGCATCGACGCGCGCCGCGAACCTGAGTTCGGACGCTTCCTCCACGGCCTCGGCATCCGCGACATTGGTGAAACCACTGCAGGCGTGATAGCGCGCCGCTTCGAAAGCTGGGTTGCGTTTGAAGAAGCGGCGAAGGCCGCCGTGAAAGCGCGACCAGGCGAAGCCTACGAAGCGCTTGAGCGGGTTCCCGGTGTTGGCGGCGGTGCGCTTGCCGCTCTGATCGCGGCAGCATCTGAACTGAAGGCGCCAACCGGTGATCTCTTCGCGGATGGCGAGGCGCCGAAGGTCAAAGGCGTTACTTTGAAAGCGTGGCAAGGTTTGATCGATGCATTCGGCTCGCTATCCGAGGCGATCGCCGCCATCAAAGCCGCCGCCAAGCACGCGCCCGGTGACGACTACGTCGAACTCGGCCGAATCGACGGCATTGGTCCGGTCGCTGCCGATCACCTCGTCGATTTCTTTGCCGAGAAGCACAACACGGACGCGCTGAAGCGCTTACTGAAAGAAGTGACGCCAAAGGATCAGCCGCGCGCGGCAACTTCAAGCAAAGTATCCGGCCTCACCATCGTCTTCACAGGCACGCTCGAAAAGATGACCCGCGACGAAGCCAAAGCGCGCGCCATTTCGCTTGGCGCCAAGGTCTCCGGCAGCGTGTCGAAGAAGACCGATTTGCTCGTCGCCGGCCCTGGCGCTGGATCAAAACTCGCGGAAGCCGAAAAGCACGGCGTCAAAGTCATCGACGAAGACGCTTGGATCGCGCTCAGCAGCTAGCGACCGAGCGCGACCGCAGTGCCGAGCGTGTCCGCATATTGTTGAAAGCCGGTGATCTTGCCGTTCTTCACACGGAAGACATGCGCGAACTGCGCGCGCATTTTCTTGCCGGTGGCTTTGCTCGCGCCGCTGTAATGGCCGAGTGAGACGATGGTGTCTCCGCCATCTATGAGTTCGTCCGAAATAGCTGCGAAGCCATCCCAGTCGCCGCCAATGCGCGCGAACACGCCCATCAGGATCGCCTCTGGCCCGACATAGGGATTGCGATCGGCGTACGGATAATTCTCCGCCTCGTTCCAAACGATGTCTGCCGACATGGTAGCGAGCGCGGCGGGCATATCGCCCTTCGCGAAGGCAGCATAAAGCGCTTTGACTGGTTCGATGCTGCTCATGATGTTGCTCCTCGCGCTCTGCTGCGCAAATCGGTGAACGCCGCCGCGATGACGACGACGAGATAGATCGCAAGGATGGTCGCGCCGCTTTGGGCGCCAAGCGGGCCTTCAGGTTGCGGTGACAGCATCGCCACTATTTGCAACGTCACCAAGAAGCCAATGAGCGCGATCGCGGGCCATGCGGAGCGCCCCAACGTCTTGCGGCTCGCGATCCAAATGGCGCCGCACACCGCGATGAGACCCATCTCCACCGCTTGCTCAAGCACCGGATAATTCCAAAGCGCGAAGCCGACGCGCTCGCCGCCCGGCCAAAGTGCGAGATCGGGCCGATGGACGAGGAGATCGAGCAGCCAGTGCGAAAACACTGTGAGCCCCACGACCGCGCTCGCCCAGATCGGCAAGCGCAGCAACAGCATCACCAGCAGAGCAGCCCCGACGCTCCATGCGAATACGCCTGGTAGCGAATGCGTCCATGGCATGTAGTCCAGCACCAATGTGGAGCCAGGGAGCGTTGGATCGACACTCGCGTGCTCAACGCCGGTGATAATGAACGCTGACCAGCCGATATCGACAAGCTGCGAAGCCGCGGCGAGCGTCCACATCGGCGCCTTCGGCTCGATCGCTTTCGCCGCCATGGCGGCCGCGTAGTGGCCAACGAACATAAGCGCCTCCCGCTAGCGCGCGAGCTCGTACATGATGTCGATGAAGCCCATCACCGCGCCGCTCAAACCCTGCACCCGCGGATTGTTGCTGTCGATCAGGAAGTATTCGTTCGGCGCGTGCGCGCCGTTGCCGTGTCCCAACCCGAACTGGCCGGCAGGGATGCTGACCGGCGCTGCAGTGAACACTGCGCCCGGCCATGAACCGGCGAGGCGTGGGTTGAGCGCCGTGCGGGCGCCGCCCAGGCGATACGCGACGAGCTGGGCTTGCACGATGGCGCTGTCTTCGGCCGTCTCGGTCGGATCATAGCCGCCGCTGACGTTGACTTGCACGTCGTTGAACCCACGCGCGTCCAAGTGCGCGCGTAGCTTTGCTTCGCACTCGGCACGCGTTTGGTTGGGCACCAAGCGCATGTCGATTTTAGCGACGCCGCGGTGGGGAAGGATCGTCATGCCGCCAGGGCCGGTGTAGCCGCCGACCAAGCCTTCAATGTTGACCGTTGGCTGCGAGGCGAGGCGTTCCAATGCCTGCGCCCACGGCAGATCGTCGATGAAGTGCGAGACGCCGTTGCGTTGCTTGTAGTCGGCCTCGCTGGTGTTGCGCGCGCCTTGCTGGATGAGTTCGCGTTCGCGCGCCGTGAGTGGGCGCACGTTCTCGAACCAGCCATCAATTGCCGGCGTGTTGCCGTCTTCGCTCGTAAGTGTGTCGAGCGCGCGAACAAGGCGCCACAACGGCGCATCGATCATTGCTTTGGTGCTGGAGTGGATGTCGCGCGTTGGCCCGCGGCCCCAGCTCTCGCCACTGGCGACCAATTCGCACTCAATCACGCCCTTGGCGCCGAGATTGACGTTGACGCCGCCCGTCGTCGGATCTTGCCACGCGCTCGGGATGAACACGCCGAGCGTGCTTTGCAGGCGCGGCAGCACGTTGGCGTGCTGCGCTATCTGATGGAAGTGCGGACTGCCGATCTCTTCTTCGCCCTCGCAGATCAGCACGACGTTGACCGGCGGCTGGCGCCCGGCCGCGTGCAACGCACGCAAAGCGCCGAGGAATGCGATTTCCGGACCTTTCTGGTTCACCGCGCCGCGGCCGACGACAATGCGGCCCATCTCGTTGTTGACCAAGCGCGCTTCCAACGGCGGCGAGGACCATTCCGCCGGATTGAACTGCTTCACGTCGTACATGAAATAGACGGCGAGCGTTTTCGGCGCGCCGACATCAAGTGTGGCCCACACGCCGGGCGAACCATCGGTCGAAATAATGTCCGCCGTTTGAAAGCCAGCTTCGCGCGCGAGCCGCGCCATGTAGTCGGCGCCTTCAGGAACGTTTAGCCGCTCAGCTGCGATCGTCGGATTGCGAATCCAATCCTGCAGCAGCGCGACGTTCTCTTCCTTCTGCTGATCGACGATGCGACGCAGGGCGCCGCGATTGGGTGTCGCCGCGTCGGCATCTGTGACAGCAAGCAATGGCGCTAACGCCGCGGCGCCAGCCCACAAACCGCGCCGCGTCGGCTGCGCTACTTGATCGATCTGCGGAATGTCGTCGCGGTCCATGGCTCATCCCCTCAAAAGAGGGGAAAGCCTAGAGCGGCTTCGTCGCGCCTTCCAGCCATGTCTTGGCGTCACCATCGAGTTGCGGGCCGATCTTCTCCCACACGCGCGCGTGGTAGCTATTGACCCACGCGATCTCTTCCTTCGTCAGCAGAGACTTGACGATGAGATCGCGCGCGATAGGCGCCAGCGTAAGCGTCTCGAAGCCAAGCATCGGCCGCTCGCCGCCTTCGACGTCGGCAGCCGGCGTCACCACCTGCAGGTTCTCGATGCGAATGCCGTAGGCGCCGGTTTTGTAATAGCCCGGCTCGTTCGAAACGATCATGCCAGGCTCAAGCGGCTGCGTGTTCACGAACTTCGCGATCCGGTGTGGGCCTTCGTGCACGCCGAGATAAACGCCGACGCCGTGACCAGTGCCGTGATCATAATCGAGGCCAGCTTCCCACAGGCTCATCCGAGCGAGCGCATCGAGCTGGTGGCCGGTCGTGCCCTTCGGGAAGCGCACGCGCGAGAGCGCGATGTGACCTTTCAGAACGCGCGTGAAGCGATCCTTCATTTCCTTCGACGCGCGGCCAATGGCGACGGTGCGTGTGATGTCAGTCGTGCCGTCGAGATATTGCGCGCCGCTATCGATCAGGAAGAGGGAGCCGCGCGCGAGTTTGCGGTTGGTTTTCTTTGTCACGCGATAGTGGACGATGGCGCCATTCGGGCCAGCGCCTGAGATCGAGTCGAACGACAGATCCTTCAGCGCGCCAGTATCAGCGCGGAATTGCTCCAGCTTCTGGCACGCTTCGATCTCTTGCACTTTGCCGCTTTGCCCTTCGGTCGCCAGCCAATGCAGGAAGCGCGACACCGGCGCGCCATCGCGTTGGTGCGCCTTGTGCGAGCCTTCGATCTCTTTGGCGTTCTTGCACGCGCGCGGCAGCACCACCGGATCTTGCCCGCGCACGATCTCAGCGCCGGCCTTCTTCAGTTCTTCGAAGTACCAAGCACTCGCCGTCGATGGATCGAGCTTGATTTTCTTGCCGCCGAGCGCACGCAGCGTCGGTTGCAGCTCTTCGCTCGGCTTGATCGCGACTTCATTGCCGAGCCATTGACGCAGCTCTGCCGAAACCTTTTCGTCCGCCAAGAACAGGTCCGCGGTGCCATCCTTGTGCAGCACCGCTTCGCCAAGCGGCAGCGGCGTGCGCGCGACGTCGCCGCCACGCACGTTGAACAGCCACGCAATCGAAGCAGGCGAGGTGATGACGACGGCGTCCGCGCCGTCTAGACCAAGCCCGTCGCCCAAGCGGTGCCGCTTCGATGAAGCGTTCTCGCCCGTGTACGTCTCTTGCTGCGGCACAACCTTCGCCATCGGGATCGCGGGCCGGTCATCCCAAATCTCATCGATCGGGTTGCGATCCAGCGGCACCAACGTCACGCCCGCGCCATCGGCGGCGCTGCGCAGACGGTCGAGGCTGTCCGGGCTGTGCAGTTTCGGGTCATAGCCGATGCGCTGACCCTGCCTGCCGCGCTCACGCAGGAAAGCCGGCACCCCGCCATCGACCAGATCGCGATAGGCGAAGAGATCGCCATCGACCTGCGCCCGGACCTGCAGCGTGTAGCGCCCGTCGGTGAACACGGCGGCCTCATCGGCCATCACAACGGCCGCGCCAGCCGAGCCCGTAAAACCGGTCGTCCAGGCCAAACGATCGTATGCCGGGGGCACATATTCATTCTGCCACTCATCCTCGTGCGGCACGATGAAGCCATCCAAGCCGGCGGCTTTCAGCGCTTTTCTCAAGCGGGGCAGGTGCTTACGGCCAAGGGTGGGGCCGCCCGGATCGTCATAGGTCTGGAACACGTCTTGCGTCCTTTGAGGCCCTGGTTCAGGGCAGGTTCAGAGCCGGGAGTTTAAGCCCTTGCGCTAAGAGTTTAAGGGGCGGCGGTCGGAAAACCGGCTCCAGGCGCGGAGAAACATGGGTCATTGGGTTCAAAAGGCGGCGGCGGCCCTGATCGCCCTAGCGCTGGTGGCAAGCCCCACCGCGTCAGGCCAGGACCTGCGCGACTACCTGACCCAACAACTCGACAACCAAGAACCCAACAATGCCGAGCGCGGCTTCGCCCACGCCGTCGGCCCGCTGGCCGGCACACTCTCCAGCTCCCGCGCCGCGCAGCTACCTCTGACGCTTCGGGCCGGGCAGGAGATCCGCATCGTCGGCGTCTGCGATGAAAGCTGCAACGACCTCGATATCCGCGTGCTCAATCCGCGCGGCGAGATCATCGCGCAGGATGTTCGCGGCAACGACCATCCGGTCGTGGACCTACGCGCCGAGATGTTCGGTCAGCACACGATTGAAGTCGGCATGATCGATTGCGACGCGCCGCGCTGCCGCTACGCGGTCAACGTCTACACGCGCTAAGGCTTACGCCAGACCAGCGTCATCCAGGCTTCTTTGGGAATCTGCTTTTCCAGAATGAGTCCGCGATTGGCGTAAGCCTCGCGCACCAGCGGAGCTTGCGTGCGCAGCAGCCCTGACAAGATCAGCGTCCCGCCAGGCTCAAGCACGCGCACGAGCTTCGGCGCGAGCCGGATCAGCGGCCGCATCAGAATGTTCGCGAACACCAGATCGAACTGTTTGCCGGCAATGTAGCGCGCGCCATCGCCCGCAATCACCTGCACGCGCGGCGCAACTTTGTTTTGATGTGTATTGATCTCGGCGATTGCCGCTGCGCGATGGTCGATCTCGATCGCCAATGCATCAGCGCCTTGTTTCGCCGCCGCGATCGCGAGCACGCCCGAGCCGGCCCCGACGTCGAGCACGCGTGTGACCCGTCGCTCGCGCAGAATGCCCTCCAGCGCCATAAGGCAACCCCACGTCGTGCCGTGATGGCCGGTGCCGAAGGCTTCGCTCGCTTCGATCCAAATTTTGGTGCGGCCGTTATTTTCGCCCATCAGCGCATGCGCGCCGGCGACTACGAAGCGCCCGGCACGCACCGCCGGCAGCCCCTCGAGCGACATCGCCACCCAATCGGCCGTCTTCACCTTCTTCTGCTTCAGATGAAGCTCCGGCGCCGCCGCCCCCACGATCGCCTCAGCAGACAACGCGTCCTGCTTTGTTGGTGCGTAAATCTCGATCCGAAACCGACCCGGCTTTTCTTCAAACCAGCTCACCGCGTCGGCAGGCGAGGGATCATGCCGATCCAACTCATCCGCCGCCGCGCGAATCTGAGCAAAGGTGCCAATGGCCGTAAGCAAAAGCATGGGGCGAGCGCTTACGCAGTTGGGCGGCGCTTGTCATCAGTTCACACACTTTGGTGAGCACACCGGATCGTGAGCCGCCCGCGGCGCGAGCGCGGTTAGCCTTCTCGACGTCTCTAGGGAGGGTTGAGATGATCAGAGCACTTTTTGCCGCTGCCGTTTGCATTTGCGCTGCCAGTCCGGCTGCCGCGCAGGACATATTCGACCACCCGTATTGGGTTGATCGCGCCGTCGTTGAGGCGCAGGGGCGCGCTCAGGTTTCGGCGCCAGCTGACGAAGCGTCCTTCAGTGTCACATTCACCGGTGTCGCGGGCGATGCGCGCGCCGCTCTGTTTTCTGCGTCCGATCGCGCGCGCCTGGCCGTAGCGGCGATCCGGACGCGTGGCGGCGACACAACACGGATCACTTCCAATGCCCAAGTGAATGCGATCTATCGCGAGTACAGAAACGGTGAGGGCGAGCGTGTTTCAAGCGAGCGAACGGATCAAATCGATAATTACTCAGCGACCGTAACGCTCGATGTGCGTCTCAGCGACGTGCGTCGCGCGCTTGACGCCCGGGCGGCTGCTCTTGCGGTCGGACCAGAAGGTGTCGGCGATCTGCAATATCGGTTGACCGCAACCGCGCCGGCGAGATTGCAGGCGTATCGCGCCGCGGTTCAGGACGCTGCGGCGCGCGCCCGCATTGCCGCGGACGCAAGCGGATCGCCACTCGGCCGGATGCTGATTTTGCAAGAGGGGCAGGGGCCGTGCATTGGGCGGCCGGTTGCCGTCACCGGCACGCGTTTGGTTCGCCAGGATTTCGAAGCCGTGAGCCCAATCACAACCGTCGGCGCGGAGCGGATTGAAATAGCGGTCGGCGGCCGCACACTCCGGCTGAGCGCAGAGGACATCGCCCGTATGCAACTGCCATCCGACGCGCCTGTCATCGAGTTGTCCGCCGAAGTCTGTGCGATTTATGCTATCGGTTAGGCGGCGCTGGCGGGGATGACAAAGCTATCGATCACGCGCTTTTCGCCGGCTTTCTCGAACTGCACGGTGAGCTTGTTGCCTTCGACGCCGCTGATGCGGCCGTAGCCGAACTTCTGGTGAAAGATGCGATCGCCGCGCTTGTAAGCGGAATCATCGCCGCTTGAGCGCGCCACGAGCCGCGCTTCGCCATCGATCATCGGTGGCTTGCTTTGGAATACGCCGCGCTCCTGCGCGCGCCGCCAGCCAGGCGATTGGTAGCTCGACGTAAACGGCTCGACCGCCATGTCGCGTACGCCCGGAGGCTGCGTGCCGTATCCGGTCTCGCTCACAGCATCGACGTTCGCGCTCGGCAGTTCATCAATGAAGCGCGAGGGGAGCACGGTCTGCCAACGTCCATAAATCTGGCGATTGGCAACGAACGAAATGCGCGCGCTTTCGCGTGCCCGCGTAATGCCGACATAGGCAAGCCGGCGCTCTTCTTCCAAACCCTTCTCGCCGCTCTCATCAATCGAGCGCTTCGAGGGAAATACTTCTTCCTCCCAGCCCGGCAGAAACACGAGCGGAAATTCCAGGCCTTTGGCGGCATGCAATGTCGAAAGCTGCACGTTCTCAGTGTCGCTCTCGCTTTCGATATCCAGCACCAGCGACACGTGTTCGAGGTACGCCTCAAGCGTGTCGTACTGGCCCATCGACTGGACCAGTTCTTTCAAGTTCTCGAGTCGTGTCTGCGCTTGGGGAGATTTGTCCCGGCGCAGCATTTCTGTGTAACCGCTCTCGTCGAGCACGATCTCGGCCAGCTCAACATGCGACATCACCCGCGATTGCTCGCGCCAGCGATCGAGATCGTTCAAGAAAGAGCGCAGCGCAGTGCGCGCCTTCAACGGCAGATCGTCCGTCAGCACCATCTCGCGCGCCGCGCCGATCAAGGTGCGGAAGCGCGTCGCGCCGCCTGGCGCTACGGGCTGCTCTGTCACCACTTCGCCTGTGTCGGAATCGAAGAGGGGCCCATTATCAGTCACGAACCGCACCGGCGGCTTACCGGCGTACGCATGCAGCTTTTGCACCGTGCCTTCGCCAACGCCGCGCTTGGGCTGATTGACGATGCGCTCAAACGCCAGATCGTCGTCCTCAGAGCGGATCAGCCGCAGATACGCGTGCACATCGCGGACTTCGGCGCGTTCGAAGAAGCGCGGGCCGCCGATGACCTTGTATGGAATGCGCAGCATCAGGAAGCGTTCTTCAAACGCCCGCATCTGCCACGCCGCGCGCACCAGCACCGCGACTTCGGCGTAAGAGCGATTGCTTTGCCGCCAGCCTTCGATGTCGTCCGCAATCAGTCGCGCTTCGCCTTCGCCATCCCAGACGCCGCGCACCTTCACGCGATTGCCAGGCTCATCGTCAGTGAACAGCGTTTTACCCAGGCGGCCGCGGTTGTTCGCGATCAGATGCGAGGCGGCCGCCAGAATGTGACCGGTCGAGCGATAGTTCTGCTCAAGCCGCACAACCTGCGCGCCTGGAAAATCATGTTCGAAGCGCAGGATGTTATCGACCTCGGCGCCGCGCCAACCATAGATGGATTGGTCGTCATCGCCGACCACGCACAAGTTCTTCCGCGCCTGCGCCAGCAAGCGCAGCCACAGATACTGCGCGACGTTCGTATCCTGATACTCGTCCACCATCAGGTGGCTGAGTTTCTTGTGATAGCTCTCCAGCACGTCCGGGTGGCGCTGAAAGATATCGATCATGTGCATCAGCAGATCGCCGAAATCGCACGCGTTCAAAATCCGCAGCCGCGCCTGGTAGATCGCGTAGAGCTTCACGCCGCCGCCATCGGCAAACGAGAAGCCTTCGTTCTTCGGCACTTTGTCCGGCGTCAGCGCGCGGTTCTTCCAACCATCGATGACGTTCGCGAGCTGCCGCCCGGGCCAACGTTTCTCATCGATGCCTTCGGCGTCGATGATCTGCTTCAGCAGGCGAACTTGATCGTCCGTATCCAGGATCGAAAAATTGTTCTTGAGCCCGACAAGCTCCGCATGCGTGCGCAGCATCCGCGCGCTGATCGAGTGGAACGTGCCGAGCCACGGCAAACCGCCGCCGCCGGGCCCGAGCAATTTCTCAACCCGCTCGCGCATCTCGCGCGCCGCTTTGTTCGTGAACGTAACTGCGAGCACCGACCACGGCTTCGCGCGTCCAGTTGTCAGCAAATGCGCGAGCCGCGTCGTCAGCACGCGCGTCTTGCCTGTACCCGCACCGGCGAGAACCAGCACCGGCCCATCAAGCGCTTCCACTGCCGCGCGTTGGCCCGAGTTGAGCGACGCCAGATACGGCGCAGCCGCAGCCGCGCGCATCGAAATCGGCAGCATTTGCCCTTCGTCGCTCATCGATTCGTCCGTCACCGCGCCATTCTAGCACGAACCGGGAACATAGTGCCCAGAACCACAGCTTTCGAGAGCTATTCGGTACCCCGTTTCAGCCGCGCCGTTGCGCAGAGCTGATTGACCTCCCGCCGCGTCTCGCCGCACCCGTCTCCTGCGGCCATCCGAAGCAGAATTGGCGCCCTGCGACCGCTGCCCAGCGCTGCAATGGAACTTCGCCCCACTCATTCTGTTGTCTCAGCAGTTAAGGAGGCGAAGGTGTTCAATAACGAATACCGCATTGGTGCATTCGCGGGGATGGTTGCCCTCGTGCTTGTGCTTGCCTTGACGGTTATGGCGTTCACGGCGCTTGAGCCCGCGCAATCCAGCACCGCGAAATCCAACTGGACTGTTTCGCTTCCGGAACCTGACGCGACGGTTGTTCCTAGCTTCGGTTCTTAACGCCTTTCGCGACGAAGTTCATCGCGCTTGATCGCGACGATTGCTAGCCTCGCAAGACTCAATTCAGCGGGGCGCTTATGACCGATGTATTCATTTCGTATGCGCGCGAAGATGGCGCGCAAGCTGAGCGCATCGCTCGCGGTCTCGAAGCGGCCGGACTAACCGCGTTCTGGGACAACGAAATTCCGCCAGGTCAGACGTGGGCTGACTACATCGAAACCAAACTCAATCAGTGCAGCGTCGCGGTTGTGCTGTGGAGCGAGCATTCGACCAAGTCGCAATGGGTGCGCGAAGAGGCGCGCATGGGGCGCACCAAACTCATTCCTGCGAAGCTTGACGCGTCCGAGCCGCCATTTGGTTTTGGCGATGTGCAAGCCGCCGACCTTTCAAGTTGGGGCGGTGACTACAATCATCCGCAATGGGCGCGCTTTGTGAACGCTGTGCTTGCGAAAGCGCGTCCCGGTGGCGCGCAGCCTCAAGCCGCCGCGGCTCCGCACGTGACGCCGCAACCACAACCGCCAGCGGGAGGCTGGCAACAGCCACAGTCAAATCAGAGTAGTGGCGGATGGCAAACACCGCCGCCGCCGCATCAACAAGCATGGACGAGTGGCGCTTCTGCGGCCGGCGGCGGCGAGTCGCTTTCGCCGATTGGCTACATCCAGAAATGCCTGCGACTCTATGTGGACGGCAAAGGGCGCGCGCGGCGCGCCGAGTACGGTTGGTTCGTATTGTTTTGTATTGTCGTAGGTGTTGTGACCAGCATCATCGACATCGTGCTCAGCGGCGGAAATCCGTACGCCGCGCCGTTTGTGACGATACTGGCCGGTCTTGCGCTGATCGCACCGACGGTCTCTGGCGCAGCGCGCAGGGCGCACGATTTTGGGCAAAGCGGCTGGCTCGCTGCGCTGGTCTGCGTTCCCTACATTGGCGGACTCGCTGCGTTGGTACTTGTGTTCATTCCCGGTCAGCCCGCGCCTAATCAGTACGGTCCAGATCCGAAAGCGCCGTGACTTGCGTTTGAAAGGCCGCACCAGCGCCTGCTAGAAAGCATGCCCGCGAGGAGGGGACATGGCT
The DNA here is from genome assembly GCA_026400735.1 of Alphaproteobacteria bacterium. Taxonomy (GTDB): domain Bacteria; phylum Pseudomonadota; class Alphaproteobacteria; order Caulobacterales; family Aquidulcibacteraceae; genus Vitreimonas. The sequence continues at coordinate 4,428 of JAPLOL010000162.1, read as the reverse complement.
GACGTATTTTTGTCTTACGCGCGCGAAGATACCGCGCGCGCCGATCAAGTCGCCAAGGGCCTCACGGCCGCGGGCCTCGATGTTTTCTGGGACAATGAAATCCCGCCCGGCACCACGTGGGCCGATTACATCGAGCAGAAGCTCACGCAGTGCAAAGCGCTGATTGTGCTGTGGAGCGAGCACTCGACCAAGTCGCAATGGGTGCGCGAAGAGGCGCGCATGGGCCGCGACAAAGGCGTGCTCATTCCGGTGATGATCGACGCATCGCAACCGCCGTTCGGTTTCGGCGAAGTGCAAGCCGCCAACCTGACCAATTGGAATGGCGAAGCTGATCACCCAAGCTGGCGCCGTTTCGTTACTGCGGTGATGAACGCAACGCAGAGCGAGCCGCGCCCAACGCAAACGCAGCCAGCGGCGCCTGTCGCCGCGCCGCCGCCGCAGCAAGCGTGGAGCGTGCCGCAAACGGCCACGCCAGCGCCTGCCGGAAAGGGCGTGCCTGTCTGGGCATGGGTTGCTGGCGGCGTTGTTGGGGTGATCGTTTTGATCGCCGGCATCGGCGCGGTGCTGCCACACCAACAACAGCAAGCATACAGCGTCCCGCCGGTGCAAACACCGCCCACGCAACCGCAAGGCGATCAGAACCCGCAGCAGATCATCGTCGCGCAATTGCAGCAGGCTCAAGCCAACTTGGCGCAGCAAGGCTTCCAGCAAGTCGGTCAGCCGTTCAGCGGTGGGCTGCAGCCTGGTCAAACTTGGGATCTGCCGGCGCAGATGAACGTCGGCTACGAATACCAAATTGTCGGCGTGTGTGACCGCGACTGCTCTGATCTCGACATTCGACTGTTCGACGGCAATGGCGGCCTCATCATTGAGGACACCTCTACGAGCAGTCAGCCGAATGTGAGGGTCATTCCGTCAACCAGCGGGGCGTTCAATATACAGGTGAACATGTACGCCTGCACGGTCGCGCCTTGCTATTACGCCATCGCGCTTTACGCGCGTCCGCATCAATAGCCGGCTCAGTTCAGCCGGTTCTCCAACACGAACACACGCACCGCTGAGGCAAGCGAAGCCTCGGGGGTGTTCTTGCCGCGCCGCTCGTCGATCGAAGCGATCAGCACGGGCAGCGTCATCGAGCGATCGCGTGCAATCTTCTCGAGCGCGCCCCAAAACTCTTGTTCAAGAGCCAATGAGGTGCGGTGTCCGGCAATTCGCATTGAGCGCTTCTGCAGGGCGCCTTTAGTTTCAGTCATTGTCATCGCCACGTTTGTGTCCGTCGAGTTTGCGCTCGGCGGCCTCCTTCTTGGCCTTCGTCAGGGTACGCTCGGCCTTTGTTCTTCCATGAACTAATCGATTAGCAGCGGCTTCGGTTTCCGCCGTCGCCCGCGCTTTTTGTTTGCGCGCGCGCCTCAGGTTCACGATCTCGGCCATGGGAACACCGATGTAGGCCGCTACCGGTCGATAGCAAACGTTTTCGCATGTGATTACGCAAGCGACAGGCCGTCGCACAACGCATAACGGGGAGCCTATTGTTCCTGTGATCGCAACGCTCACTGAGATGTAAGTATCGCGTAAGCAAAGTGTAATGACATCTTCGCCTCACGCGTGCGTGAAAGCTTTGTCAGCGTGTGTCGGAACAAGCGCGATCACAGATCGTACGTAACGGAAATTATGTTTCATTATCCGCGTCTGGATGAATTTTTCGAACCGACGGCGCTAGCGTTTATCTGTCTCGTCGTCGGCAAGCAGTGTGTCGAGGAACATCTGGGTCCGATTGAGAAAATTGCGCGTCACCTGCACGTGCTCTAGGTCATCGTAGGCAGTGGGCAACATTCCTGAACTCGAGAGTTCGTAAATCGTAGCGTCCGGATAGGCGAGAATGATTGGTGAGTGCGTCGCGATAATGAATTGCGACTTCTGTCCAACCAATTCGTGCAAGCGCGAGAGAAACCCGAGTTGCCGGTTCGGCGAGAGCGCCGCTTCCGGTTCGTCAAGTATGTAGAGGCCGTCGCCTCTGAAACGACTGTCAAGCAACGCCATGAAAGACTGCCCATGGCTCATCTCGTGGAGCGAGCGACCGCCGTGGGAGTCGATCACCTTGGGGCCACCCGGTTCCTCGTCGAGCCGCTCGATTTCAGACGCTACGTTGAAATAGCTCTCAGCACGCAGGAAATAGCCGTCCTTGCGCCGGCGCGGTGAGCGAGCGATGCGGCAAAACTCATGCAGGGACGAGTGCGAGGCATGGGTCGAGAAATTGAAGTTCCGGCTGCCGCCTTCGGCGTTGAAGCCGGATGCGACAGCCAAAGCCTCGATGAGTGTAGATTTCCCGCTACCGTTCTCGCCGACGAAAAACGTCACGCGCGGATGAAAGAACAACCGGTCCCAGCCACGCGCCAGCGGAAGCGAGAAGGGGTAGCGGTTCGCGTCCCAACCCTCCTTGTCGCGCAGAAGCTCGACGGAGTGCACAAAGCCTTCAAACTCGTGCGTCGGGACCTGCATCGTCTTAGCCTGGGCTGATCATCTTCTCGGGCCGCACGATTGAGTCGAAGTCTTCCGCGGTGATGCCGTCCTTGATCGCTTCTTCGCGCAGTGTCGTGCCGTTCTTGTGTGCGGTCTTCGCGATCTTTGCGGCGCGGTCGTAGCCGTACTTCGGCGCCAGCGCCGTTACCAGCATGAGCGAGTTTCCGAGACCCTTGGCGATGTTGTCCAAGCGCGGCTCGATGCCGACGACGCAATTGTCCGTAAAGCTGACCGCCGCGTCGGCCATCAAGCGCACGCTTTGCAGGAAGTTATACGCCATAACCGGGTTGAACACGTTGAGCTCGAAGTGCCCACTCGCGCCGGCGAAGGTGATTGCAGCCTGATTGCCGAATACTTGCGCGCAGACCTGCGTCAGCGCCTCGCACTGCGTTGGGTTCACCTTGCCTTGCATGATCGAGGAGCCTGGCTCGTTCTCTGGCAACATTAGCTCGCCAAGCCCCGAACGCGGCCCCGAGCCCAGAAAGCGGATGTCATTCGCGATCTTGAACAGCGAAGCCGCCACCGTGTTGATCGCGCCGTGCGAAAACACCATTGCGTCGTGCGCCGCTAGCGCTTCGAACTTGTTCGGCGCGCTGGTGAACTTCATCTGCGTGATCGCGGCGATCTTGTCGGCGACCTTCTCCGCAAACCCTACGGGCGCGTTCAAGCCGGTGCCAACCGCCGTACCACCCTGAGCCAGCTGCATTAGCATCGGCATGCTCTGCTGAATCCGCGCGATGCCGTTCTCCACCTGCGTCGCGTAGCCGGAAAATTCCTGACCCAGCGTGATCGGCGTCGCGTCCTGTGTGTGTGTGCGGCCGATCTTGATGATCTCCTTCCACGCCTGGGCTTTGTCGTTCAGCGCGTTGCGCAGCTTCGAGAGAGCAGGGATGAGCCGGTGCTCGATTTCTTCGGCGCAGGCAATGTGCATTGCCGTCGGGAATGTATCGTTCGAGCTTTGGCTCATGTTGACGTGATCGTTCGGGTGGACCGGCTTCTTCGAACCCATCTCGCCGCCCAACATCTCGATGGCGCGGTTGGAGATCACTTCGTTGGCGTTCATGTTCGATTGCGTGCCCGACCCCGTCTGCCAAACCGCCAGCGGGAAGTGAGCGTTGAGCTTGCCCTCGATGACTTCCTGCGCCGCCTTCACAACCGTCTCGCCAACCTCAGGCTTCAGCTGCCCCAGTTCCATGTTGGCTTCAGCTGCGGCGCGCTTGACGATCCCAAGCGCGCGCACGATCGGCGCCGGCATCTTCTCTTCGCCGATCTTGAAGTTCTGCAGCGAGCGTTGGGCCTGCGCGCCCCAATACTTGTCGCTCTCGACTTGAATGGGTCCAAACGTATCGGTTTCGGTGCGGGTGGACATCGGGCTCTCGCTTGCTGAATCTACTGCCGCAGGGGATATGGGCGCCGATTGAGGCGATCAAGCCGGAAGGTGTGTGACATGGCGTCGGAATGGTCGGGGCGAGGCAAAGTCCGCGCCCGCGAGATCACCGGCGGCGCTGAAATCGCCATCGACGGCATCACCACGCAGGCCCGCTATTACAAGCCGCTCGTTTACGAGTTCTTCCGCAAGGAATTCCCCATCCGCCCCAAAGGCGGCGACTTCGAAGTCGAGCTGATCATGGAATTTGTCGGCGAGACCCCACGCCTCGATCTCGACAATCTAGCGAAAGCGCTGCTCGACTCCCTCAAGGGCCACATCTTCTTTGACGACCGCCAGATCGCGAAGCTGCTCTGCGAGCGCCGCTCCGGCGAACGCGACCGCATCACAGTGCGCGCCGTGCGGCGCGGCGTGCTAGAAGGCGCGTGATGCCATTTCGACTCGTCTTCCTAGGCATGCTGGGCTCCGGCAAAAGCCACGTCGCGCGCGAAGCGGCGCGGTTGACGGACGGCGTCGTGCTG
>JAPLOL010000106.1 GCA_026400735.1 Alphaproteobacteria bacterium | reverse complement strand
CTTCTCGCACTGGCTGAAGGTCGGCGAGCGCCAAGGCGCGCAGCTGCCGAAGATCTTCTTCGTCAACTGGTTCCGCAAAGACCAAGACGGCAAGTTCATCTGGCCAGGCTTCGGCGACAACAGCCGCGTGCTGAAGTGGGTGAGCGATCGCCTCGATGGCACGGCGGAAGCGCGTGAAACCGCAATCGGTCTCGTGCCGGCGAAGGGCGCGATCGATGTCAGCGGGCTTACGATCAGCGATGAAGCGATGCACACGCTCACCAACGTCGATCTCGATGTCTGGGGCGAAGAGGCCGACCTCATCCCTGCGCACTACGAAAAGTTCGGCGACCGCCTCCCGCAACGTCTGTGGGATGAGTACGCGGCGCTGATTGAGCGTCTGGGCGAAGCGCGTTCGGGCAAACCGATGAAGGCTGCTGCTGCACGTGCGGCCGCTGCGCCGCGCCAGGTCTCGGATCGTCCGGCCGCTTCGTAAGCGGCTCGAATTGAGTTGAAGACGGTCGCTGGCGAAAGCTGGCGGCCGTTTTTGTTTGGCGCTAGGCAACGCTGAGAGGAGCGTCCGCGTGACTGACGGCTACGAGTTCACCAACGACTGGTTCGCGATCAACGCGCCAGTGTGGCGCAATATCGTTGCGGACATGAAGCCGCGGCGCTTTCTCGAGGTCGGTACGTTCGAGGGACAATCAGCGGTGTTCATGGCCGAGGGCTGTGCGTCTGCCGGCGGCTTTGAGATGACGTGCATCGATACATGGGCGGGCGGGATCGAGCACAACCCTGCCGCCATGAGCGCGGTTGAAGCACGCTTTGATCGCAACATGGCGCGGGCGCAGGCCAAGCACGCGTTCAAGCTGCGGAAGATCAAGTCGGAGTCGACGTTGGCGCTGGCGCAATTGCTGGCTGAGGGTGCGGCTGACAGTTTTGACGTCGTTTATATCGACGCATCGCATCAGGCGCCGGATGTGCTGGCGGATGCGGTGTTGGCGTTCAAGCTCACGCGCATTGGCGGCGTCATGATCTTCGATGATTATCTGTGGCGCATGGACGGACCCGGCGGCGACGACATTTTGAATGCGCCGAAGGTTGGCATCGATGCGTTCGTGAACACGTATCTGCGCAAGCTCAATGTCGTGACTGGGCCGCCTATTCGACAGCTCTATGTGGCCAAGACGTCGAACTAGGCCGCACGACGACGCATAAGACGCGGCAGTTCGGTGCGAATGAGGTGGACGCTGTCGGTCATCGTTGCGCGGCCGCGTCTGAAGGCAGCGACCGTTCCCCATCCTAACGCGTAGGCGGCGACACCGCTGACGGCGAGCTGGGCGAAGTCATTGGGAAACGGCAGGCGCTGCATCTCGGTGAGCACCAAGAAGACGACAGCGGCGGCTGCCGCGAATGGCGCGGCGCTGAGATAGAGATCAGCCATCTTGATCGGGCCACGCCGCGTGACCCACCACCAAAGCGCCGGCATGCGGATGAGGAGGTCGGTCAAGCCGAACGCGGCGGCGACGCCGACGGCTCCCCATTGCAAGCCGACGATGAATGAGATGAGGCTCGTTACCGTGCTGAAGGCGCTCCAAATCAGATAGTCGCGCATGCGCGCTTGGCTGATGAACAGAAGGTCCATCGTCATGCTGACGGGGCGGTGCAGCGCGGCGAGTGTGAGCCAGGCGAAGATCGGCGCGGCGGGCGCCCATTGCTCACCGATCACGAACGGCACCAGGATCGGCGCAGTGACGCCGAGCGCGACGACGCCGGGTGTGATGAACAGCATGAGCTGGCGGATGATGCGCAGATAGGCGGAGCGATAGCGCTCGCCTTCTTCGTTGAGGCGCGAGAGGATCGGCAGCAGGAGTTGCTGCAACACCGTGTTGATGCGCTGGATCGGGACGATGGCGAGCTTGTTGCCGCGATCGTAGTGGCCGAGGCCGACGCCGCCGACATAGCGGCCAATGAGGATGCTATCGGCTTCGCGCGCCATCACGGTTGCGCCGTCGGCGAGCATCACTGCGCCGCCGAACTTGTAGAAGTTCAGAATGTTCTTGAACGAGGGCTTCTCGCGCGGGATCCAGCCGACGCCGAGCCAAACGCCGAGCAAGCTCACGATTTGCTGTACGGCAAAGCCGAGGACGAGTGACCAATAGCCGGCGCCCATGAGCGCGGCGACGAGGCTCGCGGCGAAACCCAGCGCCATGCCGACAGCGCTGATCATCGCCACCCAGCCGAACTTCATCTGCCGGTTGAGCAAAGCTTCGTGAATGTTGGTCAGACCGGTGAGGATGAGGAATGTTGACGATGCGGCCGCGACCCAGCCGGCGCGGGGGTCGTTGTAGAAGTCAGCGACGAACGGTGATGACGCCAGCATGATCAGGGCTGCGACGCAGCTGGCGACGATCGTGATCCAGAACAGCCCGGTGAGCTGCTCTCGGCGCAGACCCGGCGCTTGGATGATTGCTTGGCTGATGCCGAAATTAAGGATGAGCGCGGAGATCGACACCAAGGGATCGATCATCGCGTAGATGCCGTAGTCGATCGGCTGCAGCAGGCGCGGCAGCACAAGGAGCGATGCGGCTTGGAATGGAAGCTTCAGAAGCTGGGCGATGCCGATGGCGAGGGCGCCGTTGACGGCATGGGTCTGCATCGACCCTTCCCTCGGTTCAAATATCGGATCGCCACCGCTCATGCGCGATCAGTATAGCGCAAGCGACTAACGCATTGATGCGCCCGCAAGCGGCGGGCGACAGCGACAAAAGGACAGCTCTTAGCGCGCGTTCTTAGTGGCGAAGGTTGCTCACAGCCCACGCAAGCAGCGCAAACACACCGACGATCGCCGCGAGGCCGGCGATCATCCAAAAGTGCACCACTCTAGCTTCGCGGGTATAACCCCAGCGTCGCGCAAAACGCATGTGCAGGCCTGCCTGAGCAGGGCGTTCGGGCTCGTCGGCCATTGAGCTTCTTACCGCCAATCGGGCTTGTGGCGAAACAGTACGCCATCGTGACCTCGGACACATTGGTTCGTGGCCGCCCTTCCCATTTCTCGTTCATCGGATGGCGGGGCGGCCCACCACAGATTCTGAAACAGTCCGCCTCGTCTCAGTGATTTCCGGTCAAACCGGGCCAGCGGGTTTTTTGAACCGCGCAAACGCTGGCTCGGATGCGACCCACTCGGAAGTCAGAAGGCCCGGCGATGAGCCGGGCCTTCTTGCTGCTACGGCATATCGGTGGCGCAGCACGCCAGAAAACCAATGACCCCGATCCAACCAATTATGTAGAGTACAACGGTCATCACCGGCACGATCCAGAGTGCGTGCAAAGTCGGTTTCGATTTTCTGCCCCAAAGCCAGATCGCATAGAGCGCCACGGCGATCGCGAAGGTGTTCACGAAAAACGGCATGCGCCCACGCTCTTAGTGCGCCGGCGGCGGTGTGCCGTTCTCTTCATAGTACCAAGGCGTCGGGCCGTAGTTCGGCTCGGGCATGGCGTAGAGCCAGCGCAAAGCGTCGAGAGCGGCGGCGTGGTAGATGGTGGCGTGGGTTTCGGTGGCGCTGCGGTCGCTGTAGCGCCAGGTGACGCAGCCGCGCGGCGCGGCTTCGAGCAGGGCGAGGAAGCGGTTCGTCCCGGCTTGTTGGGCGCCGCCTTCGTTGGCGATGGCGAGATACAGGCGCCGGTTAGACGCAGCGCGGCCTTCGAGATCGTGGTCGCCGTCGCGGGCGAAGTGCTGATCGTCCCACCAGAGGCTTGGGCTGATGGCGATGTAGTCGCGGAAGAGTTCCGGGCGATGCAGGAAAGTGTCGACGACGAAGAGGCCGGCGAGTGACTCTCCCATCAGCGCCCGGCCTTCGCCGGTGCGATAGTTGGCGTCGATAAACGGGATGACTTCGGTAGCGATGAAGTCTTGGAATTTGCGGGCGCCGCCGGCTTGCGGGAATTCGGCGGCGTGACGTGGGTCTTGCGGACGGCGCGTGAGTTCGGCGCGGCGGTCTTTGGTTTGAATGCCGACGACGATGAGCGGCTCGTAAGTCCAGCTTAGGGCGCCGAGTTGGCCCAATCCGGCGATGTGCTCGAAATCCTGATCGAGTGCGCCGTCGAGAACATACAGCACGTTGTAGCGGCGGTTGGCGTTTTCGGCAGAGCCGTAGTCAGCGGGCGTCCAGACGTTGACCTGACGCTCGTCGCCGAGAACGGCTGAGTGCAGGACGTAACTCGTGCCGATGGTGATTGGCGTTCCGCTTGCTGGTGCAGCAGCCGGTGTCTGTTGTGCTTGAGACGCCGGCGGCGTTGCGCAGGCAGCAAGAAACACCAAAGCGGCAATGGCACGTAGCTTCATCTCATCCCCCGATACAGCGCATCAGCCATTGGTTGAGCCGCATGGTCAATGCGTCACCGCGCGTGCGGTCACATAGCCACACAAAGACGATGAACGTGTAGGTCCAGTTCAGCAGCGTTGTTCCCGGCACCTTTGCGCCGGGCGCGAGGCAGTGGCGCATAACCTGCGCGGTTCGCTGCATGCGTGCGATAGCCTGGAATGGGTGCAGCACGTCAAACACCATCACGCGGAACACGAACGGCTTGAGTTCGCTGTTCTGCTGGAGCCTTTCGCTGATCACATCTGCGACACGCGAAGCTGGGCGGCTTTCGAACGCCGCCGCCATCGATTCATCGGATGCCTCACTGATGAACCAGATCGCATCGATTGCACCGCGCGGAAAGCAACGGCGCCAAGCCTCTGCATCTCCGAATGCAGACTCGGCGGCCGAACCGAGCGTCGTGGCGCCCCAGCCGCGCTTGGCGCTGATCGGCACGAGCGCCTGCGCGAGAGCAAGCTTCTCGGAATCGGTGGCGAGTACGTCCCACCGCATCAGCGCAAACCGAGGAAAACGAGAAATGCGCCGCCTGCACGCTTCGTGCGCGCACCACCTTCGCTCCGATCCCCGATCCAGACCAACACCGTCGCCGAATAGGCAATCACCAGCCGGCTCACTCGCCAGAAGTTGGGCCGAAATTTGCACAGCGCCAGCATGCGTCGTGCTGTTTCCGCCGTGCGCGAAATCGTGTTGAAGGGGTGAAAGAGATCGCTTCTCGCGAGTTGGCCGACGGACGCGCGCAGGCTTTCGTTGGATTTGAAACGTTGCTCGAAGATCGCCACCAAAGACGGCGCACCTTCCGGCCAACGACGCTCCATCTCCTCATCGGCAGCGGCGTTTAGATCCCACGCGACACTACGCACGCCGTTCGGCCACCAAGCGCGCCGCTGCTCATCGGAAATGCTTTGCTGATTGCAAAACGCTCTAAGCGTTGCTTCCGTCCATCCCTTCGCGGCGAAGGCGGCGAACGCGCGCGACAATGTTTGGCGATCAGCGCTCACACCTGCAGGCGATAGCCACCAGTTTCGGTGATCAGAAGCTTGGGGCTTTGTGCGTCCGGCTCGATTTTTTGCCGGAGGCGATAGATGTGGGTTTCGAGCGTGTGCGTGGTGACGTTGGCGTTGTAGCCCCACACTTCGCGCAACAGCTCTTCGCGGCCCACCGGCTTTTCGCCGGAGCGATAGAGGTAGCGCAGGATCGACGCTTCCTTATCCGTGAGGCGGACCTTCTTTTGCGTCGGATCGATCAGCAAACGCATTGCCGGACGGAATTCGTAGGGGCCGATGCGATAGACGGCGTCTTCGCTGGCTTCGTGGCTGCGCAGGTGCGCGCGGATGCGAGCGAGCAGGACGGAGAACTTGAACGGCTTCAGCACGTAATCGTTGGCGCCCGCGTCGAGGCCTTGGACCTGTTGCTCTTCTTCTTGGGCCGCGCCCGTCAGCATGATGATGGGGGCTTTGACGCCCTGGTCGCGGAGCTGTTTGCAGGCGGCGAAACCGTCCATGTCTGGGAGGCTGACGTCCAGCACAACGGCTGCCGGCTTGTGCTCGGCGGCGGCGGCGAAACCCTCGGCGGCGGTGGCCGCGCCGACAGCGCCAAAGCCCTCCTCCAGCTCAAATTGCTCGACCAGCGCCTGACGGAGGTCAGCGTCGTCGTCGATCACCAGGATGGTCGTTTCGCGTGACATTGAACCCCGAGTGTTGGGCTTAAAGCCTACTCAATCGGAAAAGACCACGGCAGATCACGCATTTGCAACCGCAGACGCCCGTTCAAACCGGCGCCTGGCGATCACGGGTTGGTCAGAAAGCCGACCCGAACCAACCGTTTCGCGGTATTCGGCGATACGTTTGCCACGATTTTCGGTCAAAGCATTAACCATGCGGGTTTGGGTTTTCGTCTTCATGTCAGCGCTGCTTGCGGCTCAGGCGGCACCGGCGCGGGCCGATTGGCCCTGGCACTACGGCGCTGTGGTTTGCGCGGGCGACGCGGCGCTGGTCCGATTTACGCGCGCCTACAACGAAGAGGAGCCCGAGTTCGCGGGACCGCCCGAACCTTTTGCGAGAACATTTGCCCGCGCGCGGCTTAACGATCCGTCGCAGTGCCGGTTGCGCGACGGGCGTCTTGTGACGCCTCGACATGCCAATGATCGTGATGGCCGTCCCTATGGGATGAACGGCGGGGTCGATACCGAATGGTTCACGCTCACGATCGGCGATCGCGTGATCTATCCGCATGAGGTTTTTCTCAGCCGGACGGCTGATCGAATCGACTTGGCGATCGTTTATGCGCGCGGGCGCTTGAGTGAGTGCCGCACGCGCGAAGGCGAGTTCCTGAACGAGCGGGACATTCCGGTGCAGTGCGTGGACGCGAGCGCACGTCTTCCCGGCGCTATCGTCACTGCCGCTCCAGATCCAAGACCGCACATGCGGCTCGTGCGGGCGGTGACGACCTACAGGGCCATCTGCGAGAGCTTCATTCAGTCCCGGGTGGTGACGTTTCAACCGCCCAATGGTTGGCCGGCGTTTCTATCAACGGAGCCGCGCGATCGCATCGAAATTTCTGGGGTACCGATCGAAGAGCCGACATTCGATCTGGACAATGACGGACGAAGCGAAACGCCAATCCGCATTACTGGCGAGAGCGGCTATTTCGATGGCCAATTCTGGATGTTGCCGCCGAACGGTGCAGCGCCAACGCAGCAGCAAATCAATGAAGCGGAAGGCTTGGTGATCGACGGCCGCGCATCGGAGGCGCGCGCTGCGGGCTGGCGCATCTATTCGGGCGATCAAACGGCGCTCACAGAGCCGCGGTACACATGGCTTCAACCAATTTCGTTCGACGGTGAAACGTTGTTGACAGCGGAGTGGGCCAGCCAAGCGATCGTCTCGCGATCTCTGGTGCTAAGGCCAACGCCGAACGGCGCGTTGGAGGAAGTCTGCGCGTACGAGCTTGATCGCTAACTGCGCGCACCAAACAGCGCAGAGCCAACACGCACATGCGTTGCGCCGAAGCGGATCGCGGTTTCGAAATCGTCGCTCATGCCCATGCTGAGAATGGCTAGGCCGTTGCGGGCGGCGATTTTGGCGAGGAGCGCGAAGTGCATCGTGGGCTCTTCATCCGCGGGTGGAATGCACATCAGGCCGCGGATCGGAAGACCGTAAGTCTCGCGGACAGCTTTGATGAAGGCGTCGGCTTCAAGGGGCGCGATGCCGGCCTTTTGCTCTTCTTCGCCGGTGTTCACTTGAATGAGGATTTCGGGGCTTCTGCCCTGCTTCTGCGCGGCATCCGCGAGCGCGGCGGCGAGCTTGGGGCGATCTAGGCTTTCGATAGCGTCGAAGAGTGCGACGGCGTCGGCGGCTTTGTTGGATTGTAGCGGACCGATAAGGCGGAGGTGCAGATCGCTGTGCTTGGCGCGGCGATCGGTCCAGCGCGCTTGCGCTTCCTGCACGCGGTTTTCGCCGAAGATGCGCTGGCCTGTCGCGAGCATGGCCTCGACACGGTCATCGGGCTGTAGTTTGGACACGGCGGTGAGCGTGATGCTCTCGGGCGCGCGGCCGCTTGCCGCCGCGGCTTTGGCTATGCGGTCGAGGATGGCGGCGCGGGCCGCGGCGATGTCGGAAGGAACGCTCATGCGATCGGTCCATGGACTAGCGGCGATAGCAGCGCGGCTCAACCGCGATGCGGGCGCGGGCGCCATTCCGTCGCTGTATTTCTTCACCGATCCAATGCGGACGCCCGATCCGGTTGCGGTGGTGCGTGGGCTGCCGCGTGGAACGGCCGTTGTTTATCGGCATTTTGGCGCGGAGGACCGCGCCGATGTCGCACGGCAGCTGGCGGCGCAGTGCCGGTCGCGCGGGTTGGTGTTGTTGATTGGCGCAGACGCGGAGTTGGCGCAGGCGTGCCGCGCAGATGGCGTGCACTGGCCGGAGCGATTGATGCCGAGCGCGCGCGGGGCCGCGTTCCGGATTGTCACTGCGGCGGCGCATGACGCGAAAGCTGTGGCGCGCGCGAACGCTGCGGGGCTCGATGCTTGTGTGCTCAGCCCGGTTTTTCCCAGTACGAGCGCCTCAGCGCAGGGCGAGATCGGCGTGTTCAGCGCGAGCCAGATTGCACGTTCTAATGCGATACCCGTGATTGCGCTTGGCGGCGTGACCGCGCGCAATGCAACACGACTATGCGGACGCGGCTTTGCCGGCGTCGCTGCAGTGGATGCGTTTTTGGAAGCTTAGAAGCGGAACGCCGACTCTATGCGCACGTCGGCGCGCGGCTCTTCGTCCTGGCGGCGCACAGGCGCGGCGCCCGGGGCTGGCGTGGTTTCCAGATTGACCTGGCCGCCGACGCTCAGGTTCGGCGTGAAGCGGTAGTAGGCGCCGAGCGAGGTCTGATCGCCGTGGCCGCCATCTGGAGCGCGCTCGATTCGTTGCGCCTCGCGAACGTCCACCGTGACGCCCCAACGCTGGCTCAAAGTCCAAGCCGGCGCGAGATCGGTTGCCGCTTGATCGCCGGCGATGGATTCGGTGACGCCGTTTGACGACGTGAAGCGCTGGTACCAGGGTACCGCCGCGTCAGTCGTTTCAATGGCTGGGGCCGGCGCGGCAACGCGTTCCTGCGCCTGCGCCACGCCAGCCGTCGCCAAAACGGCGGCTCCCGCGATCAGAAATGCAGACGCCCGAGACACGAATTCCAACCCCTCAGCACACGCTGTAGCAAACCAATATAACGCAAGCCGAACTGATTTGCCGTGAACTTAAAGACACAGCCGTCAGCGAAATTTGAGGCGAAACGTAGGCACGGAGATGTGGATAAACCAATAAGGGGAGGCCGCGCCACAACATAGCCAGCATCGCAGTGGACCCCTGGCGGGGCTGCAAGCCCATGATATACGGGCGGGCCGACGCGCCGGGGATGGCGCGGAACGATGGCGGAGGAACTCGAATGATGCAGGCTGGGCGCACACTTTTGAAGGGCGCGATTTTTATGGTCGCGGCCGTGGCGCTGGCCAGCTGCTCGATGTTCAAGGGCGACGACAGCGGCGCATCGCGCGCTGACGACAACGCTGGCCGCGGTGGCGGCGTTGGCATCTTCGGTGGCGGCGGCGGCAACAGCGGCGGCCGTGGCGGCGAAGCCGGCATCGGCGTCAACTCGTATCTGTGGCGCGCTTCTCTCGACACGCTGAACTTCATGCCGCTGCAATCGGCTGACCCGTTCGGCGGCGTCATCATCACCGATTGGTACAGCGCGCCGACGACCCCGAATGAGCGCTTCAAGGCGACGGTCTACATCCTCGACACGCGCCTTCGCGCCGATGCGCTGAACGTTTCGATCTTCCGTCAAACCAACAATGGCGGTTCGTGGTCTGACGCTTCGGTTGATCCGGACACCGAGATTCAGATTGAAAACGCGATCCTGCAGCGCGCGCGCGAACTGCGCCTTAGCAACGTCCGCTAGACACAACGAGCGTTTGCAGTCACGAAAACGCTCCAACGCATGGGGCGTGAGTAAGCATGTCGTCTAGGTACAATCATCGTGAAGTCGAGCCGAAGTGGCGCGCCAAGTGGGACGCAGCCGGGGTCGATCGCGCGCTTTCGCCAGACGAGGCCAAGGGCAAGAAGAAAGCCTACGTGCTCGAGATGTTTCCGTACCCGTCGGGGCGGATCCACGTAGGGCACTCGCGCAACTACACGATGGGCGATGTCATCGCCCGCTTCCGCCGCTCGAACGGTTACAACGTGCTGCACCCGATGGGATGGGACGCGTTCGGCTTACCGGCGGAAAACGCTGCGATGGAGCGCGGCATCCATCCGAAGGGCTGGACCTACGACAACATCGCTGCGATGCGCGAACAGCTGAAGTTGCTCGGCCTCGCGATCGATTGGTCGCGTGAGATCGCGACGTGCGATGCCGAATATTACAAGCACCAGCAGGCGATGTTCCTGGCGTTCTGGAAGAACGGCCTCGTCTATCGCAAGAAGCAAAAGGTGAACTGGGACCCGGTCGATAACACCGTGCTCGCCAATGAGCAGGTGGTGGACGGCAAGGGTTGGCGTTCAGGCGCGCCGGTTGAGACGCGCGAGCTTGAGCAGTGGATGTTCAAGGTCACGGCGTATGCGGACGATCTGCTGAGCGCGATCGGCGGCTTGGACCGCTGGCCTGACAAAGTGCGGCTGATGCAGTCGAACTGGATCGGCAAAAGCCAGGGCGCGAAGATTTGGTGGCCGATCGCGGAGGCGCCCTCGTTCCTGACGCAGACGCCAGCGGGCGAGCCGTGCCACGCACGCGATCCGATCGAAGTTTACACGACGCGGCCGGACACGCTGTTCGGCGCGAGCTTCCTGGCGCTGGCGCCCGATCATCCGCTGACCAAGGCGATCGCAGAGCATAATCCCGAGGTCGCGAAGTTTATCGAACAGTGCGCGCATCTCGGAACGTCCGAAGCCGACATCGAAAAAGCGCCGAAATTCGGCGTGGATCTTGGTGTTCGCGTGCGTCACCCGTTCGATCCGAATTGGATTTTGCCGGTGTGGGGCGCAAACTTCGTGCTCTCGACCTATGGCACAGGCGCGATCTTTGGTTCGCCCGCGGGCGACCAACGCGATCTGGATTTCGCGAACAAGTACAAGCTGCCGTTCAAACCGGTGGTGCTGCCGCCTGGAGCGGACGCCGCCACGTATTCCGTCGGCAAAGAAGCGTTCACGGACGACGGCACGATCTACAATTCGGGCTTTCTCGACGGCTTGGGCACGCGCGAGGCGATCGGCGCCGCGATCGCGGAGCTGGTGAAGCTGGATCTCGGTGAAGCGACGACGCAATGGCGTCTGCGCGATTGGGGTGTTTCGCGGCAGCGTTATTGGGGCTGCCCTATTCCGGCGATCCATTGCGCCAAATGCGGTGTGGTGCCGGCGCCGGCGGAGAGCTTGCCGATCGCGCTGCCCGAAGACGTGACGTTCGATAAGGACAAGCCGGGCAATCCGCTGGATCGGCACCCAACGTGGAAGCACGTGAAGTGCCCGACGTGTTCGGGTGAAGCAACGCGCGAGACGGACACGCTCGACACGTTCGTGGATTCGAGCTGGTATTTCGCGCGTTTCACGGACCCGAAGAACGCTGACGCGCCGTTTGACAAGAAGCTGGCGAGCTATTGGCTGCCGGTGGATCAGTATGTCGGCGGCGTCGAACACGCGGTGCTGCACTTGCTGTACGCGCGCTTCTTTACGCGTGGGATGCGGGACTGTGGATTCCTGGATGGGCCAGCAGATGGCGAGCCGTTCCGCAGCTTGTTCACGCAGGGCATGGTTGTGCACGAGACGTATAAGTCTGCGTCTGGCGCTTGGCTGTTGCCGGAAGAGACTGATGTTAAGGACGGCAAACGCGTTGAACTGAAAACCGGCGCGGCGGTCGAGACCGGCGACATCGAGAAGATGTCGAAGTCGAAGAAGAACGTTGTCGATCTTGATGCGTTCGTCACCGATTACGGCGCTGACGTTGCGCGCTGGTTCGTGTTGTCGGACTCGCCGCCGGAGCGGGATGTTGAGTGGACTGCGTCGGGCGTTCGCGGATCATGGGCTTACGTGCAGCGCGTTTGGTCGCTGACGGAAGCGCACGGCCGGCCAGCGCCGAAGCTGAGCAACGTCGCGCCGGCATCTGCGAACGAAGGCGAAGCGCTGGCGCTGCGCCAGCTTGCACATCGCGCGATCCAGAGCGTCACTGACGATATCGAAGGCTTCCGTTTCAACGTCGCGGTCGCGCGTGGGTATGAGTTGGTCAACGCCATCGCAAAGCTGAAGGGCGACGACGAGGGCGCTGTGTTCGCGCGCGGCGAAGCGCTGCGCATTCTCGCTCAGCTGATCTCCCCTTTCATGCCGCACCTGGCGGAAGAGTGCTGGGAGACGCTTGGCGGCGAAGGTTTTGTCGCGACCGCGCCGTGGCCGGTCGCCGACCCGGTCCTGGCGGCGCGCAATACAGTTACGCTGCCGATTCAGGTGAACGGCAAGAAACGTGCGGAAATCGAAGCGCCGAAAGGCGCGGCGGAAGCCGATTTGCGTGAGTTGGCGCTGCAACATGCATCGGTGAAGCCGTTCCTGGAGGGCGTTACCGTCCGCAAGGTCATTGTCGTTCCCGATAGGATCGTGAATATCGTCGCCAACTGAGCGGCGGGAGAAACCCCTGATGCGCGTATTGATTGCCAGCCTTACCCTTCTCGTGGCGGCGTGCGGCTTCCAGCCGATGTACACGCCCGCGGGCGGCGGCAACGCGATCGGCCCAGTGCAGATCGCGGAGATCGAAGGCAAGACCGGCCACGTGCTGCGCACGGAGCTGACGCGCATTCTGGCGGTCGAGAACGATGGCTCGCCGCCGATGAGCCTTGAGATCACGCTAACCGAACAAGTCACGCCGCTCGGTCTGCGCCGCGACGAATCGGCGACGCGCGCAGAGCTGCGTTTGACGGCGAACTACATTCTGACGCCGGCCCAAGCAAATGGCCGCGTGATGCGCGGTTCGGTATTCACGGTAGTGAACTACGACATTCCGACGCAAGCCTTCGGTGAGATCGCGGCGCAGGATGACGCGCGTGAACGCGCTGCCGAGACGATGGCGCAACGCTTCCGCGCTGAGCTGGCGCTGCGCATGGCGCAGGCGCGCGGAGGCTAAGCAGTGGCGCAAATCAAAGGCGTCTCGATCCGGCGCTTCCTCGACAAGCCGGACAAAGCTGTCCGCGCCATTTTACTTTACGGACCGAATGAGAGCTTCGCACACGAGGCGGCGCAAAAGCTCGCGGCGTGGGCGCTCGGAAAGTCTGACGACCCGTATTCAATCACCAAGCTCGGCGAAGATGAGATCAAGCGCGATAGCGCCAAACTCGGCGATGCGCTGGCGGCGCAATCACTGCTGGGCGGGCCGACAATTGTTTGGGCGCGGATTAGCGGCAAAGGCGCAGACGAGTCCATTCTTGAGGCGCTGACCTCGATCGAACGCGGCGAGCCTAACGGGTATCTGATCGTCGAAGCCGGTGATCTCGGTGGCTCGGCTGAGCTCGTGAAGAAGTTTGGCGCGGCGACGCACGCTTCGGTCATCGCGTTCTACGAGGAAACCGACGCGGAACGCGCGGTCTATGCCAAGGCTTTGGCGAAAGAACTGGGCATTCCATTCGACCGCGACGCCGAGGACTACTTCCTCGTCACGCTGCCAAACGATCGCGGCTTGGCGCGGCAAGAAATCGAGAAGCTGGCGCTCTACGCGCACAATCTCGGGCGCAATGTCAGCGTTGAGGATCTGGAGGCGCTGATGGCGGCGGAGGCCGAGAGCGCGCTTGATGCAGCGAGTTTGGCGGCGGCCCAGGGCAAAGCCGCGCAAGCGGTTGAGTCACTGGCGCGGATCGATGCGCTGTCTGGCGTTTCAGCGCTGCGCGCTTTGTTGCGACGGCTGCATCAATTGCGCGACGCGCGCATCCTGATCGATGGCGGCATGAGTTCGGATGAGGCGATCGCAAAGCTTCGTCCGCCCGTTTTCTGGAAAGAGCGCGACGCAGTGGCATCACAGGCGCGACTCTGGACCTCGAAGAAGCTCAACGCCGCTTATGATGTGCTGTGGACGGCCGAGATGCGCAGCAAGACGGCAGGTGCGCCGCAGGAATTGATCGCGGCGGACGCGTATCGCGGCGTGGCGGAGCTCGTCGGCAACTAAGGCTGGTTGCGCGAACGCCCTGCCCGGCTAGGCTTTGAGCCGCGGAGGGCGGGCATGAATATCAATCGCAGGCTGGTGTTGGGCGCAGGCGCGGCTGTGATCTCGGCTGGCAGTGCGGCGGAAGCGGCGACACGCAGCAGCGGCGGCGGACGCGCGCATCGCACGGCCCTCTCCGCGCTTTCGCGCTACGCCGAGCAGCATGTGCGCGATTGGGGCCTGCCCGGGATGACGATCTGCGTCGTCGATCGCGACGGCTATGCGGGCTTCATCACGACTGGCTACGCGGACATCGATCGCCGCACGCCAGTTGGACCGGATCATCTTTTTCAGATTGGCTCGATCAGCAAGGTGTTCACGGCGCTGACGCTCTATTCGCTGCACCAAGAAGGTAAGCTCGCGCCGAGTGCGCGGCTGCGCGCGGTGCTGCCGGACATCGCTGTCGCCAACGCCGAGGCGGTGACGCTGCAGCACATGCTCAATCACACGTCCGGTTTGCCAGGCAACGCGCCTGCTGTGCCTGCGGGCGGTTTGTGGAGCGGGTTCACGCCGGGCGAGCACTGGCACTACAGCAATACGGGTTACGAATTGCTCTCGCGCGCGGTGGCGCAAGCGGATGGAAAGCTGTTTCAGGACGCCGTGCAAGCGCGCGTGCTTGGCCCACTGGGTATGAACCATACGATCGCGGCGATCCGCAGCGGTGATCGCGATCGGTACGCACAAGGCTATGAAACACTCTATGCCGATAGGCCTTCTTTCCGGCCGGGCCCTAGCGCACCGGCGCCGTGGGTAAATGTTGAGAGCGGCGCAGGGTGCGTTGCTTCCACCTCCGGCGATATGGCGATCTTCCTGCGCTATCTGCTCGATCTCGCGCAAGGACGCGGCGGACCTGTGCTCACGGACGCGAGCGCAGCGGCGTTCATGGCCAATCCCGCGGATGCACCCGAATGGTCAGAGACGGCAAAGTACGGCAATGGCCTCGCGCGGCTCACAATCGGTGAGCGGCAGTATCTGCACCACACAGGGGCATGGTGTCGTTCTCGTCGTCGATGCACCTTGATTCCGAGGCGGGTGTCGCCGCGTTCGCGTCGAGCAATATGGGCGTCAGCCTCAACTACCGGCCGCGTGATGTGACGCGGCAGGCGTGCCAATTGTTCAGAGCCGCGCGCGAAGACGTTGCGGTTCCGGACTCTGCGCCGACGCGCTCAACCGTCAACGACCCTGCAAAATATGTCGGCGTGTACACCGCAGCCTCTGGCGAAGCGTTCGAGATTCGCGCTGACGGCGCCAATCAGATCGCGCTCCACCACAACGGCGCAGCGAGCCGCATGCAAAGTCTGGCGGGGCCGTATTTTGTGTCTGCCGATGCGCGTTTCGCGACGACGGGGCTGTTGTTCGAGGCTGAAGGCGAAGACATCGCGCGCGCTTGGGCGGACGACGTTGAGTTCATCCGTGGGCCTGTGCGCGTCTACCAGCAACCGCCACCGCCTGAGATTCAGCGCTTAGCAGGCATCTACGACAGCGACGATCGTTGGTCGGGTCCGACTTGGATCATCGCGCGCGCAGGCAAGCTTTGGCTCAACAACGCCGACGAGATGTTCCAGCTCCCCGATGGTTCGTGGCGGCCAGGCGCGGACGAGTGGATTCCGGAGCGCATCCGCTTCGAGGGCTTCGTGAACGGGCGCCCTACCCGCATGATCGCGTCGGGCGCGCCGTTCGTCAGGCGATTTAGCTAGCGGCCGATTTCGGTATCGCCTTGATCTTCGAGCGGCGGCGGCTTTGTGGCTGGCGGCGGCACATCCGATTGCTCGGGGCCGAGTTCTTTTTCCCACTTGGCGACGACGGCGGTAGCGACCGAGTTGCCAACGACGTTGGTGGCGCTGCGGCCCATGTCGAGGAAGTGGTCGACGCCCAGGATCAGCAGCAAGCCCGCTTCCGGCATGCCGAATTGCGTGAGCGTTGCGGCGATGACAACGAGCGAAGCGCGCGGCACGCCGGCCATGCCCTTCGATGTCACCATCAGCAGTAGGAGCATGGTGACTTGTTGCGCGACGGTGAGATCGATGCCGTAGACTTGTGCGATGAAGAGCACCGCGAAGGTGCAATACATCATCGAGCCGTCGAGGTTGAACGAGTAGCCGAGCGGTAGGACGAAGCCGGCGATGCGCTTGGAGACACCGAACTTTTGAAGCGCTTCGAA
Source organism: Alphaproteobacteria bacterium (assembly GCA_026400735.1). Taxonomy (GTDB): domain Bacteria; phylum Pseudomonadota; class Alphaproteobacteria; order Caulobacterales; family Aquidulcibacteraceae; genus Vitreimonas. The sequence continues at coordinate 4,535 of JAPLOL010000106.1, read as the reverse complement.
TGTGCGCGGGTATGCGGCTTCAGAGCTGGCGGTTGAGAACGCGAGCACGATCGGGTCGCGGATGAGGCCGAGCATGCGCAAGATGCGCGGTCCGACGATGAGCAAGCCGGCGGTGATCAGCAGCGCCCAAAGGATGACAAGGCCGAGATAGAAGCCTCCGATGAACTTGCCGTAGGTGACGAGAATATCCAGGCCGTTCTCGGTAACGGTCGCGGCGATGGCGGCGAAGACGGCGAACGGCGCGAAGTTCATCACGTAGCCGGTCACGCGCAGCATCACGTGTGAAACACGTTCAGCGAGATCCACGACCGGCTTGGCTTGCTCGCCGAGCGCCGCGAGTGCGACGCCGAAGAAGAGCGAGAATACCACGATCTGCAGGATCGAGTTCGTGGCCATGGCGTCGAAGATCGAGGTCGGGACCAAGTGGGTGACGAAGTCGCGGAGGTTAAGAGCGGAAGCCTCGGGCGCATTGCCTTCGGTCGGGATCGCGAGCTGCAGGCCAACGCCGGGCTGCAGGATGTGGACGATGATGAGGCCGAGGACGAGCGAGAAGATCGAAGCGGTGATGAACCAGAGCAAAGTGCGCACGCCGACGCGGCCGAGCGAACCTGTGTCGCCCATATGCGCGATGCCGACGACCAGGGTCGAGAACACAAGCGGCGCGATGATCATCTTGATCAGGCGCAGGAAGACGTCGGTGATCAGCTTGAAGTTGGCAGCAAGTTCCGGCCACGCTTCAGCCGGCTGATTTGAGTGTAAGTAATAACCGACGGCGACGCCGAGGATGAGACCGACAAGGACAAAGAGCGTGAGGTAACGTTGCATGCCTGATCGCTTAGCGGGCCAGCTCACGCATCGGAAGCCAAAATCGTGTCGACCACGGGCGAGCGGATTGCGGGCGCTACATGTTGCGCTGCGAAGCGATGACGCGCGCTATGTGAGAGCACGCTTGGCGCGAATGAGAGCTTCGGCGCCGCGATCTAGTGTGCCGTCGCGCTTAGCGAAGCAAAGGCGGAGGAGCGCAGGCGCGCCTGGGCTTGCGTAGAAGGCTGAGAACGGAATGGTCGCGACGCCGTGCTCGACGGCGGCCCGGGCGAACGCTTCATCGCTCATGTCGATACCGGAGGCGGCGAGATCGATGCTGAGAAAGTAGGCGCCGCGTGCGGGCAGGGTAACGAACCCCTCCCCTTCGAGCGCGGATTTCAACCGATCGCGCGAGCGTTGGAAGGCGGCGCTCATCTCGGTGAAATAGGAGGCAGGTTTGCCAAGGCCGTAGGTCACGCCGCGCTGTAGGTTAGGCGGCGTGACGAATGTTAGGAATTGATGCGCCTTGGCGAAGAGCTCGGTGAGCTCGGGTACGCCACAGGCAAAGCCAACCTTCCATCCGGTGAGCGAGAACATCTTGCCGGCGGAGCCGATCTTCAGTGTGCGATCGCGAAGGACGTTGAGCATCGAGACGTGCTCGGCATTGTCGAACAGCAGGTGCTCCCAGACTTCGTCGCTGACACAGATGGCGTTGTGCTGGCGGCAGAGATCCGCAACGAGTTCGAGTTCGGCGCGGGTCATGACGCTGGCGCTGGGATTGAGAGGCGTGTTGATGATGACGACGCGAGTTTTGTCGTTGAAGGCTTGCGCGATGCGCTCGCGTTCGAAGCGCCAGTGCGGCGGCTCCAACCGCACGATGCGCGGGATGCCGCCTGCCCTTTTCACCATTGGCAGATAGGCGTCGTAGAGCGGTTCGAAGAGGACGACTTCGTCGCCAGGTTCGATGAAGGCGAGCAGCGCCGCGGCGATGGCTTCGGTGGCGCCGCTGGTGATGGTGACTTCGCTGGCCCAATCGAGATCGAGCGCGTGATGTGCGTTGTAGTGTGCGGCAACGGCTTGGCGGAGCTCTGGCATGCCGCGCATCGAGGGATATTGGTTGGGACCTTCGAGGGTGGCGCGCGCGGCGGCTTCGAGGAGGTCGCGCGGGCCGTCGTCTTCGGGAAAGCCCTGCCCCAGGTTCACAGCGCCCTTCTCGGCGGCGAGACGCGACATGGTCTCGAACACCGTCGTGCCAAGCGAAGCGTAGAGGCTGTTCATCGCATTCTCTCCGTCGGCGGCGGTGGTTTGCATCCAAAGCGGTCGCGCGGTGCGTCCTCCCATGCGGAGGACTTGGATGAAACATCTTATTCTGGCGGCGGCAGCGATGCTGGCCGCTGTCGCGCCTGCTGCGGCGCAAAACCGGCCGTTCGACCCGCGCGAGTATCAGGGGCGGCATGTTGGCAAAGCGACGCAGATCTTGGTGATTGGCACGCCGCACTTAAGCGGAACGCCGGAGAACTTTGATCCAGCTGTGCTGGAGCCGTTGCTTGCGCGGCTGCAGGCGTTTCACCCGGATGCGATCGCGATCGAGGCTCTACCGGGCCGCACGATCGATCAATTGTGGACGTGGCGCGAAAGCTATCCGAGCGCGGCGCAATCGTACGGAGGCCGCTCCATGGCGCTCTCCGGAATCTCGCGCGGCTTGATTGGCATGGACATGCCGCAGGCGGATGCCGAGATCCGGCGCGTGCTCGCGGATTGGCCGGCGTCGCCGACGCCTGTGCAACGGAGACGACTTGCCGCGTTGTTCGCGGCGGCGGGTGATCCCTCTTCCGCGATCGTGCAGTGGTGGCGGCTTGATGAAAGCGAACGCATTGCCGACGACAGTGTTTCACGTCTGCTCGCCGAACAACTCAACACATACTCAACGCCCGCTCGACGCAACGAGAATGAACTCATTGCGGCGCGACTTGCAGTGCGACTTGGGCAAGAGCGCGTCTATGCGATGGACGATCAATCCGATGACGTCGCGCCCGGATTCGAAGAAGACATTACAGCGTTCACCGAGCAACCGTGGATGGCGCAGCTGATGGCAGATCCCGGTTTCACGCCACTGCGCGAGGCGGGTCAGCACCTAACTACGCCGGATGAAGCGCTCGCGACCTATCGATTCGTGAACTCGTGGCGCGCTGGACGCACCGACGCCAGCGGCCAGTGGCTCAACATGATCAACCGTGAGAGCCCGAATGACGTCGGTCGCGCTCGCGTTGCAGCGTGGGAGGTACGCAACCTTCGGCAGATCGCAAATATTCGGGAAGTGTCCGCGAGACATCCGGGCGGGCGCATCCTCGTCATCGTCGGATCGGCGCATAAGCCTTGGTTTGACGCGTATTTATCGATGATGAGCGACGTCGAGGTCGTAGATGCCGCGCGCGTATTGCGTTAGCGCTACCACTAATTGTGTGCGTGGCAGATGGCACACTGTGGAAATCCAATCGTCCGGCTCCGGACGATTGGGCTTCTCTCTCGGGGCGCCTGCTGTATAGGTAGCCGCGGTGCCGGGGGGCACTCGTTTGGCCTCGCTAAACGATATCGGCTCTTCCAGCGATGGAAGAGCCGTTTTCGTTTGTGCTTAGAAGCCGCCGCGAAGACGGCGGATCACGTCGTCGAGTTGCTCGAGCGTCTTGTAGGAGATCTTCACCTCCCCTGCGCCGGCCTTGTCGTTGATCACAACATCAAGCCCGAGTGCGTTGGAGAGTGATTGCTCCACAGCGCGTGTATCTGCGCTCTTAGTTTCAGCCGATGAACCACCAGCTGTAACGCGCGGGCCGTGCTTTTCGTCTTTGGCAATCTGCGCGAGGCGTTCGATATCGCGAACGTTAAGGCCTTCGCTGATCGCGCGTTGCGCGAGGCCACGCGGATCCGGCGCCGTGAGAATGGCGCGGGCGTGGCCTGAGCTGAGGCGACCATCGCGCACCATCTCTTGCAAATCGTCAGGCAGCTGCAGCAGACGCAGCATGTTGGCGATGTGCGGACGCGACTTGCCGACAGCGTCGGCGATCTCTTGTTGCGTGCGGCCGAAGCGATCGATCAGCGCTTGGAAACCTTGCGCCTCTTCGATCGGGTTCAGGTCCATACGCTGGACGTTCTCAACGATCGCGATCTCGAGCACTTCAACTTCGTTGAGTTCGCGGATCACGGCCGGAATTGAGTGCAGACCAGCGCGCTGCGCGGCGCGCCAGCGGCGTTCACCGGCGACGATCTCGTATTTGCCATCAGCGATCGGGCGCACGAGGATCGGTTGCAGGATGCCGTGCGTCTTGATCGAGGAAGCGAGATCGTTGAGTTCGGCTTCGTCGAAATGCTTACGCGGCTGTTGCGGATTGCGTTGCACCAGCTCGATCGGGAGACCGCGCGGACCGTCGCTTGCGGCAGCTTGCGGCGGCGCGGCGGGCGCGGGCGTCACAGCAACTGGCGCGGCGACGGGTTCGTTCGCCGGCGCCGGTGTCGGCGCAGCTTGTGTGATCGGCAGCTCGAACACATTGCGCGGCGGCTCGATTGGCGCGCGCGGCGGCTCAGGCTGCGGCGCTGGTTGGCCGAACACATTGTTGGCGGGCTTCGGCGTTTCGGTTTTCACCGGTTCGCCGAGCAGAGCGGAGAGCCCACGGCCCAGTCCTCTCGGTCTCACATCGCTCATAATCGCCCTCGTCTTTCGACCGACCCTGATTCGG
>JAPLOL010000074.1 GCA_026400735.1 Alphaproteobacteria bacterium | reverse complement strand
CGCACGCGCAGCCTTCGGCTTCTTACCCGAAACATGGCCAACCATGCCGCTCGATATCGCGCGCGCGCGCGCCGGCGACCTCCTGCGCCGCCGCGCCGAGCAACAAGACGGCGCTACGCCCCACGCGCGTCCGCTGCCGCCGGCGACGGAAGAGCCGCCGGCTATTCAAGACCACCGCGACGAAACACTCGAACAATCCACCGGCGGCGGCGACCCTTCTCCAGATCTAGCGAATGAAGACGCGGCCGGCGCGAACCCCACTGACGATGGTGAAGTCTCGGACTCGTTTGGCGCCGGTGGCGAAGAAGAACGCGCACGCGAGATCACGCAGGAGCCGGACGTAGAGCCTGCGCCACCGCCAGCCACGATCGCGCCAGCGCCTTCGCCGCAACCAGCGGAACCGCCGGGCGCTGTCGTTGGCGGCGTGTCGCGTCACACCGCGGCCAAACGCGATCCGGTACAATCTGCGCCGGCTGACGCCACAGCATTCGCACCGAAGAAGCTGCGCCGTGGCTCCCCCGAATTGGTGCGCATCGTCATTCACCAGCCGAAGGATCTGCAGGACGTCATCAAGGCCGCGCGCAAAATCGATCCGCGCACCGATGCCGCACCGAGCGGCATGAAGGTTGGCGATGTGGCCCTGGGCTCAAGTGTCGGTGTTTCAATCGAAGTGCGCGGCGCAACTTGCGATGGCGCGATTCAGCGCCGCACCTGGCAAGGCGAACCGCTCGATTTCAACTTCTCCGCCGAAGCCGATGGCGACGTGAAGCAGGCCGTGTTTCTCGCGCGCGTCTTTGTCGACGATGCGCAGATCGGCGTGCTCGCCTTCACCCGCCCCGTCGGCGGTCCAAAGAAGGATGCTGCTTCCACCGGCGACAAGGTGCGCTTGAAGCGTCACAAGCGCGTCTTCCTCTCCTATTCGAGCAAGGATCGTGAAACCGTCTCCGCCATCGCCACGGCCTACGAAGCGGCGGGCGTGCAGCACTTCTTCGACCGCACCTCGCTCAAATCCGGCGAAGAATGGAGCCCGCGCCTCCGCCAAGAAATCGATCGAGCCGATCTCTTCCATCTCTGCTGGTCGAAGTCTGCGGCTCAGTCCGAGTGGGTCGAGAAGGAAGCCGAGCATGCACTTACGCGCCGGCGCCGTTCCAACGGCAAAAATCCGGAGATCACGGTGCAGATGCTCGACGGCCCGCCATGGGCCAAGCACCCGCCGCACCTCGACAGCATAAATTTCGACGATTTCGTCCGCGCCGCCATCGTTGGCTACGCACGCGGCGACGGAGAGTCTTGACGTAGAGCGGAACGGAGCGCGCCGAGGCTACGCGTGCGTCATGCCATGACCTGCTCGACCGTGACGTTATCGCCGACCAGTTCGATCGACCGCAACGTTTCGAGTGTTGCTTGCCAGCCTTCCGCCGATTGTCCGCCAACCGGTCCTTGGCCGAGCAAGCTCGCGGTGATGTTAATGCTGCGCTCGACGTAGGCGCGGTTTTTTTCGGGATAGCGCGTCATATAAACTTCAACCGCCGCAGCGGGATCGGCGCGCAGAGCATCGTAGCCTTGATAGATCGCTTCGGCGACCGCACGGATTTCCGCAGCACGTGTCGCGTCGGCCAAAGCCGTCTCGTTGGCGATCAAATTCAACCCATACAGACGCACGCCATGATCGCTGAGCGCCATCGTGACGAGCGGCGTATTTTGCGATTGCAAGCTTGCCGGCAATTGCTCGGCGTAATCGATCAAGGCGTCGACGTCACCAGCAAGCAACGACGATGGATCAGCGTTGACGCCAATTTCAGTAATTTGCGCGCGATCAATTCCCGAAACGCGCAACAGCGCGCGATACTCGTTGACCGTGACGCTTCCGGCCACAAGGCCGATGCGCTTGCCGATCAGATCCTGCGGCGTGTTGATTGGCCGTTCGGGGCGCGAAAAAATTACGGTTGAGATGTTCGGAAAAATCACGCCAAGCGACTTTACCGGCACACCTGCCGAACGCGCGATGGCTGTGCCGCCGCCGCTACCTGAGCCGGCGAAATATGGGCTGCCAACGCCAATTTGCTGCGCCACCGCGGCGCCGCCGGCGCCTTCTTCGATCGTGACATTCAAATTTCGCGAACGGAAAAAGCCCCGCTCATCCGCCAGCAGAAACCCCGTATAATTTGGTTCAATCGTCCAATCGAGCAAAAATCGGATCGCGCCGCCCGCACTATTGCAACCAGCAAGTCCTGCGACTGCGGCAGCGCCGCCGAACAACAACAAAGAACGACGTGCAAATTGCATGAGCTATTCCTTTTTCCCTGCGCCCGACGAACCCGCGAGATAAGGCCTGAATAGCCAATGCTCGATGGTATGTACTGACATGTACAACAAGCCGCCGATCCCGCCCAGCAACAACATCGCCGCATAAATTCGCGCGGTCGCCTGCTCGCTGAGCGAAGTCTTCATCAAATAGCCAAGTCCAGCGCTACTGCCTAGGTATTCACCGACAATCGCGCCGATCAATGCCAGCGTGACGGAGACACGAATACCCGAAAATATGAATGGCAGCGCGTGCGGAAGTTGTACGGCAGCGAACTTTTGGAGGCCCTTGGCGCCCATGGCGTCCATCAGCCTAACATAACTGGCGGGCGTTTCGGTCAAACCTCGTTGTGTTGACACGATGACGGGAAACATTGCGATCATGGTCGAAATCGCGACCTTTGATTCAAGGCCGTAGCCGAACAGGATCAGCAAAAGCGGGCCCAACGCCTCCTTCGGAAACACCTGCATCGCAACGACGACGGGCTCAAGGGCGCGGGCAAACACACCGCCGAACCGAAGCAAAACGCCAATCGCCAAACCTCCGGCGATCGCTGAGAGAGCACCGATCACGGCAGCGCTCGACGTGAAAATGGCATGTCGAACGAACAGCGCCGGGTAGGTTTGGTATTCTTTCAGGACGTCGCCCGGCGGCGGCAGGATAAATGACGGCGCTCCCCACCACGACACGGCCGCTTGCCAAATCGCCAACAACACTGCCGCGTACAACGCTGCGATGCAAAGATTGAACACGAACCGGTACGCAGGGGCGAGTTTAAAGGGCAAACAACGCCTCCCGCACGCTCTTCATGGCAGCCACAAAAGGCGGATCGTCGGCATGCTCCAGCGTACGTGGCCGGGGCAAATCGATGCGTTGTTCAAATGCTGCGATCGCGCCGCGCTCCGGATTGTCCTTTGGCCGTGCGAGCAAAACCACACGATCGCAGAGCAGCACGGCCTCCAACACATTGTGCGTTACAAGCAATGTTGTAGCTCGGCGCTCCGCAATGATCGCCTGTAAGACCGCATAAATATCGGCGCGCAGCCGCTCATCCAGGCTGTTGAATGGCTCATCGAGCAACATCATGTCCGGCTCGGCGACGATCGTGCGAGCAAGTGCGACCCGGGTTTGCATGCCACCCGAGAGCTGTGCGGCTCGCATATGCTCGACGTGCGGAACCTGCGCCTTAGCCAGCGCAAGGCGTGCGGCGCTCACTTCCCTTTCGGTCAGGCGATTGAATGGATTGAGAAGCGCGGCGGGGCGCCGCTTCACCAATAGTGGCAACGCGACATAGTCGATCGCCTTAAGCCACGGCAGCAATGTCGGTTGCTGAAACAAGAAGCCCGCGGCCGTCTCACGCATTCGATCCGCAGGCGCTTGACCGTCGACGGTGACCTTGCCTGAAGATGGATCGATCAGGCCCGCCACGAGATTGAGCAGTGATGTTTTGCCCACACCTGAACCGCCGACGAAGCCGACCACTTCGCCCGGTGCAATGGCGAGATTCAAGCTGCGCAAAATCGGCTGGCCTTGAAATGAAAGGCCTACGTCTTGAAAAACCACGCCTTTCGAAACGCCGCCCGAGGTGGAGCGCGGCGCGGGCCCAGCCGGCTGCGAAGCCGAAGCATCGACGGCCATGTCCCCTCCCTCCTCGCGTGAGTGCGCGAGCGCACACAAACCGCCATGAAACCAAGGCGATGACGCTTGCCCCTCAGTCCAGCGCTTGTATAGGCTGCAACCTTGGCTCCCTGAAAGGGAGAATCATAAGGATGTGCTCATGCGACACCTTGAGGCTTCGGTCACGCCTTGGACCGGACGACCTTGCCTTCGCATGGCCGGAGCGCGCGAAGAGCTAGTCAAACTTTGCGGCCGCGACAGCGAGACACTGCTGCCTGAGCGCGTCGAAATTCTTTTCGATCCTGACGTGACGCCGATGGAGGTGCACGCATTTACGGAGAGCGTCGCCGCGCAGCTCGCACGCGAAATCGCGGTGTGGAGCGCACGGCTGAAGGAATTGACTGACAGCGGACTGATCACACAGCGCGAGTTGGATGCTGCTTGCAGTAAGTTGCGCGGCGCCCAGACTTGGTATGTCTCTGAATCTAAAGGTGGTGGCCTAACGCCGGGCGCGCCGATGCACGGCGCCGGCGACCCGGACCGCGAGAGTGCAGGCGTCATCCCATGCTCGGCCGCTACCCATCACGGGGTAGCTTGGTGGGAGGCTCCCGGCGGACGGGGGGTCGGACTAGTAACCTCGCGGCGCGTAGGCGGTCATTGGAATTGGGACGAAGATATCGGCCATGAGTCGGCGCACGCTTCGTTTGGCCCGGTGCCCCTTTATTCGCAAAGTCTCGAATCCGATGGCTTCAAACGCCGTCTGGCTGATGCTTATGCTGCCACCGGCGGTGAATTCGACGAAGTGCTTATTGCTCGGACTACGTACCTCGTCTCCGAGCTGATGGTTGCGTTTGTTCGCGGTGAGCAGCGTACAAATGGGACGGGCCTGCCAGGTCTGCTCGACGCTGCGGACTTTAACGCGTTCTGCACGATGGCGCATCGCCTCTTGCCGCTTGCAGGCTTTGACCGCGCGAAGACGCTCGGCGAGGCCGAAGGCATGCCGCTCGGCGTGTGGTCTGGACCGACCATTCGCGCGATCGGCGCCGCCTGCTTCCGCGCCGCGCCGGCAATCATTCCATTGATCAACGCGACGCACCCACCGGCGCCGCACGAGCTTGCGCCCGTCGCCGCCTAGTGGCTCGGACGCTGCCGACGCTTCTTCGCGGCTGGTAGCATGTCGTGCGGTTGAATGCCGGTCAGCGCTTCACGCGCTCGCTGCATGTATCGGGCGGCATCATAGAAATTCATGATGCGAAAATGATGCCATGCGCGGTCACGCAATGTCTCAATCTCACTCAAGGTGACAGCCTTCGCCGCGCTAACTTGCGAGATGTCTCTCGCAGCTTCCTTAGCGGGCACGCCGCCTTTCGCTGAGCTTGTTGCAGCCCCCAATCGCTCATTGTTGTCTTCTTCAGCTTTGTCAGAAATCTCGAACAGGTTCTCTTCCGCGCCTTTGCCGCGCGTCAGACGAATATATTGAGCGTTGAACTGCTGAAACTCACGGAAGAAGTCGGCGCGAAAACCGAGCATTGCCGAGTAAATCTCTCTAACGCGAGAGGTGTCGTTGCCGCCCTCCTGCCAATACGCAATCGGGCTCGATCGTTCGAGAAATTGCGTCGCGTAGTGTTCGAACGGAAGAAAGTAGTAGCAGTTCTTGATCGCACTCTCGATGTAGTCGCGATCAAGCTTGAACGCACCCCGGCGCGCAGTCGTCTGTAGATGCTGGTCAATATATCGAACAAAGTCGTGCATGTTGGTGCGAATGTGCTCGACGGTATAAAAGCCCAGCGCGGCCAATCGGAATAACAACTTCGCGACGCGCTCATCACCAATTTCCGAATGCGGCAAAGAGAGCTGCCAGGTCGTATGGGTCTGCGTTTTCTGATACTCTTTCGTGAGCCTGCGCTTTTCGCGCTTGAGCTTTCCCTCGTCTTGGCTGTGCTGCGAGATGAGGTGCCATTCCATCAACGTGGGAATGTCCTGCACGTCGATTAGGCTCTTAAACCCTACGCGCGTCGCGAGCGCGCGGCTTACTGCGGTTCCGATGATGAAGTCTTTTTGGCCCTTGCGATCGAGAACCTTCGCGAAGATTCGATCCGGCACAAAATTGCCATCGCGCTCTTCGTCGCCTAACGAGCTTTTGTCTTCGGCATCATCTTCGTCGTCATCATCATTAGATGCGTCAGATACCAACGCCGCGCGACGTAGAATAGCATCGCGCTTCCATGCGTCCTCGCCGCCGCCGAGTTCGGACAGCTTGAGCACGAGTTCCAAGAACGTGCGCGCACTTTCATCGAAGAGCCAAATCGTTGCGTCGGGTTCGCGTCTCAAATAGTTGAAAACCAGATCGACACTTTTCCGAAAATTGCCTAGCGCATTGGAGTCAAGTGCGCGCTGGGCGGCCCCATCACCACGGCCCACCGCGTTGTTGATATCTTCAAACGCCTTGAACGTAGCGCCGCTGGTGTTTTGGTCGTTCACCAAGTCTGGCGGGCAAAGGAAACCGTAACCTTGGTAGGCGTTCGTGATCATCACGTCAGTCCACTGCGTGGCTCGAACAACCTCGTCGCTGTTCTTTGCCTTCAGCGGAAATTCTGATCTTGGCCACGCGATCACGTACGATGCGCGGTCAACAGAAGGATCAACCCGATCCATCTCCTTCAGAACGTCCCGTATCTTTCGCGGCGCCCTGTCTTTCGAGCCGGTGACCGTGTCAAGGATCGGCGTTGTCTCAATGTCAAGACCGAGGCGCGCGGCGAACCCCTTATCAACCGCGTAGAGCAAAATCTGGTGATCCCAGACGCCGTCCTTCACCGTTTTGAGAGGATATCGCTCAAGCTCTCCCGGAGCGAACAAGTCGAGTTCTCGCGCATCAATATTGTTGCGCATCATCATGTCCATCTTGGACCGGCCCTCGGCCTTGCCGTACCGTTGGCTCCAACGATTGAGCGTCAATCCGACGGAGTCATGCCCCAAGCTCCATCGCGCAATGCCATTGGCGTCCGCTTCTTGATCGAGCTTACTGTCAATGCGCAGAATATTGTTGGCTTGCAAATGCCTGAGGATACGTCCGCATGAAGACTGCTTTTCATCGAACGCATCGTTGTTCTCGGTTTCGCGCTTGTCGTCCCGATAAAGGTGCTCGCGCTCGAAAGCACGAATAGCGTTGCTCTTGCCACGCTCGCGAAGCTGAAACGGACTTGCCTTTTTTGTGGTGACTCGTCCATCGGACTCAACGTTCACGAGCGCCGCGTTCAGTACGCGATACCATTTCTCCGCTTCATTCAGAATGTCATAGCGCTCTCGCTCGCCTATCTCTTTGAGAGCATCAGCGGCCCTGTCGGGCTCCGCGGAAACGAACTTTGCTTCGTCCTGCAGCGCTTGCTCAAGACGTTCTTGTACAAAGAGCTCGATCTGCCGGTTGATTTCGCCAACTTGCGCGAGATCGGTCTCCTTGATCTCCCACGACCGCTCAGCTTCTCCAGTATCCAGTTGATGCCTTCTCTTGCGCGTGGTCTCCCACAATCGCAAACACGTCACTTGGAGCACGGGCAGAATGCCGCCACGCGGCACTTCCTTGGGGTCGAGCAGCTTGTTCGCTAATTTCTCCGCGACCCCTTCTTTGAAGGAGAATTTGAATTTTTCGTAGGGGCGACTGCCATCTTCCAAAGGTCCTTTTTGCGTAGGACCTTCAATCGCCTCGATGATCGCGTCCTTCTCCAGGTCGCTCAGATAATAACCCGCAACTTTGATGTCAGCGGAGGGCCCGCTTTCGCGCAATTCATAGCGCAATTCATCGTCGAACAAGCCTTTGTATTCCGTGCGCATGGAAATGATCAGGCGCACGTTCTTGGTCTTCCGATCCAAATCCTGAATGAATTGGTAGAACGCTTTGCGATGCTTCGGCATTCGTGCGCCGCCAGATGTCTCGGCTCCAGCCGGCGCCAACGTCCACATCTCCTCTGCTTGGTCGAGCACGAAGACTGGGCGCAATGTTAAATCTGCCTCGGTCAATTTCTGTATCGCGTCGATCAGCACGCGATGCTTCTCCGATACAGCAGCGACAAAGGCCGCTGCCTGGTCTTTTGTTAGATCGAGGCTGATCCAATGAGGTTGTTTCTTGCTTTTTTCCGACTTAGCCGCTTCGGCCTTAAGCGCATCGGCAATGACGTTGGCCATTTTCGCACGATCTTGATGCGCGCCATCCGCCTCTTGAGAAGCCGCGTACTGCGACTGCCAAAACGCGTAGAAGGCCTGCGCCATTGTCTTCAGCGGATTTTCACCCGTACGCCAAATTTCTAGCGAGCCGCTCTCTTCCTTCTGCGTCGTAAGCCCGTCGCTGATCATCGCGGGCGCAAGACCAGCGCGGAGGAAGGACGACTTTCCGCATCCGGTTTTGCCGTGAAGCACTAAAAGCCGGCTCTCGCCGACGAGCTTCTTACATGCTTCGACGTTCAGCTTGCGCCCGGCGAACACTGTGCTCGCCTCATCCTTGGGATCGTAAAAATTTAAGCCCGGATACGGTGCGTGAACGCGTCTGGATTTTAGCTCAAGCTTAGCCGCAGCCTCTGCACTAGCATCGTCGATATTCGCCGCAGCGATCGCGGCAGGATCGGCACCTTGGTCCACGTTAGTCCTCCGAATTCTTCGGCGAGTCCGCGTCATCAGCGGCGGCGAATGCTTCGATCACCGCCTTCACCTTCAAGAAATAGTTGCCCGGCGGCTTGCTAATCAGCATCGTCGCTTTGGATGGGTGCGCGTAGACGCCAAACATCAGCCCCCAAGGCCGCACCTTCTCGGAACGGCGCGCGCGATCAATGATCTCCAGCAGCGGCATCCCTTCTTTCGAGCATTGGTCGATCATCTGCTCGATGAAATTCAGGCCGAAATACCGGAGGTTCTTAGATACGAGGTTGTTTGCTTCGACCGCGATGAAACCCGCCCACTGGCGCGCCTGCAGCGCTTGATAGAACGACGTCGGACCAGGCTCGTTTTCCTTCATCACCGCGGTGCCGTCGATCAAGGCCAAAACGCGAGCCGTGTCGTCAACATCCGCGAGCCGCCCCATATCGGTGACGTTGAGTCGATCATCTTCGGTGCTCATATCGCGATCGATGTCGCCACGATGAACGTAGTAGAGCGAGTTGGGATATTCAGGGCGCTCGTCTCGCGCATCCCAAAGATCTTCGGGCGTGCTCTTCCGAAAGTTCTTAATGTGCCTGAAAATTTCGACCTGCTCATTTTCCCTGATGAAGGCGAAGAACGAAATATTCGACCACTCGATGATGTCGGCCGTTTGTGGCGCCGCAGACGACGCCCCTTCATACGAAGTGATGCGGTGCCTTAGACCCCAAAAGCGATCGTGCATCGCTTCGGCGGTCTTCGCTGGCGAGCCCAACTCAGATGCCGGATAGACGAGCGACCACGGCGCGAACAGGCGCTGGCGCGAGGTCGGGTTCGTACAAAATTCAATGTCGAACAGTTCGCCAGAAGCCAGGGCGCTTTCATACCATGCGCGCGCTTTCGCGCCTTGCCCGCGCTCCTGATCGGTATCGTCGAACAGAGCCTCGTAAAGTTTCGCACCAGCCTTCGCCAGTTCCTTCATGATCGACACGGCGGCGCGATCGTTTGGCGAGCGCGCGCCTTTTTTGACTTGTTCCTCAAGTTCGATGCGAACGGCCGCAATCGCGTCCTGGAGCTGTTTTGCGCCTACGTCGTAGGCGAACTGCTCGACCCGTTCACGCAACCGCAGGACTTGCCATTGAACAGCGACGGCGGAACCGCCGGCTGTGAGCTCGATCCGCGCGACAACAGCTCTTTGAGCCGCCGTATTCGCCTCCGCCATTCCCAACCCCCAGTGCCAGGCGCTCGTTCGGCTACCACTTTTGTTTAGCCTTCAGGCGCGATGATCCAACGAAATCCTATTTCAGGAGAAACTCGCCACAACGGTTCGCTTTTGCGCTTCTGAATCTCATCGAAATCGCTCAGGTAGCATCCACCAAGCACGTCGGCCCGATGAGGCTTGCCTGGCTCGCGCGCGACTTCGTGCGCCCACTCGTGAACGTTGCCTACAAAATCGTAGACCCCGCCGACAGGCGCGAACAACCCCACCGTCGACACCGATCCAAGATTTGCGCTGTCCAGATTGAATGGCATTGATTGCCACTCGGGCCGCTTTGAAAGGTCAGCAAAAGCCGCATTCCACTCGATCCGCGTCGGAAGGCGGATGGATTCAACAACACCCAACTGAAAACCCAGATCGAGCTTTCGCTCGCCGACGGCCTCGATCTTGTCCATCAGCCATCGGCAATACGCGACCGCTTCAATCCATGTCACACCCGTCACAGGTCGGTCGGGGTGGCGAAGCGACTGATCGTGCCAAAGCCCAGGACTGTGCCGGTGGATCAAATAATCTGCGGGCTCTTTTACGCGGACTGACTTTCCATTCGCGTCTCTGAACCTCGAAGTGTCCAGTCCTTCAGGTAGCTCGCAATACCTGCGGAGCTTGTCGCCCTTGCCGTCGATGTCCGCCAAGAAACGTCTGTATTCCGAAACGCGGACTGGCGTATTGGCGAAGCGCACGTTGATGCCTGCATTGGGATCGCCGATCGCGAACGTTGTGACGGCGTTGGAGCCCGATGGAAAGACGCGTCCGCGTGACAGCCGTTGGGACATTCTCGAAAAGAGCGGCTCACGCTCCTTGACGTCGAGTTCTGTTTCGAGCGCCGCATACGTAGCCAGCAGTTCATCGTCGGCAACGATCAGATCGTCGGTCAACTCCATCAGAAATTTTGGCGGAACGGAAAGGATCAACCGCAGAAATGCTTGTCGTGCCGCACTGCTGCGCGCGCCCACCAATTGCTCGCGCAAAGCCGTCAGAATGGCTTTTCCACGTTGTACGGATTCGCGATCCTCAAACGCCATCGCCGCTAGCAAAGATCGGACGGGCTCCCCCCAACGCTGCCCGCCGTCCGCCAGATCGCTCCACACCCCAAGGCGCTCCATCTGCTCGCGCCAGTCGTCGTCTTCGCTCACATAGTCCAGCCAATCGGCGGCCATCACGTCGCGAAAGATTCGGTGTACGAAGCGAGCGCGCGTGCGGCTCTGGCCTGGCGCCTCAGCGAAGATGCTCCGCGCGCCTTGCACCAATCGCCCGAACATCACGGCGCCTTGAGCGGCGTCGATCGCCTCGCCGCCCCTCATCGGGGCATTCGCTATGATTTCGGCAAACTCCTGAGCTGACAAATCGAACGTCTCGCGGCGCACGAGATCCGCCGCGACCGTCCCTAGGGCCCGCCGCAATTCGTCAGCATCTTGTCCAAACGCGTCGCGAAATATGCGGTTCGTCAGTGAGTAGATAACCGCAGGACCAGAAAGCCAGCGTGCCTTCATACCCTGCGTGCTTTGGTAGGCGGCCGCCATCAACATAAACGGCGTTTCGACATAAGATCGTGCGTCCGCACCTCCGGCAATGTCGTCGAGAAGCGCGCGAAATTGGTGCGCTACTTCGTGGCCAACATTGAGCGTTGCGCTCAGCGCATCGCCGAACGCTTTGATCTGCTCAGGCGTGAGCGGGCGGATCATCACCCCACCCCAACCCATCCGTTGCTCTTCGATGACCTTCGCGAGAGACGCCGACACCCTGCGCGCCTCATGCGCATTTACCGCCGTCGCCGTCGCGACAATGCGCAGCTGAGTTTTTTCAATGTCTCGCGCGCCATAATGCATCATCGACTCGATGAAGCTATCGCGGATCTCGGCGCGAACGAGATCGATGTTCGCGATAAGAAGCAGATAGGGCCGCCGCTTTATGCGCTCCTCAAAATCGGCGCTGAGCTTACTCGGCAATTCTTGCAGCAACGCCTTCTCGAACGCTTCGGCGCTTCGCGCGCTCCTGCGTTTAAGATCGACGAGACTTTCCGCCATTTTCTCTGCCAGCTCATTGGCTTGAAAATAAAGCGGCACTGGCCAAACAGCCTGCCCATCTACAGTGCGCCTAAGTTGATCTGCGAGATCTCGCTCCGCAGCCGACCGCATCGAATCCTGCAGAGTGCTCCGTGCGGCGGCTGCGGCAAGACGATCAAGGAACGTGGCCTTGCCTGATCCGGGCGCTCCAAAAATGACTATGTTGTGCGGCGGCTCAGGCGAGAACCAGGACGAGAGCGGGGCAGCCACGGGCCGCTCTTCCTTACCCCGTTCGCTGGCATGACTGCGCAGCAGCGTCTCACCATCAAGAGGGATGTAGGCATCGTCGACAACCGAGTATCTGAACTCGTCGAAGTCGTTATTCCACTCGTGCGCCGGCGCGACGTGAGGCAACAGCATCTCACGATCGCCTTGCGTGACGAGTTCAAATGCCTTTTCGGTTTTGGCGCCCTTGCCGCCACGTCGCGACGCTTCTGAGGGCGCATCGTCCGCGGCGCCCTTTTGCGGAACTAGGCCATCGACTGATTTGAGCAGCTTGACGACTTCTGCGCACCCTTCATCGAGACTTTTCCGAAAGCCTGTTTTCACACCCATCGTGCGCATGATGCGAGGCACGCCACGTATGCCGTTCTTCGGATCGAACTTGCCGTCCTTCTCGAACTTTTCGTCTGTAATGATGGAGAGAAAGATGGGCAGCGTCAGCCTCAAGCCGTCCTGAAGCATCACTCGCTTTTGAAACTCGGCCCAACCTCCATTTCGTTTAATCGCGAACGCGATTTCCTTTTGCGTCTCGTTGTCCCAACCCTCGTCGTCGCCAACAAGATTGCCGCTGGGGCTCTGCTGCCAGACTTCGCTGCCGCCCATGTCTTCGCCACAGCACAAGATAAACGCTTTGCAGTTCTCGCTGAGGACAACCTCCTCGGCTTCGCGCGCAAACGCCTCCGGCGCCATCGCGGTATCGACATAGAAGAACGGGTTGTAACCTTCAGCGCGCAGATGTTTGACGAGCTGCCAAACAGGCTCGATTGGCTTCTTGTTGTGCTCATTGCGGAACGAGACGAACACGTCGTACGGACGTGAAGTCGTCTCCGCCCGCATTTCATCTGACATCAGCTCGTTCCCTACTCAGCCTGAGTTGGCAGACATACCGGGCTATGCGGGCGGCATCAATAAAACCCGCTTAGCCGTCTAAGAAACAATCCCTACCCCGCACGCGCCTCGATGCGTTGGCGGCGCGACGCCAGCAGCCATTGAATGCACTCGCCGGTGACCTCGACGCCGAAGTCACGCACCACGAGCGCGCGTCGCTTAGGGTCCTCGCGGTGGCGGTCGAGCAACGCGCTCGCTCGCTCTGCGAGATAGGCCATCTTCTCATAAGACTCTCCGAGCGCCTGGTGCGACATGCGCTCGCGAACGATCGATATCGCGCCCGCGGTGGCGGGCAGGAAGGAGATCGCGACCGCCGCAAACATCAGCGGAAGGCCGCCCCAACCCATCTCCGGCAGCGCCAGCAACACCGCCGCCGCGATCAGCGCTAGCGCGAGAATCGTTTGCTGCCAGGCATCGAGTATCCAGTGCCGTCGGCGGTGATAGTCCGACTTTTGCGCGTACCAAACCGATTGCGTGCTGAAAGACCGAGGCCCTCGGGGCGCCTTGCGCGACGGGCCAATCCAGGCGGTTTGTACGAAGTCGGTAAGTGACTGCGTTGGTGGCGGGGCGTGCCGGAGGACGTCGTCCAAAGCGCGGGCGCAAAAGTGTGAGATCAGCAGCCGCTCAGGCAGCCAGCGCGTCACGATCGTCTGCATGCGTCCGGAAAAGCCCGCGATCGACAGAAACACGCCAATCCGGACCAGTTCGGCGCAGTGACGCAAGTCCTGGAAGCGCCGTTGCATCGTCGATCCCGCGAGCACAAATCCCACGATCATCGCCGCGACGATGATGACGAGGTAAGCGATAATTGCGAGCCTAGGACGTTCGTTACCCAGCACCTCATAGGCGAGCACCGCTAACGGCACGCTGCTCGCGAAAAACAAGTTGAGGGCTTCCATCCGCCGTTTTGTTTTGATCGCACGGGCGTCGCATTCGCCAAAGATGTCACGCGCGTGACCAAGTTCGGCGAGAAACCGTGACCGCGCCTCTTCCGATAACGACCTCACCGCGTCGCTCTCTTCTACGACCGCCCATTGATCGTCGCTCAGCAATGAATCACGGCACTTCTTAGCCTCCGTCGGATCGATCCGGCCCGCCAATTTGTTGACCCGTTCGATCGACGCCAATTCCTCCATCCAAGGATGGTTTGTCATCGAACGCCCAACGTCCACCCACTCACCGCCTCTGCCGATCCCGCGCCACATTGCGCGCGCACGTCCACCACCGCCGGTGACCATGCAAAGCGGCCCGCTCAGAGGCGGCGTGATGAGCTCCGATTCAAAAGGATCATCTTCACAATCGGACCAGTCGAAATTTGGATTGATCCAAGCATCGAGCACGGATTGGCCAACTGCGGCGGGCGTTTCGGCGGGTCGTTCAACGGCGATCAGGATGTGCGCCATTCGTCGCAATACTGTCGCGATCGGCGCAAGAGCTTGCCCGCGCACAGCCGCCTCGGCGATTGCGCGCGCTTCTTCGACCGCAGCATCATTTTCCAGCGGCGCGAACGGCGAGCCTGCCTCGCCCGCGCTTGCGTCGATGCGCAATGCGAAGGCGTCAAACCCGTGCTGTCGCGCGATCGCAATCAACTCGACTGCCGCTTGGTTTTCGATCACGCTGACCACTTGCAACGGTGATTTCGGAAACTGGGCTCGCAGCTGCTTGAAGGTCGCATGCAACAGTCTTTGCTCCGCTTCCGAAAGCGGACCGTGTTGCGTCAGCGCAACTGCACCCACAATGACAGGCAACCCACGCCGGATGCTCATTCGCGACCTCCCCATCCCTCGCGAAAGGTGGCGCGCTGAGCTCGGCCGAGTCAAGGAAATGCTGGATCGATCCGCCGTCGACGCCCAATGTTGTACCGAATTTTGGAAGCGAACGACGACCCAGGAAGCTGGACATTGCCGCGCTCATGTTCCGGCGCCAGTCGAAGAGGCGCCGATCCGGTTTTTTCGAAGCGCTCGTGTTCCGCCGAAGTCGACTGGGTCCGCGACCTTCAACAATCGCGGTCATGTTGCACCCCATCGGAAGGGAGCCACTCAGCATCGCGTTGGCGACGATCATGTGCGCCTCCTCCGCGATGCGATCCCCGCCCTCCAGCAAGTCGAAACCAACGCCGAACTCGGCTCAGCCTCGCCCCGCACCTAATCCCGCCGGAGCCCACGCCGATAACAACAACATCGCATCGAACACCCTTCCGGCGCCCCTCGCGTAGTGCTACGGCGACCCGCCCTCGGGTTCGGGCGTGTAGCTCAATGGTTAGAGCCGGCCGCTCATAACGGTCTGGTTGCAGGTTCGAGTCCTGCCACGCCCACTTCCATCCTCGACCTTGGGCACTATGTTGGGCCCTCAGGAGATCGCCATGACCGGCTTTTGGATTGCCATTGTTATCGTAGTGCTGGCGATCGTCGGCGTGTCGGTTCTGGTAGGTAAGGCGCTGAGCAAGCCTAAGGGTGCGCCGTCGAAAGATCGCCAGGCGCAGATGACGGCGCTGAAGGCGTCCGGCGCGCTGAAGTATCGCAAGTCGAACCGCGACTAATGGCCGAAGCCGCCCGCGCCGAACTGCCCGCCGACAAAGCGGAACGCTATTCTGCACTGCGTACGGAAATCGCAGCAGTGATCGCGGGCGAGCCGAATGTCACGGCGCGCTACGCGACGGCCGCATCGCTGTTGGCGCAAGCGTTTCCGGATCGCTTCTTCTGGACCGGGTTCTACGTCGTCGATCCAGATAAGCAGAACGAACTCGTTGTCGGCCCCTACCAAGGGACGCTTGGGTGCCTGCGCATCCCGTTCGGCAAAGGCGTCTGCGGCGCGGCTGCCGCCAAACGCGAAACCATCCTCGTACCCGACGTCCACGCCTTCCCTGGACACATCGCTTGCGACAGCCGCTCCAATTCTGAAATCGTAACGCCGGTGCTGGACGGTAGCGGCGCGCTTGCGGCAGTGCTCGACGTGGATTCCACCGCGTTCGACGCGTTCGATGCGGTGGACAAAGCCGGCCTTGAGGCCATTTGCGGCGATCTGCTCACGATCGACTAGCACCGCCCTTGCCCCTGCGGCGCGTCGCGATAAGACAGCGCCAGCAAATCCGAGGGGCGAACGTGAGCGACTACAACACCGGCTTGATCCTTTCCCAGATCGCCCAGCACGCGACGGAAGTGGCCGCGATCGCCAGCGCCAAGCTCACGGGCTTCGGTCGCAAGAATGACGCCGACCAAGCCGCCGTCGACGCCATGCGCCGCTCGTTCCAGACCGCGCCCTTCTCCGGAAAGGTCGTGATCGGCGAAGGTGAGATCGACGAAGCGCCGATGCTTTATATCGGTGAAGAACTCGGCGCCGGTGGGCCGAAAGTCGACATCGCCGTCGATCCGCTGGAAGGCACCAAGCTCTGCGCCAATGACGCGCCGAACGCGATGACGGTCGTTGCGCTCGCGCCCGCAGGCGGCCTGCTGCACGCGCCGGACATGTATATGGACAAGCTCGCGATTGGTCCTGGCTATCCGGCAGGCTTGATCGACCTCGACGTCTCACCAGCTGAGAACGTGCAGCGCCTTGCGAAAGCTAAGGGCGTGCCGGTCAGCGCAATTCGCGCCTGCTTGCTTGATCGCGACCGCCACAAGCACATCATCGAAGAGTTGCGCAGCATCGGCGCCGGCATCCGCCTCATCCCGGACGGCGACGTCGCCGGCGTGTTCTGGACCACGGAAGCTGCGCGTTCAGGCGTCGACATCTATTTCGGCTCAGGCGGCGCGCCGGAAGGCGTGCTGGCGGCAGCGGCGATCCGATGCGCAGGTGGGCAGATGCAAGCGCGCTTGAAGCCCGAGAACGAACAAGAAGAACAACGCGCCCGCGCCATGGGCCGCGACGTTCATAAAAAGCTCACGCTCGATGACATGGCGCCAGGTCACGTTGTGTTTGCGGCATCAGGCGTGACGCACGGCTCGATGTTCGAAGGCGTGCAGTTCGAGAACGGCACAGCTCACGTCGACACTTTGGTGTGGGATACATTCACAGGCCGCCGCAGTCGCGTGCGCTCGGTATATCCGCACAAATAGCGCTATTGCTGCGGCTCGGCCGCTGCGTTCGCGTCGGACGCTTCCGCGTCGTCGCTTAGGGTTTGCGCCGTCGGCTGCACAGTGGGCTGCGCAGGACGGCGTGAAAACGCGCTCAAGCCTGGCACGTTCACCGCGCCATCATAGACGTTGATCGCGGCGCCTTCGAACGAAGCGCCCACCGGCTCAACACGCCCGCCGAGGCAATCGCCGAGAAAGTGCTCGAGCACGGCAAGATACGAGAGCCGGTTCTGCGGCCGCACCAATTGGCGACCTTCATCCGGAAACGTCAGATACGTGAGAATGCCGCGCAGGCGCACGGCTTGTGCAACCTGATCAGTCTCGCCGCGCGTCAGACGCGGATCGCGCCCGCCATAAGCGAGCAGCAACGGACTGCGAATGCGCCCAGCATGAAACGCCGGCGATCGCACACGCAACAGCTGGCGCCCCGCCTCCGTACGCGCATCGGCAACGCGATGATAAAACTGATCGCGCTGCCATGAGGGCGTGAGATCGAGCATCGCGAAAAGATTGGCCGGCGCCGCAAAGCTTGCGCCGCACCGATACAGGTCGGGCGTGAACGCGAGCCCAGAGAGCGCAGCATAGCCACCAAAGCCCGAGCCAACGATCGCGACACGATCTTGCTCCGCGATCCGTTGCGCCACAGCCCATTCGACCGCGTCCGACAAATCTTCCTGTATGCGGCCGCCCCACTCGTCGTTGCCAGCATTCAAGAACGCCTTGCCGAAACCAGCCGAGCCACGAAAATTCACGGACAGAACCGCATAACCGCGATTGGCGAGCCATTGATGCATCGCGTCAAAGCCATACGAGTCTCGCGCCCACGGCCCGTCGTGCGGCAACAACACCAACGGCAGCGGCTGTTCAGGCCGCGCGTCGCCATTGGCGTCCGATCCCGCAGGCAGCGTGAGATACGCAACAAGCGTCGCGCCATCGCGGGCCGAAATCTCAACCGGCGTCATCGGCTGCAGCGCTGCTTGCTGCAATTCCGGCCTGTGCGAGAACAGCGAAGTGAGCCGCCGCCCGGCTGGACCGGCGCGATCGAAAAGATAGGAGCGCCGCGGCGTCGTCGGGCTTTCTTCGACAACAATCCAACGCGTGTCATCGGCATTGCGCGACACAACGGTGAAATCACCCGTCATCGAGCGATCGAGAAACTCGATGTCAGCTTGGCTATCTGCGTTCAGCGCACGCCACTCACGGCGCAGATATTCCGTTGCAAACGCCTCCGCCGCGCCAGTCGCCGGATCGATCCAAACATCGACAACATCAGCGCGCTCACCTTCGCCAAGCACAACCTTCTCGCCGCTCGTCACATCCACACGCAGAAGCGCTGTGCGGTCTCGCGCCGGCGTATCCGGCTGACCAAGGCTGGAATCGAGCATCAAGAAATGTGCGCCGTCAGCTTCAAAACCGATGAGACGCGTGGACATTGCGTCCGCGAATGGAATTTCAAACAGCGTCCGCGTGCGCCCGCGCGCCTCAAGCGCAACAACTTCAGCGCCGCCATCAGCGCGGGACCGCACACCAACGCGAACCGCGTTGTCTCTATCGAGCAGCACGCTCGTATACCCGCGCGGTCCGCCATTGCGTAGCAACGTCGTGCGCGCGCCGGTAGCAAGTTCGACCCGCACGACATCAGGCCAACCACGGTCGCGTTCGTTCAACAGGACGACGACAGCGCCGGGATCGTTTGCACTTAGGCCGATGATCTCCGCGCGCGCGCCGGCTGGCGTCAGAGCGCGTGACACACTGCCAGCGCCATCTACCGCGTACAGACGCGTGTTCTCGTCGCCATCGTCATCCGCCAGATAGAGCAAAGTCGCGCCATCGGCGGCCCAGCGAAAATTGGTGATGCCGCGTAGCCGCTCGTCTGTGACCGGGCGCGCCTCGTCCATCGCATCGACTGAGAGCACCCAGAGGTTCGTCACCCCATCCCGCGGCGCCAGGAACGCCACCCGGTCTCCGCGCGGCGACAGCTGGCCGTCGTGGCGAGCAGCCTCCCCGAACAAAGCAGCGCGGGTGATCAAGTCGGGCGCCGTCGGCACAGGCACAGGCGCGTGCGCCCGCTCGCCACAAGCGGCGACGGCTAGCGCTAGCCCAAGGGCGACAGCCCCGGCCCAAGATGGGGTTTGACCGGGACTGTGACCTGAGGCCCCATCCGGCGCTTTTGACACCCTGCCCGGCGCACCCTATCTCACTGCCGCTTTGGCCAATCCGACTCAATCCTCCGCCCCAACCGGCGCGCTCGTGCTCGCCGATGGTTCCTTTTTTCTGGGCTATGGGCTCGGCGCCATCGGCGCCGCCGACGGTGAGGTCTGCTTCAACACCTCGATGACCGGCTACCAGGAGATCCTGACGGACCCCTCCTACGCCGCCCAGATCGTCGCCTTCACCTTTCCGCACATCGGCAACGTGGGCACCAACAACGAAGACATCGAAACCTCTTCGCCAGCCGCATCGGCCGCCGCGCGCGGCGCCGTCTTCCGCACGCGCCCAACGATGCCGTCGAATTGGCGCAGCGACGACGACCTCGATAGCTGGATGAAGAAGCGCAACGTGATCGGCCTCTCCGGCCTCGACACGCGCGCGCTCACCAAGCGCATTCGCGAACAAGGCATGCCGAACGCCGTCATCGCGCACGCCGCCGATGGCAAGTTCGACCTCGAAGCTTTGAAGAAGCGCGCGAAGGCGTGGCACGGCCTCGATGGCCTCGACCTCGCGAAGGAAGTCACCACCGCGCAGAGCTACGTTGTCGACGAAAAGCTCTGGCAATGGTCGATCGGCGTGCCGGAAGTGAAGAAGCCGAAATTCACTGTCGTCGTCATGGACTACGGCGTGAAGCGCAACATTCTCCGCGCACTCGGTGAAATTGGCGCGCGCACAATCGTGCTGCCGGCCACCGCGACCGCTGAAGAAGCGCTCGCCCACAATCCGGACGGCATCCTGCTTTCGAACGGCCCTGGTGATCCAGCTGCGACCGGCGTCTACGCTGCGCCAGAAATCAAGAAGCTCGTTGCCAGCGGCAAGCCGGTCATGGGCGTGTGCCTCGGCCACCAAATGCTCGGCCTCGCGCTCGGCGCGAAGACGCACAAAATGGCGCAAGGCCATCACGGCGCGAACCACCCGGTGAAAGATCAATCGACCGGCAAAGTCGAAATCGTCTCGATGAACCATGGCTTTGCGATCGATACGAAGACGCTGCCGAAAGGCGTGAAAGAAACCCATGTCTCGCTGTTCGATGGCAGCAATTGCGGCATCGAACTCGAAGGCAAGCCGGTGTTCTCGGTGCAGTATCACCCGGAAGCATCACCGGGTCCGCAGGACAGCCACTACCTGTTCGAGCGCTTCGCGAAACTGATGGCGAAGAAAACGAAGAGCGCGGCTTAGGTCTTAGGCGCGACGATCTGCGTGATCGTCCCGCCAAGTGTCACCGATCCCTCATGGGACCAATACAACACCCAATCATGGCGTGCGTTAAAGTTGAGTTCCTCTGAGGCTCCGTAGCCAGGATCTAGCAACTGGGCGTCGATCTCGTAGCTGTAGCCCCATTCGGTTCGCAGTTTGTAGGCGCGCTTGACGTGATGCTCGCGGAAGAACCTCTGCACGTCCTTCAGAACATCACCTGGATAGACTTCAGTGCCTATCGGCAGATAGCTGCGCGCATTTTCTGTGAGGGCGAATGCAACCAGAGGAAAGGCCGCAGTGAACGGATTCACCGCCTCGCTTAAAGGGTACCAATAACCTCCACCGAAGCCCCAAGTCTGTTTTAGATTGGCCTTTAGTTGATCGATCTCGGGCCGAAGCAGAACTCTGCGATATGGAAGCGTCGATTGCTCTGGAATCTCGCTTTTCTCAAGCCGCTCGATGAGCTGAGCGAAAAGCTTGCGCTCCTTCGACGCTTTAGGATCTTCGGGGCGGACCGAACCGCTGCCAGGCAACGTGGTTGCAATGATCTCAATTGGATCGAACACAACGCTCTTGAGGTGAGCATAGACTTCATGCATTGGCGGCAAGTGATCGAAATCAAGCTTCTCGATGCCGGCTTGTAACGCTCGGGCGACCTCTATCGAAGCGGGCAGATCGCGGCAAACTTTGATCCGGTCTTCGCAATATCTCCGCGCTAGGGTGTGCAGGTTTTGCTCGGGCGTCATGCCCGAAAGCTAACCTCACAACGCCTACGGTGCACGGTCCATTCCGCCCGGCTCTCAAAGGAGCCGGGGTTGCCTTCAAGTCAGGCTTTCAGCTTTTGCGCTCGGCTGGCTATCATAGCGCATGACCAAACCCGCCCTTCTCGTTCACCCCTCCCTCGGCTTCTTCGAAACGCGCCTCGCTGGCGACTATGAGGTCGTGAAGTGGCCGACGGATCGCAAAGACATCCGCGCGGCGGTCACCATCGGTCACGTGGGCATTTCGAATGAGATGATCGATGCGCTGCCGGAGCTTGCCTGCATCGTGTGTTTCGGCGTTGGCGTTGATGGGATCGATCTCGCCTACGCCAAGAAACGCGGCGTCGAGATCAGCCATGGCCGCGACATCAATCACGAAGACGTCGCAGACGTCGCCATCGGCCTTATGATCGCGCGGTTTCGGCTCTTTACCGAAGGCGAGAAAGTTCTGCGCGAAGGCACGTGGACGCCGCCGCTGGCGGTGCCGCCGCAGAAGCGCCTGCGCGGTTCGAAGATTGGCATTGTCGGCATGGGCGCCATCGGCGCGGCCATTGCACATCGCGCCGCTGCGTTCGGCATGGAGATCAAATGGTACGGCCCACGCGCAAAGCCTGACGTGAAGTACGCCTACGAGCCCGACCTCGTGAAGCTCGCCGAATGGTGCAACGTCCTCGCCATCGCCGCACGCGGCGACAAAACCACTGAAGGCATCATCAATGCTGACGTGATCAAGGCAGTCGGCAGCGACGGCGTCATCGTCAACATCTCGCGCGGCATCGTCATCGACGAAGACGCGATGATCGCTGCACTGAAATCGGGAGCGCTTGGCGGCGCTGGGCTCGATGTGTTTGTCGAAGAGCCGACGCCGATCGATCGTTGGAAAGGCGTACCGAACACGACGTTGACGCCGCACCTCGGTGGGGCCACGCGCGAAGCCCTCTACGAAGGCTCGCAGAACGTGCTCGAAAACCTCCGCCGGTTCCACGCAGGCGAAGCGCTGCTGACGCCGCTTCTAGGCTGACCAAGCGGAACCGTACTGCCGGAACCTTGTTCTCTCTGCGACATCATTCGCTGGAGAGAGAAAAATGGCTGAACGTGAAGGTGGCGGTTCCTCGCCTTGGGTTGCGTTTTTAGCGGGCATCATTCTGGTCGCCGTCGTCGCATTCGGCGTCGTCGCGTACACGGGCGGCTTGCAACAACGCGAAACGGCGCAGCTCGAAGTCAACGTGCCCGACGTGAAAATCAATCCGCCGGATATTGATCTGCCCGCGCCGCCGCCGGCCCCAACGCTTCCGCCTGCCGCTGAAGCGCCAGCGCCTACGAACTAAATTCAAACACTGCATCGCGAGTGGGCGGCGGAGCGATCCGCCGCCCACTTCGCGTTAGCGCAGCTCGAACGACACGCTGACGTTAGCGCGTATTTCCAAGTCACCGGCCGCAATCGGCGTAATGGCTTGGTAATCGGCGCTGCGTCGAGTGGCCGTCAGTACAATCTCCTCGTTGAACGTCGGCGCAAAAGCGCCCGCCTCGCTGATGGAAATGATCCGGCGCACGCGCAGACCAGCGGCTTCGGCATAGAGATCAGCGCGCGCACGCGCCATGCGCATGGCGTCACGCCGTGCGAGGTTCAACTGGGCCTCCGGATCTTGGTGTGAGAACACGATGCCCTGCACGGTGTTTCCGCCCGCGGCTACCGCCGCGTCGACGACGCGTCCCGTTTGATTGATGTCGCGCACCTCCGCACGGACGCTGTTATTGGCGTCGTAGCCTATGATCAGCGGCTCAAGGTTCTGTCGCGGCCGATAACGCGGACTAACGCGAACATTAGTCGTTTGAATATCGCGCTCAGCGACGCCGGATTGGCGCAACGCGCGCAGCAGCGCCGTCATTCGTAGCGCATTTTCCGAGACTGCTTCAGCCGCGGTGGTTCCTTGTGTCGCCACGCCCAAGCTCACGGTCGCCATGTCGGGCGCTGCAGTCGAAAGCCCGCTTGCGGTAATGTTCAACACCGCGCCGCGCGCGGGCTCTACGACTTGTTCGCTTTGCTGCGCCGTCGCCGGCGCGATCAGCAAAGCCAATGCGGCGATAGCCGCCAATGATATCCAACGCATGATGCAACTCCCTCATTTGCATCATGAGGCTCGCGCGGCGTTGGATTAGCCCGAATACACGATCGCGCGAGATGGCGGGCGTTCAGTAAAAAGTGAGGGCGGCAGATTGCTCCACCGCCCTCGTCCGTTACGCGAATTCTTCGCGAACTAGCGCAGTTCGAACGTCACGTTGACGCTCACTCGCGTTTCGATTTCGCCAGGCGACACAGGCGTCGGCGCAGCCGATTGATCGGCCATCGCAAAGCGCTCAACCGCGACCGGCATTGGCGGTGAATAGCCACCACCTTCGCTGACCGACACGATGCGGTTCACGCGCAGCCCTAAGGCGCTGGCATAAAGTTCAGCACGGCGGCGCGCTTCGGCGATCGCATCGCGGCGGGCGATATCCAGCTGCGCATCCGGATCCGAATGCGAGAACGACACGCCGTTCACGGTGTTGCCGCCAGCGCCAACGGCTGCGTCGATGACGCGGCCAGTGTTGTTGATGTTGCGCACCTTCACGGTGACGCTGTTGTTGGCTTGATAGCCTGTGATGCGTGGCTGCTGACCTTCGACGTATTGCTGTTGCGGATAAACCGAGACGTTCGACGTCTGGATATCGCGCTCGGCGATGCCGGCGCGGCGCAGCGCGGCGTTGAGCGTTGTCATCCGGCGCGCATTCTCAGCCATCGCGGCAGCCGCGGTTTGACCTTCGGTGGTCACGCCAAGATTGATCGTTGCCATGTCGGGGCGCGCTTCAGATTTTCCGTCTGCGCTGATGCTGAGCAGAGTTCCCTCCGCGAGCACGACCTGCCCCTGGGTTTGAGCTTGAGCCGCGGGCGGTACAGCCGCAGCGGCCAGAACGGCGAATGCTGCCGCGGCTTTCATCACTTGCATTGGGTAGTTCTCCGTCATCCCTCACGCCCGAAGAAACGACTGCGGGCGCCCAAATTACGGCGGGGTCGGGATGTGTCCGCCTCACTCCCAGAAATGTGAGCGCGAAAACAAAGTTCCAGTGCTGGCGTTGAATTGGGGACACAGGCGTTGCCCCTCAGGGCGCAAGGAAATCCGCGCCGAACCCCGGCTCCAAACCTGTGCCAAGACAGCATGGTCCTGGCGTCAGCGCAGCCGCCACGCGCCTCGCGTGCGATGCGACCTCTTAATTTGCGACAATCACGCGAGCGAAGACTCTCCAAGTTCGAGTCTTCGCCGCTGAGAATTCAGACTATTCAAAACGGCACGCGCGTTGCTCCGCGCACTCATGCAACGCGGATAGAATTGCGCGCTGGCGACATGTCCCCCGCCACGGCCAGCGCGCAAGGCGGCCCCATCCCAGCGGGGCCGCCACCGCGTTGGCTAAATGTAAAAGTGCTCGAGCCAGACGATCTTGCCGCCATCGTCGAGATCACGAACTTGGTAGCCGTCGGCGTTGAGATCGCCCCGCGCCTCGCCACCCGCCGCGAGCGTCATCGTGTCTGCAAGCGACCCGCTGTGGAGCACCGTCGCAAACACCGACGTCTCATCAGTGCTCTCTCTGAGGTATTCGATACTGTAGCGCATGCGGCGCACTATCGGCCCGGCGCGAGCGCCTCGAAATTGCCCCTCACGTCCTAGGTCAATGGTCGAACAAACTCGGACAATGAGTAAGTGGCTGATTGCGCCTGAATTACCGCGCCAAGCTGCAATCAGTGCGGTTTCGATCCGAATCGCCCTGACGAATCGCTGTATAATAGAAACACACCGCCACTCCCATTTCAGGCTCTGATGCGTTTTACCGACACCTTGCTACGCCAGGTGCGCGACCGGGTTTCGATTGCCGATTACGCCGGCAAGAGGCTCACGTGGCACAAACAGAAGTCCCGGCCCTCCGCCGGAGACTACTGGGCATGCTGTCCGTTCCACCAGGAAAAGAGCCCGTCTTTCCACATCCTGGACAATAAGGGCCTCTTCAAGTGCTTCGGCTGCGGTGAAAAGGGCGACGTCTTCACGCTGGCTATGAAGCTCGAAGGCCTGAGCTTTCCAGAAGCGGTGGAGAAGTTCGCAGAGATCGCGGGCGTTCAGCTGCCGAAGGACGATTACGACAATCGCGGCGAGAACGATCAGCGCAAGCGCCTCTACGCCGTCACCGCCTCAGCCGCGAAGCTCTTCTCCGCCGCGCTCCGCTCAACCGGCGGCGCATACGCGCGCAAATACCTGCAAGGGCGCGGGTTCGGCCCAGACGAGTGGGAGCGCTTCTCCATCGGTTACGCGCCCGATGAGTGGACCTGGGCAATCGACAAGCTCAAAGCCGAGGGCTTCACCGTCGAAGAGATCGTGCAAGCCGGCGTCGCGCGCGGCGGCGAAGACGATAAGCGCCCCGTCGATACTTTCCGCGGCCGCATCACCTTCGAGATCACTGACACCGCCGGCAAGATCATCGGTTTCGGCGGCCGCGCGCTCGCGAAGGACGCCAAGGCCAAGTACATCAACTCGCCCGAGACGCCGCTCTATTCGAAGAGCCGCGTGCTCTATCGCTTGAAGCAAGCCCGCGAATTGCTGGCAAAAACCAAAGCTGACGGCCTCGTGGTCGGCGAAGGCTATCTCGACGTCATCGCCTTCGAACGCGCCGGCATCGCCGCTGTCGCCCCGTGCGGCACCGCGCTCACCGAAGAGCAGCTTGCGCTGCTCTGGCGCTCAGGCGGCGCGCCTGTGCTTTGCCTCGACGGCGACAGCGCTGGCCAGCGCGCCGCCGAACGCGCGCTCGACCTCGCCATCCCGCATCTCGCCCCGGGCCGCACCATTCGCCTCGCCTACGCGCCCAAGGGCGAAGACCCGGACGACATCTATCGTCGCGGGGGCGCCGAAGCGCTGTCGGCGCTCATCGACGCCTCCGTTCCCGCCTCCGACGCGCTGTTCGAACGCGAAAAGCTCCGCCACGGCGGCGTCGACACGCCGGAGGCCCAAGCCGCCTTCCAGGCTTCGCTCAAGGAAAGCATCGGCAAAATTGCCGACCGCGACACCCAGCGCGCCTTCTTCTCGGACCTCATGGCCCGCGCCAACGCGCTGGTCCGCTCCAAGCGCCCGGCTTTCGTCCCGTACGAAAAGCAAAGCGGCGGCGGTGGCGGCCAATTCCGGCGCAAGGGCGAGCCGGCGCCTGCAACGGCCGAGCTCAAGGCCCACGCCACCAGCCACACCCCGCGCCCAGCCGCTGAAGGGTTCCTGCGCACCGCCGTCGACATGCCCGCCATCCTCGCCAGCTACGGCAACTGGATTGAGCGCCTCCACATCACCGATCCCGATCTCGAAGCCATCCGCGAGGCGCTGCTGCAGCTCGCTGATGACCATGAGGACCTTGGGGCCATTGACCGGGCGGCTCTGAGCCTCCATTTGACGCGATCGGGTCAAGATCGCGCTGTGGCGCGGATTTCGCGCTGGCCGAAGGCAAAACCTCCCCCGGAGGGCGCCGACATCAGCGCGGAATGGCTGGCCCTGGCGACACGCGAAGTCGTGGCGCCGGCGATACGGGAGGAATTGGCCGAGCTGCGCCAAGCAGCAGCCGATGG
>JAPLOL010000045.1 GCA_026400735.1 Alphaproteobacteria bacterium | reverse complement strand
GAGCCCTGCAGTTCCACGACCACCTTGGCGATCGTGTTCAATTCCACAGCGCCTTTGAGGTCTTCCAGGAAGCGTTTGCCAATGCGGATCGGCCCGAGCGTGTGCGAGCTCGAGGGGCCGATACCGATGCGGAAGAGGTCGAGGACTGAAAGCATGAAGTCCGCTTGACGTTAGGCGATTGTCGTTCAGCTAGGTAGGAGATAATGGACTGATTTCCAAACACTTGGATTTAAGCGCGAGGTTAAGGTCGCGCTTACCGCATCGAAGGAGAGGCCGTTGAAAGCGCTGGTCAAACGCGAGGCCAAACGTGGGCTTTGGCTGGAAGACGTGCCGGAGCCTGAAGCGGGTCCCAACGATGTGAAGATCCGCGTGAAGCGCACCGCGATCTGCGGCACCGACATTCACATCTATAAGTGGGATGAGTGGGCGCAGAAGACAATCCCGGTGCCGATGGTTGTGGGCCACGAGTTTGTCGGCGAGATCGTCGAGGTCGGCGACAACGTCAACGATTATAAGCCGGGCATGATCGTCTCAGGCGAAGGCCACATCGTTTGCGGCCGCTGCCGCAATTGCATGGCTGGTCGCCGTCACCTTTGCCCGTACACAAGCGGCGTCGGCGTGAACCGTCCCGGCTGCTTTGCCGAATACATCGTTATTCCGAACGCTAACGTTTGGCATCACCACGACGGCATCGATCTCGACATCGCCTCGATCTTCGACCCCTTCGGCAACGCCACGCATACCGCTCTGCAATGGGACATGGTTGGCGAGGACGTGTTGATCACCGGCGCTGGCCCGATTGGGGCGATGGCGGCGGCGATCGCTAAGCACGTTGGCGCGCGCCATGTCGTGATCACGGACATCAATGATTATCGCCTAGCTTTGGCGAAGAAGGTCGGGGCGACGCGCACCGTGAACGTTTCAAAGGAGACCCTTGGCGACGTTCAAAAAGAACTCGGCATGACCGAGGGCTTTGACGTTGGTCTCGAGATGTCAGGGGCTCCGAATGCGCTGTCGGACATGATCGATAACATGAGCCACGGTGGCAAAATTTCGATGTTGGGCATTCCGTCGGGCGATATGAAGATCGACTGGAACAAGGTCGTGTTCAACATGCTGACGATCAAAGGCATCTACGGCCGCGAGATCTTTGAGACCTGGTATAAGATGACAACGCTCATCCAATCCGGCCTCGATCTGTCGCCAATCATCACGCACCGGCTGCCCTATCATAAGTTCGAAGAGGGCTTTGAGACGATGCTGGAAGGCAAGTCCGGCAAGATCGTTCTGAACTGGGAGCAATAAGTCATTCCAGACACGCGGAGCGTGATCTGGAATCCAGCGGCCTCCGTCACTTCGATTGCCCTGGATTCCAGATCGGCCTGCTGCCGTCTGGAATGACTGAGTGAAAGGGCCTGAGCCATGTACGGCGAGTTTCAGAAGCACGTTGAACGCGAGATCGCCGGCATTCGTGACGCGGGCTTCTACAAAGAAGAGCGCGTGATCGCGACGCCGCAGGGCGCGGAGATTGGCGTCACCGGCGGCAAGTCCGTCATCAATATGTGCGCCAACAATTATCTGGGCCTTGCGCAGGATGAGCGGATCAAAGCCGCTGCGCACGAGGGCTTGGATCAGTGGGGCTACGGCATGGCCTCGGTGCGCTTCATTTGCGGCACGCAGACGGTGCACAAGCAGCTTGAAGACGATCTCTCCAAGTGGCTGCAGCTTGAGGACACGATCCTCTATCCGTCCTGTTTCGATGCGAACGGCGGATTGTTTGAAGTTCTGCTCGGCGCTGAGGATGCGATCATCTCGGACGAGTTGAACCACGCGTCGATCATCGATGGCGTGCGACTCTGTAAAGCGCAGCGTTATCGCTACAAGAATAACGACATGAACGATCTCGAAGCGCAGCTGAAAGCGGCCGATGCCGCCGGCGCGCGCTTCAAGCTCATCTCGACTGACGGCGTCTTCTCAATGGACGGTGTCATCGCTTCGCTCGATCAGATTTGCGATCTGGCGGAGCGCTACGACGCGCTCGTGCACGTCGATGACTCGCACTCGACCGGCATTGTTGGGCCCGGTGGACGCGGCACTGCCGAGTATCACAATTGCATCGACCGCATAGATGTTTTGACCAGCACGCTCGGCAAAGCCCTTGGCGGCGCGAGCGGTGGTTTTACCAGCGGCAAACGCGCGATCGTTGAACTCCTGCGCCAACGCTCGCGTCCATACCTCTTCTCAAACACGGTGCCGCCACCGATCGCGGCTGGCGCGCGCAAGGCGGTTGAGCTGGCGGCGAAGGGCGATGATCTGCGCAAGCAGCTTAAGTCCAACATGGAGCTCTTCCGTGGCGGGCTCGAAGCGGCTGGCTTTGATCTCCTGCCCGGCGAACACCCGATCATCCCGGTGATGCTCTATGACGCGAAGCCCGCGGTCGCTCTGGCCGAGGAGCTTCTGAAGCGCGGCGTCTACGTGATCGCGTTCTCGTATCCAGTGGTGCCGAAGGGCAAGGCCCGGATCCGGACGCAAATGTCGGCAGCGCACACGCGCGAGGAAGTCGAGCGGGCGGTTGCGGCGTTCGTTGAGGCTAAGAAGGTCGCCGGCGCTTAATCGGGAAGAGCGCCGCAAGTGGTCGGAGTAGCAAGATTCGAACTTACGACCCCCACGTCCCGAACGTGGTGCTCTACCAGGCTGAGCTATACTCCGACGCTTGCGCGAGGCGGGCCTTTTACACGGTTCTACGGATGGCGCAACGCGCTTAGCCCGGCCAGTTGAAGGCGAGCCAGGTCGCTCCAAAGCCGACTGAGATGAGCAGAACCCAGCGCATGGTTTCGGCTGCCGCGTGCACGAAGCCACGGGCCGGGCCGAACATCGAAAGCGCGAGGACGATGGCGAAGGTCGAGCCGGTGGCCATCCAGATGTCGAACTCGCCGAAGCGGGCATCCACCCCGGCAATCCAGGCCAGATAGGCGGCGAATGCGGCCAGCAGGAAGCGGACGACCGCTTTGAGAATAACGCTGCCGGTTCGGTGCGGATCGGCCTCGACGATGGCTGCGATAGCCGTGGCAGGTACGGGTTGATAAGGCTCGGGTTCGTGACGGACGAACTTCTGGCGCATGCGGCGCCAGCCTTCAGCCTCCGCCTCTGCACGGAGCTGCTGCTCCTGCATCCAGTCGTCCGTAGCGAATGCGGGTCTACCGCGTGACACGGCCATTCCGAGCCAGCCCTCCGCTGTGCATCATGCTCTACGCCGTGCTTGGGGAAAAGTTGCGTTGCGGCAAGGTTCTGGCGCAGTTGGCGGCCGGGCCGGGCTGCCAGTTTATCATTATTCGATAAAATTCCGCTTGCCTTTGGACCCCGGTCCATATCATTTATCGATAAACCCGCCATAGGGGCCGGGTGGGAGTCTCCTGTCGTGAAGCAATTTCTCATCACCGTGGCGGGTGTGCTGACCGGCCTTGTGCTGTTCCTGGTTCTCGCGCCGATCATCCTGATCAGCATGCTGAGCGCCTCGTTCAACAGCCAACCGGCCCAGCCGTCGCATATGGTTCTGGCGCTCGATCTGCGCGAGCCGCTGACTGACCAACGTCCCGCCAACCCGTTCGCCTCGCTGAGCGGCAGCAGCAGTGCTCTGCTCGACGTGCTCGCCAAGATCGACGGTGCGCGCACCGACGATGCAGTCGAAGGCATCTACATTCGCGCCAATACTGGGGGCATGCAGGCGGCGCAAGCCGAAGAGCTTCGCGCGGCGCTCGCGGCGTTCCGCGCCTCGGGCAAGTTCGTTGTTGCGCACTTGCAGAACGACGGCGTCCGCATGGGTATGCCGGGCTACATGGCGATCGCGGACTCGGATGAAGTCTGGTTGCAAGAGACCAGCGAATTCCAACCAATGGGTCTTTCGGCTGAAGTCACGTTCTTCGGCCAAACGCTGCAGCGCTATCACATGCAAGCGCAGTTTGAGCAGCGCGAGGATTACAAGACCTATCCGAACAACCTGACGCAACGCACGTTCACGCCTGCGCACCGTGAAGAGATCACGAGCCTGATGAACGGTATCTACGACAACATGGTCACCAATATCGCCGCTGACCGGGGTATCACCCCGCAAGCGACGCGTGCAGCTGTCGAATCGACGCCGTTCACCGCGCAGCGCGCGCAAGAGCTGCAGTTGATCGATCACATCGGCCGACCGGAAGAAGCTGAACGCGCGGCGCTCGCGCGGGCGGAAAATTCCGAACTGGTGGACTTCACGGACTATCGCGCGCCGACCCATAGCGGTGGCCGCACGATCGCTATCGTCCAAGGCGAAGGCGCAATCGTCTCTGGTCCTGAACAGCACGATCTGTTCGGCGGCGAGTCGGCGATGAACAGCGATGCGATCGCGCAAGCTCTGCTCGATGCTTCGGCAGATGACGACGTGGCGGCCATCGTGTTCCGCGTTTCCAGCCCGGGCGGTTCTGTTGTTGCTTCGGATCAAATCCTGGCGGCGCTTAGGACGGCCAAGGAGCGTGGCAAGCACATCGTTGTGTCGATGGGCGATGTCGCGGCCTCTGGCGGTTACTACGTCTCGGCGTTCGCGGATGAGATCGTGGCTTCGCCTTCGACCATCACCGGCTCGATCGGTGTTGTTGGCGGCAAACTCATCATCGGTTCGGCGATGGATTATTATCTGTCGACCAAC
>JAPLOL010000020.1 GCA_026400735.1 Alphaproteobacteria bacterium | reverse complement strand
CCGCTCGAGAAGGTCCGCAAGGTGATGAAGATCGCCAAGGAGCCGATCTCCTTGGAAACGCCGATCGGCGACGAAGAAGATTCACACCTCGGCGATTTTATCGAGGACAAAAACGCGATCCTGCCGGTCGACGCCGCGATCCAATCCAACCTGCGCGAAACCACGACGCGGGTGCTGGCTTCGCTCACCCCGCGCGAAGAACGCGTCCTGCGCATGCGCTTCGGCATCGGCATGAACACCGACCACACGCTCGAAGAAGTCGGTCAGCAGTTCAGCGTCACCCGCGAACGCATCCGCCAAATCGAAGCAAAGGCGCTCCGCAAGCTGAAGCATCCGTCTCGCTCACGGAAGCTGCGGAGCTTCTTGGACAACTAATTCGCTTGGGGCTGAAGATTGGCTTTCTATCTTGATCTCTTCAGCCCCCAGACGTGGGCCAACTTTCAGGCCGCAGGCCGCAGGCGGCGAGATCAGCGGTTTCTCGCGGAATCAAGAAACCCAAGCACGCCGTCACCTGCAGGTAGGCGACACATTTCTGTGCTATATCGTCAAGCTGGGCCGTTGGTGTGGGGCGCTTCAGATTGAATCGACGCCGTTTGTCGATGACACGCCGTTGTTCAAGCCGACGGACGATCCCTTCGTTGTGCGCCTTCGAGTGCGCCCATTGATCATGCTGTCGCCCGAGCATGCGGTTCCTCAAACACTGCCGGAGGTCTGGAACACGCTTTCTTTCACGAAAGACGTCGTACCCGGCTCGGTCGGTTGGGGAGCCCATTTTCAAAGATCGCTACGGCGCATCCCGGATGACGACGCCGCGTTCTTGATGGGAATGCTGAGCGAGCAAGCGCAAGCTAAGAAGAACTACCCTCTTTCGACCAAAGACAGACGCGCACTCGAGGACACCGCAACGGTGATGACGGCAACCGGCAATATCAGCGTTGCCATACCAGACGACAACAGCGACGAAACGAGTGACGCGTCGCCCGCCGAGGCACGAGAGTCCCATCAAATACAAGGAATACTGGCAGACCTCGGTGCCAAGATGGGCTTTCGTGTTTGGTTGCCGAAAGCAGACCGTGAGAGGGTCCTCTCCACGATCACAGACGACGTGCGCGAAAGTCTCATTGATCAGTTGCCGATGAACTATAACGAAGCCACCGTTCGCACGATTGAACAGATCGATGTCCTTTGGCTACGCGGCAGATCAATTGCTCGCGCTTTTGAGGTTGAACACACCACAGCAATCTACTCAGGTTTGCTCCGAATGGCGGACCTCGTAGCGTTGCAGCCAGACATACGAATACCCCTTCACATCGTGGCACCGGCCTCGCGTACGGAAGCCGTCCTTGAACAGATCCGTCGCCCCGTCTTCTCCTTGCTGGATACCGGCCGCTTGGGCGAAAGATGCAGCCTGCTAACTTATGACGCTGTACGCGAGATAGTGGAGCTTCCCCACGTTCAGCACCTTCGCGACCAAATAATCAGCGAATATCAAATCGACGCCGAGGAATAGCTGCTGTGATTCAGAACGGCAGGTTGCCGGGTCAGGCGCGACTTGGAATGCGTCGCTAAGTCCGACGAGCATCGTCGCGTTGGGCGACTCGATGAATTCGTCGGCGCTCCGCAACACTCAAGAGCGCCGCGACGAGGCCGGCGACCGCCGCCACGAGTGTGCAAGCCGCTGAAAATGCTTCGATCATCTGATCCTCACTGCTGTGGTTAATCAGAGGTTACAGTGCCGCAGTAAATTTTGGCGCTAATAGAGAAGGTAATAAGTGGGGTTTCGTCGATCCAATCTATCCCACACCAAATCCCGCGCGCGCCCTTCAAAATCGCGGCGCGCGCAAAAATCTATCCCACACCTCCAAATCTCAGCGATAATCCCTCCGTCCGCACACGGGAGGTTTCCGAGACGTCCGAAACTTTGAAACGTGCGGCACACAAATCGACGGGAGCTCAGGCCGTAGCGATTTTTCCGTAGAACCGGCGAATTGGGCATGGAGCTAAGCCCCACAAGGAAGCGCCGTCGATGGCGGTGCGACCCGGAATGTCCATCGTACAGGAGGCGAGCGTAGGCAGCTGAAGAAGAGCTACGCGTTCATCAACTCCTCCGCCCAAGCCGGGAAAAACGATTTGGCACAGGGCGCGTGAAGACACGCGGCGTTGCATGGCGACGTGCAACGCACACCCCAGGCACTACCCGCGCGCGTCTCACGCGCCCTGCTCCCGATTTTCGCTGCGCGAAAATCGTCTCGCCGAAGCCCGCAGGGCGAAGGCGGACCACAACAAACCCGCATCGGCGGCCGCGAACGCTTGTTGATCGACGCGCGCCGCCACACCCACTACGCTCGACCAAACACCGGGGACACAATGCGCGCATTTCTGGCAGCTCTCATCCTGGCGGCGGCGCCGCTCGCCGGGTGCGCCCAAACGCAAACCGCGCCCGTCGCAATGAGCTCAGCGCAAGACGAAGCCGAAATCCGCGCACTCATCGCCACGATGGAAGCCGCGTGGAATCGCGGCGACTTCGAAGGCTACATGGCCGGCTTCGAAAATCCGGGCGTCATGTTCGTGTCAGGCGGGCGCATCCAAGACGGCTGGCAAGGCACGCTCGATCACTACGTGCGCGACTATGGCGGCTCAGCCGAGCGGCGCGGTGCACTGCACTTCTACGATATCAGCGTCGAAATGCTCGCGCCCGATGCGGCAATGCTGGTCAGCCATTATCGGCTCGAACGCCCCGAGCGTGCGCAAGAAGGCATCAACACGCGCCTCATGCGCAAGATCGATGGCCGTTGGGTGATCTCACTCAACCACGTCTCGTCCTACGATCCGCAAGCACCAGAGCAGCGTTAGCTCCGCGCCAACAGCTCGACCAGATCCTGCTTCCAATTCACCGCCCACGTATGCGTCCCGTGTCCGCGTGTGTTGGCCGTCTCCTCCACCAAGCGAAACCGCGCATTCGCGCCCATCCGCGCCAGCGCTGCTTGCGGGTAGGTAAGATTG
This sequence comes from Alphaproteobacteria bacterium, assembly GCA_026400735.1. GTDB lineage: Bacteria > Pseudomonadota > Alphaproteobacteria > Caulobacterales > Aquidulcibacteraceae > Vitreimonas. The sequence goes on along the minus strand of JAPLOL010000020.1, from coordinate 44,443 downwards.
CGCGGATTGATGAAATCGTCAGCGCTGTTGATCCACATCGTCGGCGCGGTGATGCGCTCAAGATTGGCCCAAGGATTGTACGTCCGCGAGCTTTCGAACTGACAAACCTTGCGCCGGCTGCGCGGAATACTCGCCGCCATTCCACGCTGGATCGTTCTGAATGCCGTCGATGATAAGCTGGCGCCACATGCGGTTGAGGCCCGCGATCTCGATCGGCTCGCACGCCAGCGGCATCAGCGCCTGCGCAAAATCGGGATACGTCTCGCCCCACACGAACGCGTGCATGCAGCCCATCGAGGTGCCGAGAATGAGCCGCGCGCGCCGTGCGCGCAGGCCTTGCGTCAGCAACTGGTGCTGCAACGCGACCATGTCGTCGTAGTCGTATCGCGGAAAGCGCATGTGCATGCCGTCAGACGGCTTCGACGAACGACCGTGGCCGACATTGTCGGGCATCACGATGTAGTAGCGTTCGATATCGAGCGGCTGGCCGGGACCGAAGAGTTCGCCGGCAAATTGCGGGGCAAGAAATTGCCTCCCGCTGCCGCCTGTGCCGTGCAGCAGCAGCACCACGTTGTCGATCTGTCCGCGCCGATCACGGTGCGGACGCCCAAGCGTTTGGTAATGGATGCGGACCTCGTCCATCCGCTCGCCGGAGCGGAACTCGAAGTCACGGGCGATGTAATCCGCCTCCGCCGGTGTGTATTGCGGTTGCGGCGGGGGCGCGCTGACGGGCGCACCCTGGAGAGCCAATGCGATCACAGCTGCGATAATGGACATGCGAAACTCCGAGCCGCTCACCCTAGCCTGAGTGACGGCGCGGCCAGAGCTAATTTCTCGTCACGCGTAATTAAAGCTCACGCTGATGCGCGATTTTTTTGCCTGGTTCATCGGCACTTCGTGGCGAATGAAACTCTCCCACATCAGCACCTCGCCCGCTTTGGGCGCGACATAGACAAAACTGCGCTCCGACTCTGGCGCATCCTCACGGCGTCCCGGCGCGGCCATCATCATGGGATGGCGCGGATCTTCGAGTTTCAGCGCCGACGCGTTGCTTGGAACGTCCACGTAATATGTGCCGGAGAGAACGCTCTGCGGATGTATGTGTCCGGTGTGAACGCCGTTCGGTTCGAGCACATTGATCCAGATGCTATCGAGCCGCAGCTTACGCCCGCTGAGATCGAGATGAAGCTCGCGCGCGAACGCTGCGGCGTGCTTGTCGAGCGCTTGTCGGAGCGCCGCGAAATTCGGATCGCGCTTCGGTAGATCGTTCAGTGAAGAATAGGATGTGTAGCCCTGGTAGCCGTGCTCCTTGCTCCACCGCTGCCCTGCTTTGTCCGCCGAGGCGATTGAACGGCAACTCTTCAACAGGTCGGCATTCTCCACGCCACCGAGTTCGGCGCGGTAGAGTTTGGTAACGAAGAGCGTTTTTATCTCCATGCGGGTGCTTAAGCGCGCGCGCCACGCTCACGCAAATGCATTCGCGCAAAGAAAATGGCGCCCTTCGGGGAACGAAGGGCGCCAGGGGATACGTCCACGCGGGAGGCGGAGGACGCTTCGTTCAGGGCAGGAGAATTAACGCGCGAGCGACGCGGTCTGCAGTGTCGGCGTGATCGACGCGATCGTCAGTTGCTCGTGGCCGCGCTCGACGTCGCAACGGACGTTTTGCAGCGCGCCATCGCGCCAGACGTCGAGATCGACGCGGACGGTGCGCAGGCGAACGCGGACCTGGTCCAGGCGAACAGACGCATCAGCGCCGGCTTGAGCCTGAACTTCGGCACGGCAGATCGAGATCGCCTGGGTACGGTCGGCGACATCGTTTGCGCTGGCGACGCCAGGAATGACCAGAACGGCGGTTAACGCCATGGCAGACATAAGGAAATTTCTCATTTGACCCTCCGGGGAGTGAGGCGACCGGGACCACTATGATGACCGGTCTATTTCCTAGTTATCACTAGACCGGTCGTCATACAAGTGCTATTTTCGGGGCATGGCAAAAGTTTCATCGGCCCGCGAAAACATGCTCACCGCCGCATCGGGGCTTTTTCGTCAGCGCGGCTACGAAGGCATCGGCATCGCTGAGCTGTTGGAGAAATCCGGCGCGCCACGCGGCTCGCTCTATTTCCACTTTCCGGGCGGCAAAGAGCAGATCGGCGCTGAAGTCATCAATGGTTTTGCCCTGCGTACGGCGGCGCGGTTTCGCGAATTGGATGAGAGCGGCGTTGATCTTGAGACATTCATCGTCAGCGTTTTCAAGACGACTGCAAAGGAATCCAAAGGCTGCGAGTTTGACGGCTCCTGCCCAATCGCGGCGATCGCCGCGGGGTTTGGCGTCGATAACAAACTGCTTGCTGTCGCCATCCGAGATTGTTTCGCGGCCTGGGAATCCGCGATCGCTCAAGCAGCGCGGACACGCGGCATGAGCGAAGCGAACGCGGCGGTGTTTGCATCAGCGTTTCTCGCGTCGATGGAAGGCGCATTCGTGCTGTCGAAAGCACAGCGTTCAACCGCCCCGCACCTCAACGCGTCGCGCGCGATGCAAGCACTCGCCGCAGCTCTATTGATGAACTAGCGCTCCTCGCGCACACGCCGATACGCGCCCATCATGCGCCCACCCGCAGAGCGAAATAGCGTCTCGATCTGGCGCGCCTCCGTGACCGTGCAGTAGCGGCGCTCTTCGTCGAAGGTAATGCCAAGCCGACGCAATCGCGACGCGGAATAGTCTTGGCAGCGCGGCAGATATTGCGTCAGCCGGTCTCCGCTGCGGCGCATGATCATGTAGGTGGGGCTCGCTTCGTCGCCCTGCACGATCCACCGCTCACGACCGATTGGAATAAAGAGCGCAAGCGTCACGTCCGCGTCGGGACCCGTGACTTTGCAATAGTGCCCTTCGGTTTCGAACAAGAAGCGGTTCGGTTCTTCAGTTTCTTCATAGAGCGTCGGCGTCACGAAGGGACACTGACCGCGATCCTCGGAAAACACTGGGCCGTTTGAAGAGAAGCACCCTGCCAGCAATAAGCAGAGCGTCGCGACGCTGAACGCGCGCATGAGATCAAGCCTCCACCTCGCACGCGGATGGTGGCGCGCGCTTGCGGTAAAGATAAGGCGAAGCTTACTCGGTGGGCGTGAGGCGCGCGCGCAATGCACGAACACGCTCAAGCAACGGCCCCGCCTGCGCGACCGAAGAACCGTATTCGAAGGAAATGCTCTGCGGCGGGCCGCCTTCGATGGTCAGCGATTCCGCGCCGCCGTCAGCGCAATCGGGGCAACCAATAACCGGCGGCAAGCCCGACAGGTTCGTGCTCGCAGCGAGGCTTTCGATCGAGTCCCATTCTTCAGGCGTAAGCACGGTCGCGAAGCGCTGCACCGGCAAATTTTGAGGGGCTCCTCTGCCGCCACGCGCCTCGCGGATGAGCACGGCGCGACCTGGCGAAATTTCGAGGCGCGTCGTGCAATAGCCGACGCACATGCCGAACGATGTCGTGGACACGATCTGGCGGATGTCTCGCGCAGGCTCTTGCGCTGGCGCACTGGCGCACGCCGACATCAGCAAGGCGGCAAACACCATAAACTTCGCAGGAGACATCGTTTCACTTCCTTTTTGCGGCGTGCGGCAAACGCGGTCAGCTTATCTGTGCTCGAGGCTGAACTGTGGCTGAGTTAGCCCCAAACCTCGTTCATCGCGCGCGCGAAGTTGCCGCCAACGATTTTGGCGATGCGTGTGTCAGAATGGCCGCGCGCCGAGAGCATGCCTGCGAGCACGTTGAAGCGATCGGGCGTGTTGAGGTCGGGAATGAAGGTGTAAAGGTCTGCGGGGCGGCCGCGTTGGAAGATGTTATCTTCAACGGCGTATGCGACCCACTCACGGTTCTCAGCTTCCCATGCCGCGGTCCGCTCGATCGGCGCGACGCCGCCGTCGGTGCCAAGGCCGACGTGATCTTCTCCGGCGACGTTTATCGCATGCTCGATGTGCGCGATCACATCGATCGCCATGGGCTGCGTGTCGACGCGCAGATACGGCCAGAAGATGATGCCGGCGACGCCGCCCTTCTCCGCCAGCGCGCGCAGCGTCGCGTCATCGACGTTCCGTGGATGGTCTGCGAGCGCGCGACAGCCGGTGTGGCTAACCAGCGGCGGCGCGCTGGAAGCGGCGATGCCTTCGCTGATCGTACGTGCTGAACCATGCGCCAGATCGACGACGACTTTCTCTGCGTTGAGGCGTTCGACGACCTTGTGACCGAAATTGCTGAGCCCCGCATTGCCGGGCTCGGTTGAGCCATCGCCGACGAGGTTACGGCGGTTGTGCGTGAGTTGGATCACGCGCACGCCGAGTTCACGATACATAGGGACGCGATCGACATCTTCGCCCAAAGGCTCGGCGCCTTGAAAAGTATAAATCACACCCAGCTTGTTCTCATCGCGCGCACGCAGAAGGTCGGCGCCCGAGCGCACGAGCAGAAGATGCTCCGGGTGGCGCTCGATGATGGTGTTCCACTTGTCGATGTTAACTCGGACGCGCGCGATCGCCGCATCATCCATCCAGAACTGGCCCTGCGGCGCGAGCGTCAGCACGATACCGCGTAAGCCTGACGCTCGCGCGGCAGCGAGGTCGACGGCGACGCCTGGGTCATCAAGCTCCAACCAGCCCAGCGATAAGCCGCCGGCGCCATCAATGACGATGGAGTCGCGATAAGGCCGCCACCTGCGCTGGCGGCGCTGCGCGTGAGCATCGGTTGCAAACGCAGTTGCAGCGCCAAGCATCAGCAGCGCATCGCGACGATTGTGCATGCGCCCTATTCCGCCGCCATCGCGGTTGGCGCGACTTGCGGGCCGCGGATCAATTTGCCGGGGTGAACGCCTTGGTATTCGCCGTCGCGGAAGGTGACTTGGCCGGACTTGATCGTCGCGACGTAGCCATCGGCTTTCTGAAGCAAGCGTTTGCCGCCTGCGGGAAGATCAAAGGCGAGCCAAGGTTTGCCGAGCTTCACATTCTCAAAGTCGATGATGTTGATGTCAGCCAAATAACCGGGCGCGATGAGGCCACGATCGGAGAGGCCGTAGAGCACGGCCGTATCTCGCGACTGACGCTTCACGGCGTTCTCCAGGGTAATGCGCTTGCCATCGCGCTCGCGCACCCAGTGTTGCAGCATGAAGGTCGGCGAAGCGGCGTCGCAGATGGTGCCGCAATGCGCGCCGCCGTCTGAGAGTGAGTTCACGCAGTCGTCCGAACCTTGCAGATCTTCGAGGAAGTTCAGATTGCCGTCGGCGTAGTTGAGGATCGGGAAGTAGATGAAACCTGTGCCGTCGTTTTGCATCAGCAGATCGTAGGCGTATTCGACGGGCGACACGCCCGCGGCTGCGGCATGCGCGGCGACGGTCTCGGCTTGGGTGGGCTCATAGTTGAAGTCCGGGCCCATTTCGTATTGCAGCGTCCAACCGCCGGCGACGACCATCATGAGGCCGATGAGATCGCTTTCGGGGAAGACGTTGTCTTCGGTGATCATGCGCTGCTTGAACGCAGGATCTTTCAGATGCGCGAGCTGTTCGGTCCACGGCTTGTCGATGATTTCAAGCCAGGCCGGGCGGAAGCGGAATGGATGCACGGTGCCTTGCCAGGCCATGACGATGCCGTTTCCGCGCAACGCGATCTGCGCGACGATGTTGGCGCCCTTCTCGTTTTGCGCGCGCATCTCGCTGATCTGTTCAGGCAGCGGTAGTTCCTTGGCGATCGATTGCAGCGCGGCGAAAGTCACCGGCAGTTTAGTCTCGCGCGAGAGTTCGCCCATCCATTCGAACTCGTTCCATTCGCGCTTCAGGTCTGAAGCCATTTCGAAGACGCCGTAGCCGACGCGGCCCATGGCGCGGCCGATACCGATGAGTTCTTCCTTCGTTGCCGTCGTGCCGGGCACCAGTTCGCGATCGACGGAGCGATGCAGGATTGTGCGCGAGGTTGAGAAGCCCAGCGCGCCGGCACGCAGGCCTTCTTCCACGACTTTCGACATTTGCGCGATGTCGGTTTCGGTTGGCTCTTCATTGCGTGCGCCGCGTTCGCCCATGACGTAAGCGCGCACGGATCCGTGCGGAACGTGTGTGCCAACATCGACTGTGCGCGGCAGACGTTCGAGTTCGTCGAGATATTCGGGGAAGGTTTCCCAGTTCCAGCTCATACCTTCAGCGAGCGCGGTGCCTGGAATATCTTCGACGCCTTCCATGAGGCCGATGAGCCAATCGTGTTTGTCGGGCTTGGCGGGCGCGAAGCCGACGCCGCAATTGCCCATCACGACAGTGGTGACGCCGTGCCAGGACGACGGCGCCATTTCCTGATCCCAGGTGGCTTGGCCATCGTAGTGCGTGTGGATGTCGACCCAGCCGGGTGACACGATCTTACCGGCGGCGTCGATCTCTTCGCGGCCTTTGCCGATATCGGGCCCGATCGCAGTGATGAGGCCGCCATCGACGGCCACGTCAGCGACGAAGCGCGGCTTGCCGGAGCCATCGACGATTGTGCCGTTGCGAATGACCAGATCGTGCATCGCGACCTCCCTTATCTGTTGGCGCCAGTAGAGGCGCCGACGCGGTCGGATGGCAATGTTCTCCGTGCGGAAACCGGAGATTTTCGCCTATGCAGCACGCTCGATCAAAGCGGCGAAGCAGCCGCGGCGGGCGTAGTGGGCGTGGATGTAGGCGAGGCTTGGGTTGGCGAAGAAGCGCTCGATCAACGCGGCGGCCTCCGTCCCTTCCGTGAGATCGGCTTCGATCATCATATCGTTGGCGTCGAAGCCACGCAGCGAGAGCGTTCGGCGGGCAAGCGCGGGCGGGACAACGTCGCGCGCAACGAAGCGCGCATTTGTTTCGCGGATAAAGATCGGACCTTGCTGGTGGTACGGCGTGTCCGCGCCCTGGTGCGTGTAGTTCAGCAGGATGACGCTTTCGCCGATCTCTGCGTCGTCGAGCGATATGCGGCACGGTGCGGCGGGCTTTTCGGTGACCAGCACACGTTGGGCGCCGCCCGACGCGAGCTGTTCGTCGCTCATGGCGTGGAGATGGGCGAAGGGCATGGGGTCGAGGCCGGTGATTTGGAATGTCATGCGGGCAATGTGGTTCAAAACGCGCGCGTGCGCTGGCCGCTTTCGGACTTTATGCTGACGCCATGCGCCTCAACCAAGTCACCGCGCCTGCCAACGATCTCGAAGCTTCGATCGCGTTTTATGAATTGCTGGGACTGCGGCTCATCGTGAAAAGCCCGCACTATGCGCGGTTCGAATTGCCGAAGGGCGAGGCCACGTTTTCGTTGCACGTGGTGGACGGGGCGATTGCCCGAGAGAACGCGCCGCACCTCTATTTCGAGTTCAGTGATGTGGAGTTGGATGGTGAGGTGGAGCGGCTGAAAGCGGCTGGCATCTCGTTCGAGCGTGAGCTGGTGCTGCAATCGTGGTTATGGCGCGAGGCCTGGGTGCGCGATCCGGCAGGGAACGCGATTTGCCTTTATCATGCAGGTGAGAACCGCCGCTTTCCGCCATGGCGCGTGGATACGCCGCCGGGGCGGGACAATCTCCATCTCATCATTCGCGGCGCTGGCTTCACTATTGTGAAGAACGATGTTGGACCTGAAGCGTGGCGCGGGTTTCAGGAGACGTACGCGGACTATACGACGTCGCTTGGGCCGTATGATCTGCACGGGCTGCTGTCGATCATGGAGATCGAATGGCCGGAGCATGTCGGCGCGCAGCACGATCGCATTCGCGCATTTGCCGAAAGCAATGAGACGACCTTCAACTTCTAGAAGTCCCAATTCCCGTGCCACATGCCAGCCAGGCCCATTGTGCCGACAAAGGCGATGATTGCGAGCACGGCTAAAAAGCCGATGCCCAACATCACGACGGCGCCAATCCAAGAGATGCGCGCGAGTACCAGTGAAGTATCGTCACCGTCCTCTTTCGCTTGTTTGGCGCCGATGACGCCAAGCACGAAGGCCGCGACCGTCGGCAGCAGCGGGATGACGATGCTCACAACGAGGCAAATGACTCCGATGATGCCAAGCACGCGCGAATTGGATTCCGGTGCGGCGAAACGCGGTGACGCGCTCGCGCCTGGCACGGCGAATACAGCGCGCGCTTGACCGTTCTCCTCGACGTAATCGACAACCTGTCCGGCGTAAGGCGCTCCGCCGGAGCGCCATTCAGTCAGCGGAAATTCGAACCGGCGATCGGCTTCACCCAGCAGCACGCCGCGACCATCGTGAACGCCTAGAATTGTGCCGCGCATGTGTGCTCCGCTTAGTGTTGCGCCGAAACTCCCACGCGCGGGAGAGTTTCTCAAGCCTCAGGGCCGGCAGGTCCATTCCGCGCTGCCAGAGCGCCACTGCACTTGTTGGAGCGTGCCGCGTAGCTCTTGTGTGTTCTGACGCGCGTAGCGAAAGAAGCTGCCCGCCTCTTCTCTGCGGTGCAGGCGGATGCTGGGCCGGCCAAATGGAATGATCGTGGCTGTACCCCGCTGCTCGTCAAAAATGACCCGCAGAACGGTGCTGTTTGAACAGCGGAACGTACGTAAGGTTTGCGCGGACGCAGGCGCCGTGACGACAGCACTGAGTGCAGCAACTGCGCAAAGAAACCGCTTCATGCCGGCGCTCCGGAAACTCCAGACCACACAAATCAAATCACGGCGCGCGTGTAAACGCTGCTCACACTTGTGCGATTGCGACAGATGCCGTCCGTCTGCTGCGGGCGGCCTCTATTCGGCGATGAGCCGACTCGGGGCGCGGATGGCGTCCGGAGATTGGTTGAGCGCGAGAATCTCGGCGATCAACGACAGCACCGATGAGGAGCGATCACCCTCTTCGGCAATGTCGCGGCAGGCGCCGGCTTGAGCTTGTTCACCGCACGAACGGCCAATGGCGGGACCGGCGCGGAAGCGCTCGCCGCCATAGGCGATCTCGGCGGCGTAGATGCCGTGCGAACTGTCGTGCGCGGGCACGACGCGGAAAAGCGGAACGCCCTGCCCACCGCCACGCAAGCCCGCGGCGCGTACAGTAACCTGCGCTTGGATGACCTCGCCTGGCGCGGCGCGCATGCTGCCGGCGCGCAAAAGTTCGCCGACATAATAGACCATGTCATCCAGCGAGCGCAGACGCAGACGCAAGGTATCGGCGCCGACCGCGAAGGCCGGTTCGCAGATTTGTCCTTCGCGCGGCGCAGCCGGCCTCACCGGAGCGGCCGGATTGTATGCTTCTATGAGACCGCAGAGGGCGCGGCCGTTCTGCATGTCGATCTCATACGGGCGCTGCTGCGATGTCGCCAGGAAACTGCGAACCTCGCGGACGAATGCTGGTGTAAACAGTGGTGTGGCCACCGGCGTCGGTCTTCTCGATCGACTCGACCATCATCAGCATCAGTAAATCGCGCGGCCAGCCGCTATACCAATAATGCTCGAACACCGAACTGGGGGTTGGCTGGAAGGCGGTGCGCGCGAGCGTGGCGGCATCGAAAGGCTGGACGGCGTAGCTCGGGCGCGAGGCGCGTTCGCGCGAGACACCAAGACCGCCGACTCCCCATGGCGTGCCGATATCACCCCCGAGCGGGATTCCGCCAACCGCCGCGCTTTGCGAGGTTGTCCACGACGGGCTGTCGGAGATGCCCGTCATGGCGAGATAGTAACGCGGCAGGCGGTCACGTGAACGCAGGATGTTGAGCAGGATCTGCGCTGAGACCGCCTGCCCGTAAGCTTCGTTGAAACCGACAGCGTCGTCGGCGATCTGGCGCGTCAGCCGTTCGCGTTGCGAGGGAATGCTGGGCGCGGTAGCGCAGGACGCGGCAAGCAGGGCCGCTGCGCAGGCGGCAATAATCGACTTCATGTTCCCTCTCTGGACACATCAGACTTTGCGCGCTCGGTTGACGCCGCCAAGCAGGTTCGCTTGAAGGGCGCGATGGATCACCTGATCGAAGGTTACCGGATCTACCGGGAGACACGCTGGCCGGAACTGCGGAGCCTTCACCGCTATCTCGCCGACCGGGGACAGTCTCCGCGGACTTTAGTTATTGCGTGCGCCGACAGCCGCGTTGATCCGGCGACAATCTTCAATGCCGGTCCGGGCGAACTCTTCGTGGTTCGGAATGTCGCGAACCTCGCGCCGCCGTTTGAAGAGGCGCCCGGCTTTCACGGCGTCAGCGCGGCCATCGAGTTCGCGGTGATGCATTTGAAGGTCGATACAGTGCTGGTGCTGGGCCATGCACAATGTGGCGGTGTTGCGGCAGCGCTCGACGATCGGCCGCGCGATCCCCACTCCTTCCTCGATTCATGGATCAGCCTTTTGGACACCGCCAAGGCGCGCATCCCAGCAGACGGCGACCGCGTGTCGGAGCTTGAACACGAGAGCATTCGTGTAACGCTCGAGAACCTCGCCACATTTCCGTTCATTCAGGATGCAATCAAAGAGCGAGGGCTTAGCCTTATCGGCATGCGTTACGGCGTGGCTGATGGGGGGCTTGAGTTGTTGAACACAGTTACCGGCGTCTTCGAACCGGTGCTTTGACGCGAATTCACAGTATTGCCGGTTGTACCCAGGTGGCGCGCCACTTGTTCCGTGGTATCGAGATCATGGTGGCAGCTGGGATTGGGCGCAGGAGACGTCATGGCGGACGTACTCATTGTTTGTGTCCGTGAGGACGAACCGCAAGCGAAGGCGCTTGCGGATATGTTTGAGGCTGCCGGCTTTTCCATAGGCGGCGCTCCGAACAGCGATGGCGCTTTGCGCTCGAGCGGCGCGGGCGTTGTGGTGTGGTCGCAAGCCTCGATCCGGTCGCGGCCGTTTCTCGATGCAGCGCAACGGGTAATCAACGCCAACAAGGCAGTGGTCGCGAGCCTCATCGATCCTCCGCCGCCATCGAGCATTGGCGAGTCCCCGGCGTTCGATCTGTCGCGATGGGATGGCGATCCGAACGATCCTTCGCTCGATCCACTTTTCTTCGCCGTTGACCGTATGGTGAACGCAGCGCGCGCCGGTGTTGGCGCCGCGCAGCGAGAAACGCGCGACTATGATCCACCGGCGCGCGCGCCGCGGCAGACAGCGCTGCGCGCTGAGCCGCCGCCCCGCCGCCAAGAGCCGCCGCAATATCGCTCTCCGCCGCCTGCGCCCGAACCCGCGCCTAGTTATCGCGTGCCGCCGCAATCGGATCCGCTCGGATCTGAGGCGGAACACTGGCGCGCTATTCGCGATAGCCGCAACCCGGCTGACTTCATGGACTATCTGGCACGCTACGGCCCAGATGGCGCCTTCTCGGAAGTTGCTGAGCTGCGTTTGAATCAGCTCACGGCGTCAGGCGCTGCGCCCGCGCCGTCTCGCCCAGCGGTGCGTCCGCAGGCGCCACCGCCGCGTGCTGAAGCGCCACCTATGCGGCGCACCGAACCGCCGGCGCCGCCACAACGCCGGCCAGAAGCGCTGCCGCCGACACAGCGCCGTCTCGACCCGCCGCCACAGGCGCGCCGCCCACCGCCAATTGATCGCGATTACTCGCGCGACCTCCGTGACCCGCCTAAGGGTCAGGGCGGACCGTTGCGTGCGTTCATACTGATTGCGTTGCTTGGCGGCGCAGCACTGATTGGCGGCATCTATTTTGGCGGCGGCATGGGTGGTTCGCCGCCCGCTGCAACCGAGCAGACAGAAACGCAACCCGCACAGAGCGAGACCAACACAAGCGGCGACGGTTTCTCGACGATCGAAGAAGCTCCCAGCGTTCCGCTTTCGGAGGCGGTGACAGGCCGCGCCGACCGCCAGACAACAACGCGCACGCCGGAGCGTGAGCCACAACGAACAACTCGCGAAGAACCTCAGCGCACGGCTGAACGCGAGCCTCCGCGGCGAGACCCAGCGCCATCGACCATTTCGAGCAACGCGGGGAATTCAGGTGGGCCTGTGCCGCTCTCCCCGGCGCAAACTCAAAACAACCAAACGGCAGTGCCGCTTAGCCCGCAAGTGACGCCGCCGATTCAAACTGCCAACGTCGAACCTTCAATCGTTGGATCCGCGACACCTCCGCAAGCGCGCGTTGCGCCCGGCTCAGTGGTCTGGGCGGCGCGACCGAGTGCACGCCGCATCTCTGAGCTCTATCCGCGCTCGGCGTTAAATGACGGCGTCGGCGGGCGGGTTGTGCTCGATTGCCGGGTCTTGGGCGATCTTTCGGTGAGCTGCTCGATCGCCTCCGAAACACCGTCAGGCGCCGGCTTCGGCCGCGCCGCGATGAGCGCCTCCGGCTCGTATCGCGCGCGGGCCACGCTATCGGACGGTTCGAGCGCCATCGGCTCAACGACGCGCATCGCCGTGAACTTCCAGGCGCCACAGCGCTGAGATGCTGCTGACCCGAGCGTCGTTCTGCTGAACGAGCAGAACGACGTTATTGGTTGATCAGCGCGTCAGACGAAGCGCACCGATGCCGGTGCCGATCGCATCAAACGCGCGCGCGAGTTCGGCTGCATTGTTAGCGCGGTAGAAGTGGCTCGTGCTCGTTGCGCAATTGCGCATCAAATTTTCCGTCGCTTGGTCGGTTTCGCGGAAAATGACCGTGTAGATCTCGATGCCGGCGTTCTTGATGTTAGTGCAGAGCGCAGCCTCGCGGTTGTTCACGTAGGTCACGTAGCTCGACGACGAATTGATGTTGCGCCGGTACTGCGGCGGCAGAATACCGCGCAGGATGCCGCCGATCAGCTGGTTCAACAGGCCGCCGCTGGCATAGTCGCGCCACAAACCAAGGTGGTTATAGGCTGAGTAATCGCTGCTCATCACCACGTCGCTGCCGACGTTTGTGTTCTCACCGTCAGACATCAGCACGATGACTTTGCGGACATTGTCACGCGCCGAATTGAACGGCTCACCTTCGGTGAAAGGCGCACCGGGTGACAAAACGCGCCAGCCCCATGCCAAACCTTCGGCTTGATTGGTGCCGCCACCCGACCAATGACGCATTGCGGCGATGTTGGTTTGAACGACGCCCTCGTCCGACGTGAGAGGCACGATCGGCGTTGGGCATCCGCGGTTCGGGCCGCGTGTATCGGGCGCCGAGGTGTCGAGTGAAGCAGCGTTGTTGCGATACTTGAAAACGTTGAACATAGCGGCTTCACGCGCTTGCTGGGTCGACGAGGTCAATCCCATGCTCGTGCTCATCGTGGCGCCCGAAATATTGCCCACGGAGTCGGTGAAGTACGAGTTTGAAGTGCCGGTGACCCCATCGACAGTATCGAGCCAGAAGAACGGCACGAACATGGTGTCGGCATTCGCGGTATTCGGCGCGGCGTCGGTGATGTCGTAAGGCTCCGGGCGCGCTTCGACGCACCCCTTCCAATCTTCGTTCGAAATGAGATCAAAGAGCGCGAGATGGCTGACGCCATCTGCGGGCGTCCACGCGTAGCAGCGCGTGACCAAGCCACCGCTGCCGCCAGTGCCGGGCCGCCAGGTAATGCGATACGGGCCGGTGTAGCCGTTCGGTGTGGTTGAAAGGTTCTGGCAGTTGGCGCCGGTAGGCGTCGAGCCGGTGAGCGTGAGATTGCGATACGCGATCGAACGATCTTCAAGCAGTTCGCCATTGTACGGCGCGGCGCCGGTCTGATCGAGCCATGCGCGGTGCGATTGCTCGTTGCCGATGTTCACTTGCGCCACGAACGGCACCAGCGCTACGCGCACCGTGTCGCCGTCGAGGCCGAGGAGATCGTCAGCCAGATCGCTGGCTGCGTCGCGCAGGCCTTGCATGTCGTTGGCCATCGAGCCGGTGTTGTCGAGGACGAGCGCCACTTCGATCGGGGGGCTCGCGTTCGCCTGCGCTTCAGCGGCGACGGCAAGTGTCCAGGCATCGTCACTGATGATGCGCGCGAGACTCATCGGCATAGGCATCGAGGCCGTGACGCGGTGACCGCCGTCAGAGAGTTCGACGACGTTGAAGGTCACATTAGAGACCATGTCGCCAACTTCGGCGTCGAAGAAGGCGCGTGCGGCCGCTGTGCGGGCGCCGATGGATAGGTTGGAACTACGCTCCGCCACCAGCGCCGCGCCGTCGGCGGCGTTCTGCATGGCGTTGCGAATGGATTGGGCTCTGGTGAAGTCCACGGTGATGCCAACCAGGCCGATCAGGACCGTGCCCATCAGCGCCCACATCATCGCAACGTTGCCCGCGCGGTCGCGTAGCAAGCCGCGCGCCTCACGCTTCGTGGTGAACCGTCCGATAACCATTTTTCGCCCCAAAAACGGACTGTTAGACCGTACTTTGAGGTAGCAGACGGCGCTTAATACGAGATTTTAGAACTTGGTGAACAGCGCTGATTTCTCTTGCGTCTGCCATCTTTTTGCTATTACAGTGATATCACTTTGATGGCACGAGAGGGTATGTCATGGTCGCGGCCGCGCTAAATCGCACTCAGGAACGCAAAGCCAATACGTCAAACGGCGGCATGATGCTGTTGCTCAGCCTCGTCGTTTTGGCGGTGCTGGTCTGGCTCATTGTAGAGCTGATCGCGGATGAGAATCCGGCGAACGGGATTGGGACGATCCTCCTGTCGGTGGTCTTCGTCCTTCAGCTTTGCGGCTTCTACACACTGCAGCCTAACGAGGGCGCTGCGATCACGCTCTTCGGCAACTACAAAGGCACCGACCGCACGCCAGGCCTGCGCTGGATGTTGCCCTGGTACACGCGCAAGAAGATCAGCCTCCGCGTGCGCAACGTCACCGGCGAGAAGCTCAAGGTTAACGACAAGCGCGGCAACCCGATCGAAATCGCGGCGGTTGTCGTCTGGCGCGTGACGGATACGGCGCAGGCGTTGTTCGACGTCGACTCGTATCAAACCTTTGTCGATATCCAGATCGAAACCGCCGTGCGCGAAATCGCGTCGCACTTCGCCTACGATCACGCTGAAGAAGGCGAACCAACATTGCGCGGTGATGCGGATCAGGTTTCAGCGCTGCTGCGCGAGAAGCTGCAAGACCGCACCTCGGTCGCCGGCGTCGTCGTCGACGAAACCAAGCTCAGCCACCTCGCCTACGCGCCAGAAATTGCGGGCGCTATGTTGCGGCGCCAGCAGGCCGAAGCAGTGCTCTCTGCACGTCGGTACATCGTGCAAGGCGCCGTCGAGATGGTGCAGCACGCGCTCGAGCAGCTCAGCGAACGCGACATCGTCAAGCTCGACGACGAACGTCGCGCGACTATGGTGTCGAACCTTTTGGTGGTGCTGTGCGGCGATCGCGATGCTCAGCCGGTCGTGAACGCAGGTTCGCTTTACCAGTAGGCCGAAGCCCATGCCGTCCGAACGCAAAGCCTTCGCGCTCAGGCTCGATCCCACACTGCACGACGCCATCGCCCGCTTGGCGAGCGCGGAATTGCGCAGTGTCAACGCGGAAATCGAGTTTCTGCTGCGCGAAGCGCTGCGCGCAAGGGGCGTGCGGCTCGATGCCAACCAAGCGGAAGACAACAACAATAACGGGGGTGAATGATGTCGACGGCGAAGAAATCGATCGTTTTCCTGGCGCTCGCATTTGCAATCAGCTGGTCGGTAGTGGCCGGGGGCTGGTCGTTGAAATTGCACGAGACGCAAGCCGCAGCGCAGCTTGTACTCGCGGCATCAATGTTCGGCCCCTCGATCGCTGCGTTCATCTGCGCGATGATGTTCGAAAAAGGCCGGCGCGCAGAATCTCTTGGACTTCGGCTCAAACCAAACTGGTGGTGGCTTGTCGCCTATATCGCACCGATCGTCATCGCCGCCATCTCGGTTGGACTTTCGCTGGCGTTCGGCGGCAGCACGTTTGTTGACCTAGCCACCGGCACGATTGCGGCGGTTGAGCAGGCCGCGCCGCAGCAAGCTGATCAAGTGCGGGCGCTGGCGCCAATCCTTGGCCCCCTCATCTTGGCGCAAGCGCTGATCATGGGCGCGGGGATCAACGCCTTGATCCTCACGTTCAGCGAAGAGCTGGGGTGGCGCGGATATTTGCACGGCCTGTGGCGCGGCGCGGGGTTTTGGAAGACATCACTCGGCACCGGCGCCATTTGGGGCGTTTGGCACGCGCCGGCGATTATACTCTTCGGCTTGAACTATCCCGACAACCGCATTCTTGGCGTCGCGTTGTTCATTGCCTTCTGCATGCTGCTTGCCCCTATTCTCACGCTCATCCGCGACCGCAGCGCTTCGGTTTGGGCCGCTGGCATTTTCCACGGAACGTTCAACGCCGTCGCCGGCCTGACCCTCATAACGCTCAGCAACCCGACCTTCCCGTGGAACGGTATCGTCGGCATTGGCGGCTTCGCCGCGCTAGCGATTGGGCTCGCTCTGGTAGCGCTGGCGCGCCCCGGCAAACCGACGCCTGCCGTCGCGCAACCCGCCGGCGCCTAACCCTCAGAACAAGCCTGCGCTGCACAGGCGCAGGCTTGTCCCTCCCCGCCCCTTGCCCTAATCACGCGTGATCCCCTGAAGGATCGATTCTTAGGCCGCAAAAGCGGGCGGAGACGCATGCCGAAACGTACAGACATCAACTCGATCCTGATCATTGGGGCCGGGCCGATCATTATCGGCCAGGCGTGCGAGTTCGATTATTCCGGCGTGCAAGCGGTGAAGGTGCTGAAGGCCGAGGGCTATCGCGTCATCCTCGTGAACTCGAACCCGGCCACGATCATGACCGATCCGGGTTTGGCGCACGCCACCTACATCGAACCGATCACGCCTGAGATGGTCGAGAAGATCATTGAGAAGGAAAAGCCTGACGCGCTGCTGCCAACGATGGGCGGCCAGACAGCGCTGAATTGCGCGCTCACGCTTGAGCGCACCGGCGTGCTCGCGAAGCACGGCGTCGAGATGATCGGCGCGAAGGCCGACGTCATCGAGAAGGCCGAACACCGGATGAAATTCCGCGATGCGATGGACAAGATCGGCCTCGAAAGCCCTCGCTCACGCCTGTGCAATACGATGGACGATGCGCTAGCGGCGCTTGATCACGTGCAATTGCCGTCGATCATTCGTCCATCACTAACGCTTGGCGGCCTGGGCGGCGGCGTCGCTTACAATCTGGAAGAATTCAAAGAGATCGTTGAGCGCGGCCTAGCGGCGTCTCCGATCACCGAAATTCTGGTCGAAGAAAGCATCATCGGCTGGAAAGAGTACGAGATGGAAGTCGTTCGCGATAAGGCGGACAATTGCATCATCATCTGCTCGATCGAGAATATCGACCCGATGGGCGTACACACTGGCGACTCGATCACCGTTGCGCCGGCGTTGACGCTGAGCGACCGCGAATATCAGATCATGCGCAACGCCAGCATCGCCGTGCTGCGCGAGATTGGCGTCGAGACCGGCGGCTCCAACGTGCAGTTCGCGGTGAACCCGCGCGACGGACGTATGGTCGTCATCGAGATGAACCCGCGCGTGTCGCGGTCGTCTGCGCTCGCATCGAAGGCCACCGGCTTTCCGATCGCCAAAGTCGCGGCAAAGTGCGCGATCGGCTACACGCTCGACGAAATCGCCAACGACATCACCGGCGGCGCCATGCCGGCGAGCTTCGAGCCGACGATCGACTACGTCGTCACCAAGATCCCGCGCTTTGCCTTCGAACGCTTCCAGGGTTCGGATACAACGCTGACGACGTCGATGAAGTCAGTCGGCGAAGCCATGGCGATTGGACGGACGTTCCAAGAGTCCCTGCAAAAAGCCCTACGTTCGCTCGACACCGGCCTCACCGGTTTGGATGAGATCGAGATCGAAGGCGCGTCTGACGAAGACAACGGACGCGCCGCTGTACGCGCGCGTTTGGTCACGCCGAAAGCGGATCGCCTGCTCGTGTGCGCGGAAGCCCTGCGACGCGGCCTAAGCGTTGAAGAAATTTGCGCCGCCTCGCATTTCGATCCGTGGTTCGTGCGCCAGATCGGCGAAATCATTGCAAAAGAGGCTGAAGTTCGCGCCGAGGGTCTGCCGAAAGACGCGGTGACGTTCCGCGCCCTGAAGGCGCAAGGCTTCTCTGACGCCCGCCTCGCGAAGCTTACGGGCGGGCGCGAGCGCGATGTGCGTTCGGCGCGTCGCAAGCTTGGCGTGCGTCCGCAATACAAACGCATCGATAGCTGCGCCGCTGAATTTCGCGCGTCGACGCCGTACATGTATTCGACCTACGAATTTCCTGCGTATGGCTCGGACATCGCCGATTGCGAGAGCGATCCGTCGGATCGCAACAAGATCATCATCCTCGGCGGCGGCCCGAACCGGATCGGCCAAGGCATCGAGTTCGATTATTGCTGTTGCCACGCCGCGTTCGCCTGCGCGGAGATCGGCGTCGAGTCGATCATGGTCAATTGCAATCCAGAAACCGTATCGACCGACTACGACACATCCGACCGCCTCTACTTCGAACCGCTGACGACCGAAGACGTGCTGGAAATCGTTGAGACGGAAAAGTCGCGCGGCACGGTTCAAGGCCTGATCGTGCAGTTCGGCGGTCAGACACCGCTAAAGCTTGCACAGCCGCTTGCGGACGAAGGCGCGCCGATCCTCGGCACCAGCGTCGATGCGATCGATCTGGCCGAAGATCGCGATCGCTTCCAGGCTCTGCTGCGCAAAATTGGCCTGAAGCAGCCCGACAATACTATTGCGCCGTCGCTTGAAGCAGCGCGCGCGAGCGCCGCCAAGATTGGCTATCCGGTCATGCTGCGACCGTCCTACGTGCTTGGCGGGCTGGCGATGCAGATCGTCCACAGCGAAGGCGAGCTCGAAGAATACGTCACGCGCATCACGCGCGCGCTCGGCGGCCCGTCCGAGCTCGCGGTGTCGGACAAGAAGCCATTGTTGGTCGACCGCTATCTGCGCGACGCGATCGAAGTCGACGTTGACGCCATCTGCGACGGCGAGGACGTGTTCGTCGCCGGCGTGATGGAGCACATCGAAGAAGCCGGCGTACACTCGGGCGATAGCGCCTGCGCGCTGCCGCCCTATTCACTCTCGAAGAAGCTCATCGACGAAATCGAAGAGCAAACGAAAAAGCTGGCGCTCGCACTGGACGTGCGCGGACTGATCAACATTCAGTTCGCGGTGAAGGACGAGGAGATCTTCATCCTCGAGGCCAACCCGCGCGCTTCGCGCACGGCGCCGTTCGTCGCCAAAGCGATCAATCGCCCAATCGCCGCAGCTGCGGCGAAGGTCATGGCGGGCGTCAAACTGAAAGAGCTGAAGCTCGATCGACCATCGAAGACGCACGTCGCAGTCAAGGAAGCTGTGTTCCCGTTCGCGCGCTTCCCAGGCGTTGATCCGGTGCTTGGCCCAGAGATGCGCTCGACTGGCGAGGTCATGGGTCTGGACGAGAATTTCGTCGCGGCCTTCGCCAAGAGCCAGATCGCCTCGGGCATCAACCTGCCGGTCGCCGGATGTTGCTTCATCTCGGTCAAGAATGCCGACAAGCCGGCCATGCTGCCTGTGGCGAAGGACCTGATCGCCCTTGGCTTCACAGTGATGGCGACGGGAGGCACCGCAGACTACCTCATCGAACAAGGGCTCACGATCCAGAAGACCAACAAGGTCGCCGAAGGCCGCCCGCACATCGTGGACGCGATGAAGAACGGCGAGGTGCAATTGCTCTTCAACACAACCGAAGGCGCGCAGTCCTACCGCGACAGCTATTCAATCCGTCGCACTGCGCTGGTGCAAAACATTCCCTATTATACAACGGTGTCCGGGGCTCGGGCGGCCATCCAGGCCATCCGGCTGCTCAAATCCGGGGCACCCCTAGGCGTTCGGGCCCTTCAGGCCTATGCTTGACGTCAGGCCGGATCGGACCCAAATTTCCTTTTCCCAGACGGACTATTACACACCCCCATGGAAAAAATACCAATGACCGCCGAGGGTTACACAGCCCTCGACGCAGAGTTAAAGCGTCTCAAGACGGAAGAACGCCCGGCGGTAATCCAGGCGATCGCGGAGGCGCGCGCCCACGGCGACCTCTCCGAGAACGCCGAGTACCACGCGGCCAAAGAGCGCCAGTCCTTCATCGAGGGCCGGGTTGCCGAGATCGAGGACAAGATCGCCCGGGCCCAGATCATCGATATTTCAAAGCTCTCGGGCAAACAGGTGAAATTCGGAGCGACCGTGAACCTGCTCGACGAGGATTCCGGCACGAAGGCCAAATACAAGATCGTCGGTGAAGACGAGTCCGACGTGAAGGGCGGCAAGATCTCGATCACCTCCCCGATCGCGCGCGCGCTCATCGGCAAGGAAGAAGGCGACGTCATCGAGGTGATGGCGCCTGGCGGACCGAAATCGTACGAAATCACCAAGGTTAAATACCTCTGATATCTGAGGCGGACGGGGGCTGAATGCGCAGCGCTGGCTATCAGCCCGCAGAGCCTCTGAACGTCTGGATTGTCACGGACGGCCGCGCCGGCATCGAAGCGCAAGCGCTGGGGCTAGCCGAGGCGATTGCCCGACGCGCACCTATCTCGCTCACCACGAAGCGCATTCGTGTCCGCACGCCGTATAGCTGGCTGCCCGCGGGCTTCGTGCCCGCGCCGAAGCAGGCGCTCACTATTGAGTCCGATCCCATCCAGGCGCCGTGGCCGGATATCTTCATAGGCTGTGGTCGCGCGTCGATCCCTATAGCGATGGGCGTTCGCGACTGGTCGAACGGGAAGACCTTCGTGGTGCAGCTGCAAGACCCGCGCGTGAACCCGCGCGAGTTCGATGTGGTCATTCCACCAATGCACGATGGCCTTGAAGGGCAGAACGTCCTGCCGATCGTCGGCGCTTGCAATCGCATCACCGCGGAGCGGCTCGATCAGGCGGTTTCAGAATACAAACCAAAGAATTTGGAAGAGCTGCCAGCGCCACGCTTTGCGGTGCTGATCGGGGGCAAATCCAAGCGCCAGGACATTTCCGCCGATCGTGCGCGAGAAATTTCGCATTCGCTCGCGGCCGTTCAACGCGAAACCGGCGGCACGCTGATGGCGACGCTGTCGCGCCGCACCAGTCACGCTGCGCGAATGCAGTTCCGCACTTGGCTCGCACCGCACTGCGCCGTTTTCTACGAAGACGAAGGCGCAAATCCCTACCCCGCGATCTTGGGTGTCGCCGACCATATCTTCGTGACCGCCGACAGCGTGAACATGGCGACGGAGGCTGCGGCAACGGGCAAACCAGTTCACATCGTTGCCGTCGACGGCCAACTCGGGAAACTGGCGAAGTTTCATCAGAGCTTGGCGCGGCGCGGCTGTGCACGCCCGTTCAATGGCAAGCTTGAGACCTGGTCTTATCCGCCGCTGCTGGAAACAGACCGCGCCGCCGCCGCAGTGCTCACCGCTTGGGCCGCGCGGGTGCGATAGAGCCAGCCGCATGCGACCGTGGCGAGCGACGCGCCCAAGAACTGCGCGACGATGAAGCCAGATGCGTCCTGCGGGCGGATCCCAGCGAAGGTGTCGCTCAAGGCACGAGCGATCGTGATGGCGGGATTGGCGAAGGACGTAGAGGCCGTCCACCAATAGCCCGCAGCGATCGCGAGTGAGACCGCTAGCGCCACAGCTTCAGGTTTGAAACGCGAAACCAGCACGATTGTGCCGACAAGCACGAATGTAGCGACGCCTTCCGATAGCCATTGCGCAGCGCCAGCGCGTTCGTGGGTCGCGATTTGAATGAGTGGCAATTCAAACATGGCGTGCGCCAGACATGCTCCAGCGATGCAACCAAGAATTTGAAGGCCGACATAGAGCCCCGCTCCGCCGATCGTGATGTTCCGACGAAGCAACGCGGAGAGTGTCACGGCCGGATTGAAGTGCGCGCCGGAAATCGGAGCGAGTGCGGTGATCAACACGAATAGGATCGCCGCCGTCGCCAGCGTGTTGCCCAATAGCGCAATCGCGGCGTTGCCATTGGCGAGGCTCTCGCCCATCACGCCCGAACCGATCACCGTCGCCGTTAGCAAGGCCGAGCCGACAAATTCCGCCGCTGCGCGACGCGGAAGATCGAAAGTCATTTCTCGCGCGCCGGTCCGTCTGGCGTCTTGGCGATAGTGTCCAAGCGCTTCTGCAACGACAGGCGGTCGAGGCTCGCGAACGGCAGATTCACGAACACCTCGATGCGATTGCTGAGGCGTCCGTAGGTTTCCGCGAATGCGCGCGCGACATCGACGGCCGAGCCCTCGACGCTCGCGGGATCTGGCACGCCCCAATGCGCCGTCATCGGTTGGCCCGGCCAAATCGGACAGACTTCGCCCGCAGCATTGTCACAAACGGTGAAGACAAAATCCAAGTCCGGCGCGCCGGGTTGTGCAAACTCATCCCAGCTCTTTGAGCGAAATCCATCGGTCTTGAAATTCATGCGCTTCAGCAGCGCCAATGCTTCCGGGTGAACTTGCCCCTTCGGCTGCGAACCAGCTGAATATGCGTTGAACTTTCCAGCGCCAAC
Source organism: Alphaproteobacteria bacterium (assembly GCA_026400735.1). GTDB lineage: Bacteria > Pseudomonadota > Alphaproteobacteria > Caulobacterales > Aquidulcibacteraceae > Vitreimonas. The sequence continues at coordinate 22,054 of JAPLOL010000020.1, read as the reverse complement.
GCGACCAAGGATCGCTTCCGCGAGAATCGAGCGCGCCGAATTGCCGGTGCAAAGGAAGAGCACGTTGTAGGAGCGGTGGGCGGTTGGGTTGGTCACACTGCGTTCTCCATCTCACGCGGCCCGCAGCACGCCGCAGGCTTCGTCGCTGCATGCGATTCCGGCGCGGCGCTCTCGACGCCGCCGCCATAAGTCGTGCTTTCACCGGTGGTGTGGAACGTCTCCCATGCAACGCCCTGCGGATCGTTGATCCAGGTCTTTTCTGATTTCGCGTAGCAGCAGGTCGTCGCGCCCTCTTCGAAGGTCGGGCCATCGGCTTGCTTCAGACGCGCATAGACTTCCTGCAGTTCTTCACTGTTCTCAACCTGGATGCCGAGGTGGCGCACGCCGCCGCCGTCAGGGCGCGTGGAAATTGCGAAGTTCACGCGCGGATCGTCGAGCATCCACTTCGCGTAATCGTTTTTGCGCACGGTCGGTTCTTCGGCGAACAGCGCCGAATAGAAACCAATCGACTGATCGAGATCGTTCACCCCAACATGGACATGCAGGCGTTTCATGACGCGCTCCTTTGCTTGGTCGAAGCCGCAGGCGTGGCGCACGAGGCGCCGCCGCAGCAATTTTCAGTGAGAAAACCGACGAGGCCGTTCATCGCGGCGAAGTCAGCGGAATAGATGAGCGACCGACTCTCACGGCGCTGCTCAATCAGGCCGGCGCGCGTGAGGTGCGCCAGGTGAAACGAAAGCGAAGACGCCGGCAGGCCGACTGAATCCGCGATAGCGCCAGCAGGCATGCCCTCGGGCCCGGCCTGAACCAACAGACGAAACACTGCGAGGCGGTGCTCGTTGGCGAGCGCACTCAAAGCGGCGATGGCGGTCTTGTTTTTCATTTCGATATTTCCACTATCATCGAATAATAAGGACGACAAGAGCAATTCACATTCGTCGGCGGGCGAATTTAGGAGAGTAGCTTCTCGAGCCCGGCTTTTAGGTCGGCGTCGCTGACGGGTTTGGTCAGCACCGGGGCGTTGGCCAGTTCTGGCGGAGCGTCCTTCACGCGGTCGTAACCGGTGCAGAAGGCGACGCGGACGCCCTTCGCGTGAAGCTTGATGCCGAGAGGCACACTGGAGACGCCTTGCGCCAGGCTGGCGTCCAGCAGCGCGCCATCGGGTGTCTCGCGCGCAAGCAGAGCCTCCGCCTCGGCAATCGAGTGCGCAGGGCCGAGAATCTCGTAGCCCATGTCCGCCAGCCGCTCGCCAAGTTCCATGGCGATCAAGGCGTCATCTTCAACGACCAGTATTTTCGGCAAGCTTGTTCGTGCCCCGTCCGCGTAGGTTGTCGCCTAGTCCCCTACGGTCATCATAAGCTGTGGAAAATCTTGGCGCAATTCGTAGGGTCAGCGCCGCTTTAACCGTGGGTTCGCCCTGCGAATCCGGCGCTTTCAGACCGGCGACCACGACGCCATATTGGCGCGACACGAATCCTTGCAAGAGCGCAGAATGACCACTCACGCCGCCCGCCACGCCCCCGTCGTCATCATCGGCTCCGGCCCGGCCGGCTACACCGCCGCGATCTACGCCGCGCGTGCCCTGCGTAAGCCAATGCTCATTGCGGGCCTGCAGCCGGGTGGTCAGCTGACGATCACCACCGACGTCGAAAACTATCCAGGCTTCGCCGATACGATCCAAGGCCCCTGGCTGATGGAGCAGATGCGCGCGCAAGCGAAGCACGTCGGCACCGAGATGGTCGAAGACATCATCGTGAAAGCGGAACTCGATCAGCGGCCGTTCAAACTCACCGGTGACAGCGGCCAAGTTTACCTCGCCGATACTGTGATCATCGCAACTGGCGCGCAGGCCAAGTGGCTAGGCCTGCCGAGCGAGCAGCACTTCCAAGGTTTCGGCGTGAGCGCGTGCGCGACATGCGACGGCTTCTTCTATCGCGGCAAAGAGGTCGCGGTGATTGGCGGCGGCAACAGCGCCGTTGAAGAAGCGCTGTATCTCGCGCACCTCGCGAGCAAGGTGACTTTGATCCACCGTCGTGACTCGCTCAAGGCCGAGAAAGTGCTGCAAGAGCGCCTCTTCAATCACCCGAGCATCGAAGTGGTGTGGGATAGCGCGCTTGAAGAGATCGAGGGCACGGAAGATCCGCGCGGCGTCACCGGCATCGTGATCAAGAACGTGAAGACCGGCGCGCTCGAAGAACGCAAACTCGACGGCGTGTTCGTTGCCATCGGTCACGCGCCGGCGACCGAGCTCTTCGCAGGCCAGATCACGATGAAGGATAACGGCTACATCGTTGTGAAGCCGGGCACGACCGAGACCAACATCCCGGGCGTGTTTGCTGCCGGCGATGTCGCCGACGATACGTATCGCCAAGCAGTCACAGCGGCAGGTTTAGGCTGCATGGCGGCGTTGGAAGCGGAGAAGTATCTCGCAGCGATCGAGCTTGACCGCGCCCGCGCTGGCAAAGCCGGCGCAGCAGCCTAGTTCGCCATCGCCGGAATGATCACACCGCCGATGAACTGGTCGCGCCAGCGGGACCAGATTCCGCCCTGCATGTAATTGCCGCCAGTGAACACGACGACGAGATCGTATTCGGGCACGACGATCAGAAACTGACCGCCATTGCCGTTGGCTTCGTACTCCTCAACGGTGCGATCGCCGACGTGCACGCCGTAGCGATGCCACGCATAGCCATCGACGCCCGGCGAATAGAAGTTTTCGAACTCTTCTTGGGTGAGCCCTGTTGTGGCCGGTGAAATGTCGATGCGCGGCGATGTCGAGCGCTCGACCCATTCGCGGCTAACGATGCGCTGACCGCGCCAGACGCCGCCGTCGAGATACATCTGCCCGACTTTGAGGAGATCGCGCGGACGCAGATAGGCGCCGCCGCCGAGATAGCCCTCGCCGTTCGGCATCACGTTCCAATAATACGGGCCGAACTGCAGCGGTCGCGCGATGATGCGATCGAACAGCTCGGGCAGAGATTCATGCGTCGCTGCGTTGAGCGCGCCGCCGACCAGATTGAGATTGGCTGAGCAGTACGCGTAGCGTTCCCCCGGCTCGTGCACTTGCGGCAAGTTCAACGTGTATTGCCAGAAGTTCGGGTTCGACTGTCCCCACAGCACGCCTTCATTGCCTGGCGAGGCGTCGTCGTTGTCGTTGCAGGCGAGCCCGGATGTGTGCGTCAGCAAATGCGCGAGCGTCATGTGCGCTTTGCGAGGATCCGGATTGTCGAACGGACCAAGTCCCGCCATCAGTTGATAAACCGGCGTTTCCGGAGAGATCGGCGCGCCGCTCTCCATCGCCGCGCCTAGCATGATCGAAGCGAAGGTTTTTCCCGCAGAGCGGATATCGTGAGGCGTTTCCCGCGTATAGCGGTGGAAGTACTCCTCCAGCACCAACCGACCACGATGCGCAACGAGCATGGAGTGGATGAGATTGGGGCGACGCGCGGACGGGTCACCGTCAACTATTGATTGAACCATAGTTGTCAACGCCGCTTCGTCGATGCCGACGCTTTGTGCGCGCGCCGTTCGCCAACCGTCGCGAAGCTGTTCCGGGCGGCGATAGGTGTAGGCAGGTTCATTCTGCGGGCGCGGGCTGTAGTTCACGGCCTCGGCCACGCTTGCACGATGCCATTCCAAATCGCTGCCAAGATCGGGCCAAAAAATGCGAATTCGCTCGGGGTCACGCAGGTGCGTCGCGTCGCGGCGAACTTCCTGACCGCCATCTAACGACGCAACGAAACTGATCGCATCGCCCTCTTCACTCACGCGGAATTGCGAGGCGCCACCGCGTGAATTGATCTCGTGATTTCGGAAAGCGCCGATGAGGTGGCCCTCAGAATCACGGAAGATGCGGAGATAGACGGTAAAGCGGCCATCAAGTGGGCGCACGTTCGCACGCCAGACGGAGCCGTGACGCGCAAGCACGAGCGGCGAAGCAAATGATTGCGACGCTGCGGTCGGATCGTCACGCTCCTCGGCGTCGCTGTTCGGTTGAATCCAGACGCCGCTCAGCGTCCCATTTCGCGCGACCCGGCCCCGAAACGCGCCGTGATTGGCGAAGCTAAGGCGCACCTCGCCGCCTTCCGTCTGCGCCTCTGCTTGCTCGCCACCGATTGAGCCTCGCCATGTGTCGCCGTCGCGGCTGATCTCGAGATCACCGCGCAATACAGGTGCATAGTCGCGTTGAACGACCCACAACCCTTCAAGTTCAGAGGCGGTCGTTTGCGCCGCCACAGGGCCAGCCAAGAGCGCCAAGCCCAACGCCGCCATTCGCATCAACTTCAAGTTCAAGTCCCCTTAGCCACCACGCGGGTCTTCAACCAAGCCACAATTGGCTCACGCCCGCTTTGCATGTTCTGTTTGAGCGCGGCGCACGCCGCTGTGAGATCGCCCGCCATCAGCGCCGCAACGATGCGATCGTGATCCTGAGTTGCGACGCCGACGTTCTTCTGCTCGCGCATCAGTGCGAGTTCGTAGCGGCGTGTCCGCACGATCATGTTCGCGATCATTTCGATCAGAACGCGGTTCGGACAATCCGCGATCAATTCCATGTGCCACGCATCGTCGATCTCGATTGCGCGCAGCCCCTTGGCTCGCGCGAGATCAGCGTTCAGCTTCTCAAGTCGAGCGATGCGCTTTTCGTTTGGAATGCCCGCGAGGCGCAGAGCTTCAGGATCGAGCAGCGGCCGGATGTCGTAGATCTGCTCGAACTCTTCGAGCGTCAGCGAGCGCACGAAATAACCGAGGCGCGGTCGCGCAATCAGAGCGCCTTCTGCGACCAGGCCACTCAATGCTTCGCGCAACGGCGTACGGCTCACGCCAAGTTGCTGCGCGAGATGGACTTCGTTGATGCGATCGCCTGCGCTCAAGCGTCCATCGACAATCATCGCGCGCACGGCGTCCGCCGCCGCCTCGCTGATATTGCCTCTTTCGACTTCCAACAATTGCATACTGTATACACTTACAGAAAATCGGCCGTAACGCAATACCTTGGAAGGCTATCGACCGCTCCTTCGAGCTATGCAATATTGCATCGGGGCCAGCCGCCCCGGGGTCCGGGCCAAGATGGATTGGGATAAGCTCAAAACATTTCACTTCGCCGCCGAGACCGGCAGCCTGACCGCTGCCGCCGAAAAGCTCGGCGTCAGCCAGTCGTCGGTTAGCCGCCAGATCGCCGCGCTCGAGAACGATATGGGCGTGCCGCTTTTTCAACGTCACGCACGCGGACTACTCCTTACTGGGCCGGGCATGGCGTTGCGCGAGTTCACCCGCGAAATGGCGGGCGCCGCTGTCATTGCGGAATCGACGCTGAAGGATGCGCGCGAAAAGGTTATCGGCGATCTCAAAGTCACCGCACCTGTCGCGTTTGGCTCTACGTGGCTCGCACCGCGCCTTGGCGCCTTCGCCGACACGTATCCAGAAACACGCCTGCAGATCATGCTCGATGACCGCGAGTACGATCTTCTGAAACTCGAAGCCGAGTGCGCGATCCGTTTGTGGGCCGCAACGCACGCTGACTTGATCCAACGCAAACTCTTGGAGGTGCGCGTCAGCCTCTATGCGTCAGCGGCGTATTTGCAGCGTCATGGCACGCCGAAGAATGTCGAGGATCTCGATAACCACCGCATCATCGCCTACCAAGCAGGCGTTCCGACGCCGATGCGCGAGCTTGATTGGGCGCAGCGCGCGGGCCGCGAAGATGCGAAACCGCGTCCACCACTGCTCGAGATCAACAACGTCTACGGCATGTTGCGCGCAGTTGAATCAGGCTTCGGCATCGGCAGCGCGCCTGATTATATGGCGCGCGAAAATCCGAACCTGGTGAAGGTGCTGCCGAACCTGCAGGGTCCGAGCTTCGAAGTGTACTTCATCTACCCGAGCGACCTGAAGCGCTCGAAGCGCATCGCCGCTTTCCGCCAATTCCTGATTGATCAGGCGGCCGATTGGGAGCCGTGAGGCTCCCAATCTTCCACCTTAGAGCTGACCCGCCGGCACGTTGAACGTATCGCACTGACGCGCATCACCGCTGTCGAAGCCGCGGCGGAACCAGGTCATACGCTGAGCGCTCGAACCGTGCGTGAACTGATCCTCGTTGCGCTGGCCAAGCGCGTCGTCACCAATCTGGTGCGCGGCGTTCAGCGCTTCGCGGAGGTCCGCATCATCAATCGAGAGTGTCGAGCGCGCGGTATGACCCCACACGCCGGCGAAGCAATCGGCCTGCAGCTCAACGCGCACCGACGTTTGGTTTGCGGTTTCGCCCTGCACTTGCACTTGCGTCGCGCCGATGAGGTTTTGAACGTGGTGACCGATCTCGTGCGCGATCACGTACGCTTGCGCGAAATCACCCGGTGCGCGCAAACGGCTTTCCATGACTTCGTAGAAGCTCGGATCAACATAAAGCTTGCGATCGCCCGGGCAGTAGAACGGGCCGACATCAGAGCTCGCGCTGCCGCAGCCCTCTGTGTTGACGGCGCCGGAATAGATCACCAAGGTCGGGTTCTGATATGCGCCCGGTTGCTGATTGTTGTAGCGCGGCAGGCGGCCTTGCTGGAATTGGGATGCCCAAACATCCTCTGTCGACGCGAGAACGGCGCGCGATGAATCGCAGGCTTGCGTCGCGGCGGCAGAACTTTCGCACGTGCTCCCCTCGCCTTGCGTGACTTGTCCGCCACCGCCGCCGAGCCCGAGCAGCGCCATGATCGGTGCGCGAAATTGCGGGAAGGCGAACCAGACGACACCGCCGACAACAGCGGCGATCAGAATGCCGCGCAGACCAATGCGTCGCAGGAGCGCGAACAACACACCGCCGGGCAGTCCGCCGCCGCCCATGCCGCCACCGCCAGTGCCGCGACCGCGATCTTCGTAATTGTCCGACCGGCGTTGGCCATCTGTGCGCATGCGAGCGTCCTCCTACCCTCAGCTTGTGTCTTAGCCCGCACGCAAGCGCGAGGCTACTCCGAGGAAAAAAGGTCTTGCTGGCCGCCGTGTTCCAAGGGCCGGCGGAATTGCGTGTGATCGAGCGCCAGCCTGGGCCTGTCGAACCCAAAGCGCCTGCATGCCGCCGCGAAACGGTCGGCGATCAGTTTGGCGTACGGCCCCTCGCCCCTTTGACGCTTGCCCCACTCCGGATCGTAGTCGCGGCCATTACGCATCTGGCGCACCAGGGACATCACGCGCGTCGAGCGATCGGGAAAATGCGTATAGAGCCACTCGCGAAAGAGATCCTTGATCTCAAGCGGTAGTCGCAACACGACATAACCTGCGGCGCTTGCTCCGGCTTTGGCGCACTCTTCCAAAATGGCTTCGATCTCGCTGTCATTGATGGCTGGCACGATCGGCGCGATCATCACCGTCACCGGCACTCCGGCGTCCGCGAGCATTCGGATCGCCTCAATGCGCCGATGCGGCGCCGCAGCGCGTGGCTCCATGGTCCGGGCGATGCGGCGTTCCAACGACGTTACAGAGATCGCAGCCTTCGCGAGGCCACGCTCAGCCAAACGCGCCAAAATATCGATATCGCGGATCACAAGCTGCGACTTGGTGATAAGCGACACCGGATGGCGCCAGCGCTCCATCACTTCAAGAATGCCGCGCGTGATGCCGTAGCCGCGCTCGATTGGCTGATAAATGTCGGTGACGCCGCCGAGCATGATGGTCTTCGGTTTGTAGCTCGGCTTCGCGAACTCGCGCTCCAGCAGCTCGACGGCGTTCGCTTTCACGAACAACTTGGTTTCGAAGTCGAGCCCCGGCGAGAGCCCTGCATAGGCGTGGTTTGGGCGTGCGTAGCAGTAGATGCAGCCGTGCTCGCAGCCACGATACGGATTGATCGACTGATCGAAGGAGATGTCCGGGCTTTGGTTGGTTGAGATGATGCTCTTGGCGAGCTCCGGCGTGACGATCGTCTCAAACGGCTTTGCGCCGTCCTCCCCAACCCAGCCATCGTCAAAGGCCTCGCGGGCAAAGCGCTCGTAGCGGCCGCTCGCGTTCGTGCGAGCGCCCCGGCCGTGCAGGGGATCGGATTTCATTCATAGGACTATAGTCCCAATTATAGAACATTTCAAGAACTATTCAACGCTGACGCACGCCCTCTTGAATCGTGACCGAAGGCATCGCGGATTCTCCGAAACAGGGCGTCTAGGAACAGGGACTGGGGAAAGCCATTCGGCTTTCGCCTATGATCCAGCGATGATGACGGCCTTGGCCTCCGTGTCGCTCTGCATCATTGCTACCGCGATGCTTGTGCTTCGTGGCAAGCCGCGAGAAACGTGGAAAAAATACGGGCTTGAGTGGTGGCACACCACGTCACTACTTCTGCCTATCTTGCTGTTGGCCGCAGGCGGCTTTGGGATCGGCCTCGTTCTGGCGGATCGCCTCTGGGGTCCGTGAAGTATAGTGACCCGACACCAGTATCTCGTTGAAGCGCCCACTTCAGAGCAAAAATCCGCACGTGACTGATCCAGAGCCTCCAGAGAAGGACTTCATCAAGAAGCACCCGTTTTTGGTCTTGCTGCTGCTCACGCCGGTCGCGCTCTTCGTTTGGCTCTTGGTTACGCTGAATAATCTCTTCGCGTTCGTGCATTGATCGAGGGCGCGCAGAAAACGAAAAGGGCGCCGGTTCGACCAGCGCCCTCAGATTTGTGGGCTTCTCATAGGATTTGCCTGTTCTTGCGCCCGTCTTGAAGCGACGGGCCTGGGAAAGCTCAGGTCAAAGACCCGTTAGATGACCATCTGCGCGGCTTGAGTCATCGTCGCGAAGGCCAGAGGGGCAAACACCGCCAGCGCCGCAACCAGACAATACAACTTGGCCATTTCCCTGCTCCATCTCTTCTCGAACCGTCCGTCGATCCGATGAGTTGAAGGTAATAGGCCCTTAGCCGTACCGATGTGACGCCAGTCACGAAGCAAAGAATGCAAAATCGCGATCGCGCGGCAAGAAGCGTTGGCCTGCGTCGACGTAAATCACCTGCCCCGTCACCGCCGGCGCTTCGAGCAGATAGAGCGCTGCCGCAACGACGTCGTTGGGCGTGACGCCGTATCCGAGCGGCGTCTTGTTATGCTGCTGCTCGAACGATTGTTGCGGCTGTCCCGGCGACGGCAACGCGTAGGCAGGCGCAACGGCATTGACGCGCACATTCGGCGCAAGCGCGCGCGCGAACATTTCAGTCGCGCCCGCGAGCGCGAACTTCGAGATCGTGTAGGAGAAGTGGTCCTGATACGGCGTCGCCAATTTATAATCGAGCAGGTTTACGATTGCGCGTTGCGGTGCATCCACTTGCGCAGCGAGCGCTTGGGTAAGCAGCATCGGCGCTGTCGCGTTGATGGCGAAGTGCTGGGACAGGACCTCCGGTGTGAACGTCGATGCATCATCATGTTTGAAGATTGCCGCGCAATTCACCAAACCAATGATTGGTACGCCGGCCAATTTCACGCATTGCGGAATGAGCGCTGAAACCGCCGCCGCGTCTGCGAAATCGCACTGAACGGTTTTAGCCGCGCCGCCGCTTGCACGGATGTCCGTCGCGACCTGCTCGGCTTCGGCAGCTCCGCTGCCATAGTGAAGCAACACGCTCCAGCCGCGCGCGGCCGCTTCCTTGGCGATCTCGGCGCCCAACCGACGCACGCTGGTGACGAGCAACCAGCGGCTCATTGAGCACGCTCCCGGCGGATCGTCACAGCGACTAGGCCGTCGCCTGAGAGGACAGAGGGCTTTTTCACAGTCACTTCCACCCAGCGCGCACGATCCGAGAGCGAAAGGCAATGCCCCGCGACGCGATCGGAAAGCGTCTCGATCAGGTGCGCCGGCTCGCCCAGATCGTCACGGATGAAATGCAGAATGCGATCGTAGTCTGTGGTCGCGCCGATGCGATCGTGCGCCGTGAAATCCGGCGGGTCAGCCAGCACCAGTGTCACCGAGATGCGCACCTCTTGCGGCGTCGCGCGCTCGGGATCGGGCACGCCAACGCGCACGAGCGCTTTGGCATCGTCGATGCGGATGATCTGAAGGTCTGACATCGGCGCGAACCTACTCAAGCAAACGCGATCAAGCCAGCGCCGAGCGCGACGATGGCAGCGCCCAGCCAGCGACGCGCACCAAGCTTTTCGTGCAAGAAGAGAAAGGCAATCAACGCGCCCCACACGACCGAAGTTTCGCGCAATGCCGTCACCTGCGCGATTGGCGCAAACGTCTGCGCCCAAAGCACCAAACCGTAGCCGGCAAAGCTGATGATGCCGACACCGATACCACGCCACGGCGCGACAGCCGCATCGGCCAGCAAGCGCCTAGCGCCGCGCCGCCAAAACGCAAACGCCGCCATCGGCACCGACATCAGCGCCATCGACCAACCCAGAAAGATCGCCGCGTTGCCCGTGATCCGCGACCCAAGCGCGTCAACGAGCGAGTACGATGCGATGCAAAGCCCGATCGCGCCCGCCCACAACGTTGCTCGCAGTGGCGCGCGTGGGCTTGCACCAACTGTAAACACGCCAATCGACACAAAGGCGATGCCGAGCATTTTGAACGGCGGCGGAATTTCATTCGCGGTCAGCGCAGCGCCCACCGCAACCAGCATCGGCGCCATGCCGCGCGAGAGCGTATAGACATGGCTCATGTCGCCAGCGTCGTAGCCTTTGAACAGGCAAAACCAGTAGGCCAGATGGATGCACACCGTCATCGCGAGATACGGCCACGCGGCCGTCGGCGGCGCACCCAAGAAGATGATGATCAGCAGTCCCGCGCCGAGGCCGCCAACTGCGATCAAAAAGGAATCCGTAACGCGATCGGTCCCGCCTTTGAGGACGGCGTTCCAGCTGGCGTGGATCACGGCTGAAGCGATGGCGGCGGCGATGGCGAGCGGCGGCATGAGTCGCGTGGTGTATGGACCGCCTTGGTCGCGCGGGCCAGAGTCGGTTTGCTCCGCTGACGCCGCCGGTCCATAAGGCCCCGCGGAGGCGGGCATGAGCGCACAGGAATTTGACGTCGTTGTTTACGGCGCGACAGGCTTCACCGGTAAATTGGTGGCCGAACACATGATGCGCGTTTACGGCGCGGAAGGCGACGTGCGCTGGGCGATCGCGGGCCGCGACGAGGAAAAGCTCAAGACCGTACGCAACGATATCGGCGCATCTTACAAGCTGCCGATCATCGTCGCCGGCGCAAGCGATTCCAATGCGCTGGACGCCATGGCGCACCGGGCGCGCGTGGTGATCACCACTGTCGGCCCCTATCAGCGTTACGGCGAAGGTTTGCTCGCAGCGTGCGCGAAGGCCGGCACCGACTACGTCGACCTCTGCGGCGAGCCGAACTGGATGGCGGCGATGATCGCCAAGTACGAGAAGACGGCGCAAGAAAGCGGTGCGCGCATCGTATTCTCGTGCGGCTTTGACTCGATCCCGTTCGATTGCGGCGTTTGGTATTTGCAACAAGAGGCCAAAGCGCGCTTCGGCCAGCCTCTGCGCGATGTGCGCGGCCGCGTGCGCAAGATGAAAGGCACGTTCTCCGGCGGCACGATGGCCTCGATGCTCGCGACGCTGGAAGCAGTGAAGCGCGAACCCTCACTTGCAGCGCAGATGACAGATCCATTCCTTCTTTCACCGGAACGGCAAACACCGCAGCCCAACGGCGACGTCGTCACCGAAGATGCGGACATCAATTCCTGGGCCGCGCCGTTCGTGATGGCCTCGATCAACACGAAGAACGTGCATCGCACCAACGCGCTAGCGAAATATCCGTACGGAAAAGACTTCACCTACAGTGAAATGATGATGACCGGCGGCGGCGCGCAGGGTCAAAAACGCGCCAAGTCAGCGCTCGGCGCGTCGAACATGCAGCGCGCCATGCTCGGCTTTGCGCCGACGCGGATGCTGCTTACCCAGTTCGCACTGCCAAAGCCCGGTGAAGGCCCAGACAAAGAAGCACGCGAGACCGGCATGTACGATGTGCTTTACGTCGGCACAGCTGCAGACGGACGTTCTTTGCGCGCCAGCGTCTATGGCGACAAAGATCCGGGCTACGGTTCTACGTCAAAGATGATCTCCGAGGCCGCGCTGACGCTGAACGACACGAGCCGTCAAACAACGCCAGGCGGCATCTGGACGCCAGCCGCGGCCATGGGGGACGCGCTCATCGCACGTCTGCAGCAAAAAGCCGGACTGACGTTCAAGCTCGAGAACTAGCGCCGAACGAAGCGCGTGAGTTCGGTGCGCGGCGAACCCCAGCCAGGGGCCAGCTCCGCCGCGCGCTGATAGTCAGCATACGCGGCTTGCGTATTGCCGACCTCCTCGTACGCGGCGGCGCGATAGAAATATGCGCGCTCCGGCCGCTGGGGACTTGTCGCGATCGCGCGCGTCAGCGTGTCAATCGCCTCAGGATAGCGATCGAGCTGAACCAGCGCGATTCCGCGCATAAGTTGGGCTTCGCCGAATTCCGGATTGAGCGCGGCAGCGCCTTCGAAATCCACAAGAGCGCGTGCATCAAGACCACGGCGCATGAGCAACACGCCGCGATTGACGAGCGTGGCCGTGCGATCCTCGCGCGTCAGAAAATCGTGGTTGAGCGCCAAGCTGCAGACAGAGATGGCATTGTGGTTGGGTCTATCGGCGGTGGCGGCGACGTAGCAATCCTGCGCCGGACCTCGGCCATAAACGACAATCGGACCGACGCCGGTGTCGGCAGCGATAGCAGCAGATGTGAAAAGGCTGGCGGCGATAACGGCGCCAGCAAGCAATGCTCGCTTCATGGGGCTTTCCTCCTCGCACCACGAGGGAGCGCCCACTCATGCCTCACAGCAATTCACGTTCCCGAGAGACGCGCGCCGTTCGTCGCAAAGCGCCGAGCTCACGCACGATTGCCCAAAGCAACGTTGGCGGATGTTGCTTGCGCTAGCTTAAGCTGCCGCAGAAGCGCTGAATGCGCGCGCAGGCGTCTTCCAGACACTGGTTCGAGGTCGCGTAAGAGATGCGGAAGTTCGGCGAGAGTCCGAAAGCGGCGCCATGTACGACAGCGACGCCCTCTGCTTCCAGCAGCGCTACCGCGAACGCTTCGTCGTTCTCTATGACCTTCCCGGTTGGCGTTTTCTTGCCGATCAGCTCAGCGCAGGATGGGTAAACGTAAAACGCGCCCTCCGGCGTCGGACATTTGATTCCGCGTGCCTGATTGAGCATCGAAACCACGAGGTCACGGCGCTCCTGGAAGAGCTTTTTGTTCTTCGGAATGAAATCTTGGGTGCCGTTTAACGCCTCAACCGCCGCCCATTGCGAGATCGAGCATGGGTTAGACGTCGTCTGCCCCATCACATTCGCCATGGCTTTGATCAGCCATTGCGGGCCGCCAGCATAGCCGATGCGCCAGCCTGTCATCGAGTACGCTTTCGACACACCGTTCATGGTCAGCGTGCGCTCGTACAAACGCGGCTCTACCTGCGCGATCGTCGTGAACTCGAAGTCGCCGTAGACGAGATGCTCGTACATATCGTCAGTGAGAACGAGCACGTGCGGATAGTCCAGCAGCACAGCTGCGAGCGCCTTGAGCTCAGCGCGTGTGTAGGCCGCGCCGGAGGGATTGGACGGTGAGTTTAGCAGCAGCCACTTCGTATGTGGCGTGATCGCTTTCGCGAGCGCTTCTGGCTGAACCTTGAAACCGTTCTCGGTCGTCGTATCGATAAACACCGGCGTGCCGCCGCACATGATCGCCATGTCCGGGTAGCTCACCCAATACGGCGCGGGGATGATCACTTCATCGCCAGGATTGAGCGTCGCCATCCAAGCATTAAAGATCACCGGCTTGCCGCCCGGCGAAACGTTGATCTGCTCGCGCTTATACTCGAGCCCGTTCTCGCGCTTGAACTTGGCGCAGATCGCATCCTTCAGTTCGGGGATGCCGTCGACATCGGTGTATTTGGTCTTGCCTTCACGCATGGCGCTGATAGCGGCCTGCTTGATGTTTTCCGGCGTGTCGAAATCCGGCTCGCCTTGGGAAAGCGCAATGCAATCGCGGCCGGCGGCCTTCAGTGCGCGCGCTTTGGCGCTCATCGCCATGGTGGCGGACGGCTTAATGCGCTTCAGCGCTTCAGAGACTTGATTGGTCATTGTTCCCGCTCGATTCGCACACGCAATACCCTAGAGCAAACCAGATGACGTTGCGAAAATCCGCCGCATAGGTCGCAGGTTTTTCCCATGCATTTCGACCCTACATGCCCTGCGCTAATGGAGGAGAGACCGATGCCGCTGCTGATGTGCCCGAACTGCGATGCCTCGATGTCCGAGGTGAAACGCAATGATGTCGCTTTCGACATGTGCCCGACGTGCCGCGGCGTGTGGCTGGATCGCGGCGAACTCGAAAAGATCATCGATGGCGCTAAGAATGAGCGCGTCGCCTTCGAACAGGACCGCAGCCAGTTCTATCAAGACCCCGACGACTATCGCCGTTCGCACCCGCAGCAGGCCGCTCCGCAGCAGCAGCGCCCGCAACAGGGTTATGGCGAGCGTGGCGAGTATGGTGAGCGCGGCGAAAGCGGCGAGCGTGGCGAAGGCGGCTACGATCAACGCGGCGGTCAGCGTCGCCGGCGCGGCGGCTTCGATCTCATGGACATTTTCGGCGACTAGTTGCGAGCCATTCGCCGCTCCTAGCTGGCGATTGGTGGAGCTTAATTTGCCTGGTTCCGCGAATTCGGACAGATCGCAGGCATGAGTTCGACCAATCGCCTCGCATGGCTGCTGTCCGCGTCTGTCGCATTCCTGATGGTGGGCGGGAAGGCTTACGCACAACAATCGCCGCAACCCGCACCGGCAGAAGCCGACTCCGCGGCGGATGACGACAACAACGACATCGTCGTGCTTGCTGAACCGGGCGATCAGATCCGCATCGATCGGCGCACCTACACGCTGCGCGACGACCCGGTGGCGCAAAGCACCAACATGTTCGACGTGCTCGGCCGCATCCCTTCCGTCAGTGTCGCGCCCGATGGGGGCATCACGCTGCTTGGCGCCGAAGGCGTGCAGATCCAGATCAACGGCCGCCCAGTGCCCGGCGATAATCTTGAGCAAGTGCTGCGGGGCATCCCCGGCGGCAGTGTTGAGCGCATCGAGGTGATTACAAACCCGTCTGCACAATACGCAGCCGACGCTTCGGGCGGCATCATCAACATCATTACGCGCCGTCGCTTCGATGCCGGATTCAATGGCTCGATTCAGACCAGCGCCGATTCACTCGGTGGCTATCATCTCGGTGTTTCGCCCAGCTACTCGTCCGGCCAATGGTCCTTCAGCGGACAGACCGGCGTCTATGGCGGCGAAGGTGACAACAACCTGATGCGCGAACGTCAAACGCCGCCCGGCGGAGCCTCCACCACCGAAGATGGCCTCCGCCACTTCGAGTACAACGGCTTTTACCTCAGCCAATTGCAGGCCGCCTTCAGCCCGACTGAGCGCCGCCGCATGAGCCTTTCGCTCGATGGCGGTGAGCACAATTTCAGTCTCGATCAAGGCTCGACGCTCTCAAATACGCTCGGTCCGATATCGACGACGGACGCGAACTCCGACAACACCTTTAACAATGCGCAGATCACCTTCGACTTTCAGCAGCAAGGCGATGCGCCGCGCGAGCTTATCAAATTCAACTCTGTTTTGAGCCAATTTACGGGCGATTCCAGATCACAATTCGCGATCACCCCAGCGGGCGGCGGCACGCCGATCGCCTACAGCACGCGCTCAGAACAAGACACACTGAACTTCGCTGCCGACTTCGATATGGAACAACCGATGCCGTCAGACCAATTTCTGACGCTCGGCGCCTCGTTCGATTATACCGATCAAACGATCGACAGCGCCCTTGCCCCCGTGGGCGGCGCAGCGCCGCCGGCGTTCACAGCGCGCCTAGATGGGACGAGCCAAACACTGGCGGCGTATTCGACCTACCAATTCACCACCGGCGATTGGAAATGGTTGCCGGGTGTTCGCGTTGAAGGCTATCGCCGCGAAGTTGTTTCTGGCGCACTTGAGACTGACGACACTGACGTGCAGGCGTTTCCGAGCCTTCATATCCGCAACGAACTTACGTCGCACATCAACGTCGATCTGAGTTATTCAAGCCGCATTCAACGGCCGGGTTTCGAACAGCTTGATCCGGCGCTTCGATTCAACGATGCCAATCGCGCGCAGTCGGGCAATCCAAATCTTGAACCGATGACGACGGACGCCTTCGAAGCGAACCTTGTTTATCAGAACGCCGGGGCAAGCTTCAGCGTTACGTTCTTCGATCGGATCACCAAAGATAATTGGTCGCAATTCACCGACGTAAACGGCGACGGCGTCATCGTCACCATGCCGGTGAACGCCGGTGAAAGCGAACAACGCGGACTGCAAGCGCTGCTGCGCGGCCCGATCGGCGAGCGTTGGCGTTACTCCTTGAGCGGCAACGTTCTCAACCGCGAATACGACTTCCTTGGCAGCACCGGCCGCGTCCGCCGTGAAGCGGTGGAATATGACGGCATCGCTCAGCTCGATTATCGTGACGAGGATCAGGAGGCGACCGGCGCCAATCAGTATCAATTCGAGGTCCGCTTTCAGGGACCGCGTCACGGACTCCAATCGGAACGCAGCGAGTTCGTCACGGCGAACTTCACGTGGCGCCGCCGCCTCACCTCGCGCCTCTTCGGCGTCCTCAATGTGCAGGACATCTTCGACAGCGCCGACCAAGTCTCGGAAGTCACCACCGATGATTATTACGAGCGCACGGAGTTTGAGAGTCCGGGCACGCGTCTGCGCCTCGCGCTGACGTATCAGTTCGGTTCCGGCCCGCAGCGTCCGCCGCAGGATCAGCAGCCCGGCGGGCCGCCGATGCCGCAATTCTAGCGGCAACGCGGGCCTCCCGCGTTTGCGACGAAAGCCTGTCATTCCGCGACATTCGTGCGTTCTCAGGCGCCAGCGTCGATTGCTGACACGCGCGCGCAAGCCTATGCCGTGAACCACGTTTGATGCGAAAAGGACGATGTTCCCATGTCTATTCTGTTTGTGTCCGCGCTCGCCCTGAGCGCGGCCTTGGTCTGCGGCGTCGCCGCATGCAACCGCCCCGCCGCGCCAGCCGAGATCGGTCTCGATCTCGCGGCGATGGATACCAGCGCCCAGCCGGGTGATGATTTCTACAATTACGCCAACGGCGCCTGGCAGCGTAACACCGAGATCCCGGCCGATCGCTCGAACATCGGCTCGTTCTATCGCGCGTCGCTGACGACCGAACAGCAGACGACGGAACTGGTCCACGGCATCGTCAATTCGAACCCGCAAGCGGGCACCGACAACGCGCGGATCGCGAACTTCTACAACGCCTACACCAACACCGCTGCAATCGACGCTGCCGGCATGGCGCCGGTGCAAGCCGATCTCGCGCGCTTCAACGCCATCAGCACGCGCGCCGATCTTTCGCGCGTTCTCGGCGAACAACTGCGCGCCGACGTCGATCCGCTCAACGCGACGGATTTCGGCACGGAGAACCTGCTCGGCGTGTTCGTCACGCAAGGATTGGCGACGCCGGGCGAAGTGCTGCCCTACTTCCTGCAAGGCGGCCTCGGCCTGCCGGAGCGCGAATATTATCTATCCAACGACGCGGACATGGTCCGCATTCGCGGCGAGTATCGCGCCTACATCGAACGCTTGCTGACGCTCGCCGGCGTGAGCGATGCCCGCGCGCGCGCCCAGCGCATCTTCGACCTCGAAGTGCAGATCGCCCGCGCCCACGTCACGCGTGAGCAGAGCGAAGACATTCCTTCATCAGCCGCCGTTTGGAGCCGCGCTGAACTCGGCCAACGCGCGCCTGGCATCGATTGGAACGCGTTCCTGACTGCAGCGCAACTCGGTAACCAACAGCGTTTCGCCGCGTATCACGCGCCGGCAATCACACGTCTTTCCGCACTGGTGGCTTCGGCGCCGATCCAATCTTGGAAGGACTGGCTGGCGTTCCACCAGATCAACTCGCACGCGGACGCACTGCCAAGCACGATCGATCAGGCACATTTCGCTTTCTACGGGACCACGCTTGCGGGCACGCCACAGCAACGCGACCGCGCCAAACGCGCACTTGATGCACTCGACACGTATCTCGGCGACGCTGTTGGCCAAGCCTACGTTCAGCGCTACTTCCCCGCCTCGGCGCGCGAAGAAGTGCAAGGCATGGTCGAGAACATCAAGACCGCCTTCGCTGCGCGCATTCAAGGCTTGAGCTGGATGGCTGACGCGACTCGCGCTGAAGCACTTCGCAAAGTCGAAACCATCGTCGTTGGCGTTGGCTATCCCGACAGCTGGCGCGATTATTCGCACTACGAGGTTTCTGCCAGCGATGCGTACGCCAACGAGGTCAACGGCGAACGTGCGGAATACGCACATCAACTCGCCAAGATCGGCCATCCTATGGATCGCAACGAATGGTGGATGACGCCGCAAACGGTGAACGCCGTGAACTTGCCGGTGCAGAACGGCCTAAACTTCCCGGCCGCGATCCTGCAACCGCCGTTCTTCAACGCCAACGCTGACGCGGCCTACAATTATGGCGCTATCGGCGCAGTAATCGGCCACGAGATCAGCCACAGCTTCGACAACAACGGCGCAGCATTCGACTCGACCGGCGCACTGCGCAATTGGTGGACCGACGCGGACCTCGCGAACTTCCGTACGCAAGGCGAAGCTCTGGCGCGTCAGTACGACACGTACGAAGCGCTTCCGGGCCTGCACGTGAACGGTACGCTGACGCTCGGTGAAAACATCGCCGACGTCGCTGGCTTGCAAGCAGCCTACGATGCCTATCATGCCTCGCTCAACGGCCAGGAAGCGCCGGTGATCAACGGCCTGACCGGCGACCAGCGCTTCTTCATCGCTTACGCGCAAACGTGGGCGACCAAGATGCGCGATGAAGCCCTCCGCGGCCGTATCGCCACAGACGGCCACGCGCCGGGCATGTTCCGCGCGCTCACAGTGCGCAACCTCGATGCCTGGTACACCGCCTTCAACGTCCAAGCAGGCCAAGCGCAATACCTCGCGCCGGACCAACGCGTCCGCGTCTGGTAAGCGAAGCAACATTGCAAACTGAAACGGCCCGGGATTGCTCCCGGGCCGTTTTTGTTAGTGGGCGTTTCTTCCTAGTGCCGTGCAGCTCTTATTCGGCTGCTTCCGGTTGTGCGATGCGGGCGTCTTCGCCGCGTTCGATCGCTAGTTGCGCGTCGCGTTCGGCGGCGAGCTTTTGGTAGCGGCGTAGCTGACCACCGGTGCCGGCCGGGATGAGACGGCCGACGATGACGTTTTCCTTGAGCCCTTCGAGCGTGTCCGACTTGCCGTAGGCGGCAGCTTCGGTGAGCACGCGCGTGGTTTCTTGGAACGACGCTGCCGAGATGAACGAACGCGTCTGCAACGAGGCCTTGGTGATGCCGAGCAACATTGGTTGCGCCGTCGCCGGGGCGAGGCCCAGTTCTTTGACGCGCTTGTTCTCGTCTTCGAGATCCAACGCTTCGACGGCTTCGCCCTTCAGGAATTCGGTGTCACCCGATTCCATGATTTCGACCTTTTGCAGCATCTGGCGAACGATCACTTCGATGTGCTTGTCGTTAATCGGCACGCCTTGCAGGCGGTACACCTTCTGAATTTCCTCAACGAGGTAATTCGCCAGCGCTTCGACGCCGAGAATGGAGAGGATGTCCTGCGGCGCGGGGTTGCCGTCGAGCAGGTAATCGCCCTTCTTCACGAAGTCGCCCTCTTGCACCGGAATGTGCTTGCCCTTGGGGATCATGTACTCGATCGCCTCGAGGCTTTCGTCTTCCGGTACAACGCGCAGGCGGCGCTTGTTCTTGTAGTCCTTACCGAACTCAACGCGGCCATCGCCTTCCGAGATGATCGCGTGATCCTTGGGACGGCGGGCTTCGAACAGTTCCGCAACGCGCGGCAGACCACCCGTGATGTCACGCGTTTTCGCGCCACCCGTCGGGATACGCGCGAGGTCTTGGCCAGGCGTAACATCGTCGCCGTCAGCAACCGAGAGAATGGCGCCGACTGAGAGCGCGTAGGTTTTCACCACCACGCCCTTGGCATTGAGCACCGAAATCGCCGGCTTCAGTTCCGAGCCCTTCGCGGTCGAACGCCAATCGATGACGACCTTCGACGAGATGCCGGTGGCCTCGTCGAATTCGTCGCGAACGGCGACGCCTTCGGTCAGATCTTCGTAACGCGCCTTACCGGCGGTTTCCGTCAGAATCGGCGTTGCGTAGGGATCCCACTCGGCGATGCGATCGCCGCGCTTGATCTTCGCCTTCTCGTCAACCTTCAGACGCGCGCCGAACGGCGGCTTGAAGCTTTGACGCTCCTTGCCTTCGGCATCGACGACCGAAATCTTCATGTTGCGGCTCATCACGATGAGATCGCCAGACGCGTTCTTCACGGTGTTGCGATCGATCAAGTGGACCGATCCATCGTGCGCCGATTCCATCACTGACGATTCAGCCAGCTGAGCCGCGCCGCCGATGTGGAACGTACGCATGGTGAGCTGTGTGCCCGGCTCGCCGATCGATTGCGCCGCGATGACGCCGACCGCTTCGCCGATATTAACCTGCGTGTTGCGCGCAAGGTCGCGACCGTAGCATGAGCCGCAAACACCCGTGCGGGTTTCGCAGGTCAGCACAGAGCGAACCTTCACGGCTTGCACGCCCGCTTTTTCAAGCATCAGCACGGTGTCCTCATCGAGGAAGCCACCGGCCGGAACGAGCTGGTTGCCCGTGCCGGGATCATTGATCGGCAGAGCCGCCGTGCGGCCAAGAATGCGCGTTGCGAGCGAAACGACGATGTCAGCGCCGTCGATAACGGCAAACATCTGGATGCCATCCTGCGTACCGCAATCTTCCTCGGTGATGATGCAGTCTTGTGCAACGTCAACGAGGCGGCGCGTCAGGTAGCCCGAGTTCGCGGTTTTCAACGCGGTGTCCGCGAGGCCCTTACGGGCGCCGTGGGTCGAGTTGAAGTACTCGAGAACCGAGAGGCCTTCCTTGAAGTTCGAGATGATCGGCGTCTCGATGATTTCACCTGACGGCTTGGCCATCAGGCCGCGCATACCGGCGAGCTGCTTCATCTGGTTCTTCGAACCACGTGCGCCTGAGTGCGCCATCATGAAGACGGAGTTGAGTTCGCCCAGGCGGCCGTCTGGCAGACGGGCCGGCTTGGACGTTTCTTCCATCATCGCGTCGGCGACTTTGTCAGTGCACTTCGACCAGGCGTCGACAACCTTGTTGTACTTTTCGCCCTTGGTGATGAGGCCGTCAGCGTATTGCTGCTCGTACTCCGCCGCACGCTTGCGCGTGTCTTCGACGAGCGTTTCCTTCGCCTTCGGCACAACCATGTCGGCCATGCCGAACGAGATGCCGGCGCGCGCAGCTTCCTTGAAGCCGAGTTGCATCATCCGGTCGGCGAAGATCACCGTCGCCTTCTGACCACAGAACCGATAGACGTTGTCGATCAGGTTGCCGATTTCTTTCTTGGTCAGCGTCTGATCCAAGAGTTTGTAGCTGACCTTCGGGTGCTTCGGCAGCACTTCAGCCAACTTCATACGGCCAGGCGTCGTGTCGATCGTGCTGCGGGTCGGCTTGCCGTCCGCATCAACGGTTTCGTAGCGCGCCTTGATCTTGGTGTGCAGCGTCACGACGCCCGCTTCGAGCGCGGACTCGATTTCACCGATTGACCCGAACAGCTTGCCCTCTCCCGGCTCGCCCTCTTTCATCAGTGAAAGATAGTAGAGGCCGAGAACGATATCTTGCGACGGCACGATGATCGCCTTGCCGTTCGCCGGCGAAAGGATGTTGTTCGTGGACATCATCAGCACGCGCGCTTCCAGCTGCGCTTCGAGCGACAGCGGAACGTGCACGGCCATTTGGTCGCCGTCGAAGTCAGCGTTGAACGCGGCGCAAACCAGCGGGTGAAGCTGGATCGCCTTGCCTTCAATGAGCTTCGGCTCGAACGCTTGGATGCCCAAGCGGTGAAGCGTCGGTGCGCGGTTCAGAAGAACCGGGTGCTCGCGAATGACTTCTTC